>DUCU01000032.1:17257-134454 GCA_012959605.1 Dehalococcoidia bacterium | reverse complement strand
CATAGCTTCTAAGAACACCAACCCAAACGCCTCAAAGCGGGAGAATAGGGCAAACAGGTCAGCTTCTGCGTACCACTCCGCCAGTTTGCTATCAGAGACCTCTCCAGTGACGATGATTTCATCATGGAGTCCGTTGCGGGAAATGAAACTCTCAATCTTGGTGGTTCCTCCCTCATCCCGGCCAACCAATACCAGGCGAACCGGTCGGTTGAACTGAGTACGGGCCCGCATATAAGTGTCGAGCAACCAACGTTGGCCCTTATGACTTCCAACACGACCAACGCACAACACAGTCAGCGGCATCCCATGTTCGCGTTGCTGAGTGGAGTCGGCTTCGATTGAATCGCTTTTTTCGTAAATGGACGCCCCCCAGCCAATCACACCGAGTTTGTCTTTGGGGGCCAGATAAGCCCGGTGCACTCCCTCTGCTTCACTGCTGGTCAATGCCACCACCTGGTCTGAGATGTGACATAAGAAAGCGTTAATCGGCTTCAACCACCATTTGCTCGGCGGCAGTGTGTGGTACGACGGCGTAAACACGAACTTGGCTCGACCACGGAACAATAACCACGCCCACAAATGCCCCCAGAACCAGCCATCGCCAACAAAATGGATCACGTCTGGCTTGAACTCGTCCAGGTATTTCTTCAGCTTTAGGGGCGAGAACCAGACCAGCGGCACCGAGTGCAGCGGTAACGACCGGCGAGGGAACCCGGACAACCGGTAAATCGCTATGCCCTCGGGCGTCGTCTCTTGATCTTCCCAGGTGGGCTGGGGACGGCGGGGGAACGAGTACTTGGTGGTGAGCACACCCACAGCTTCCACGGCGTCCGACTGCTGCATCTGGAACGATAGCTGTTCTATCGCACGCTCAATACCCCCCAAATAAGGCCGGAAATAGGGGGTGAGGAAAAGTACCCGCAGCCGAGCGCTATCCACCAGCCAATTCCAAACCGTTATTCCACACATCAGCAATCTTTGAGACGGGTAAGTCCACCTGTCCATTGATTTGGAAGCGGTCACCGCCGGTGGTGCCAAGTTTCAGCAATGGCACATCAATACTTGCAGCGAGGTTTGCCAGAGCATCCCAATCGTTTTCAGGCAAGCTGACCACGATGCGGGATTGGCGCTCTCCAAACAGGACGGCGTCCCAACGGTTATCAACCGTAAAGTCCCCAGTGAAGCCGGTGCCACCCTGGATGGAACACTCAGCCAATGCCACAGCCAGTCCGCCTTCCGAGCAGTCATGGGCCGATGAGATTAAACCTCGTCCGATCGCGTCACGACACGCCTGCTGCACCCGCTTTTCCAGGTTGATATCTATCTTTGGGCTACCCGCAACACGCCCGTGAACGCATTTCAGGTACTCGCTCCCGGCCAGGTCATTTACGTCTATCTGATCGGTATCTGCGCCCAACAAAGCAACCATTAAGCCTTCGCCGGCGAATGCCGATCTGGTTGCCTTGGCGACGTCTTCCAACAAGCCCAGGCCGCCCAAAACTGGAGTAGGGAATATCGCCTGACCTCTGGACTCGTTGTACAAGCTCACATTGCCGCTGACCACCGGAGCTTCTAGTACTCGGCAGGCTTCTGTGATGCCCAATATGCATTGTTCCAACTGATGGTATATTTCGGGTCGCTCCGGACTGCCAAAGTTCAGACAGTCAGTCATCGCCAAGGGCAACGCGCCGGAACAACTCAGGTTGCGGCAGACCTCAGCCACAACGATCAGGCCGCCTTGATACGGATCCAGCTGACAGAACCGGCCATTCCCGTCAATGGTGACAGCGATGGCCTTCTTGGTGCCTTTAATCCGCAGGACTGCGGCGTCGCTGCCCGGCCCAACCACGGTATTGGTCTGAACCTGATGGTCGTACTGACGGTAAACGCCCTGTTTGTTGGCGATGTTGGGCGAGGCCAAAAGCCGCAACAACGTCTCTTGCGATCCGTCCTTGGGCAGCGGAACAGAATCCAGTTCCAAAACTAGTCGGTCGATATCTGCTTGAGACGGTTTCCCTTCCAAGCGGTATTCAGGTGCTTTCGAGAGCGGTCCAATCGGCAGATCAGCCACTAGCTCAGGGCCAACGGACACCTGAGCAATCTGTTCGGCGATGACCTGACCAATCTCATGGCAGGTCACGTCCCATTTCTCCATCACCGCCTTGATGACCGCCACGTTTTCCGGCGCAACCACCAACAGCATTCGCTCTTGGGATTCGGAGAGCATCACCTCGTAAGGGCTCATGCCCTGCTCCCGTTGGTGCACCTGGGCCAGATCAAGGCGAATTCCCCGGCCTCCGCTAGCCGCAGACTCAATCGCCGCGCTAGTCAAACCTGCAGCACCCAGGTCTTGAATCGCATTGACCAGACCAGTGCTCAGCGCTTCCAAGCAGGCTTCAATCAGGACTTTTTCTAGGAACGGGTTTCCTACCTGAACGGTGGGGCGCAACTCAACTTCTTCTTCGAAGGTCCGAGACGCCAACCCGGACGCACCGTGGATGCCGTCACGGCCGGTTCCGGCGCCCACCAGCAGCATGATGTTGTCCACTTCACTGGCTGCGGCGGTTGCGATGTTATCGGCGCGGACCAGGCCTACACACATAGCGTTGACCAAAGGGTTTCCGGAATAGGACTCGTCAAAGCAAATCTCACCGGCGACGTCGGGCACGCCAATGCAGTTGCCATACCAAGAGATACCACCGACCACGCCGTGGAAAAGATGCCTGTTTTGCGGATCTTTTAGGGGGCCAAAGCGTAGCGAGTTGAGCAAGGCAATGGGACGCGCACCCATGGCTAAGATATCTCTCACAATGCCGCCCACGCCGGTCGCAGCACCCTGGAGCGGCTCAACTGCCGAGGGATGGTTGTGGGACTCCACTTTGAATACCACAGCCAACCCGTCGCCAATACCCACTGCCCCGGCATTTTCCGCACCGGTTTGAGAGAGAACACGGCTTGCCGCCCGAGTTGATTCATCTTGAGCGAACAAGCGCAAGAGCGGCCGCGAATGCTTGTAGCCGCAATGTTCGCTCCAGAGCGCGCCAAACATGCCCAACTCAACCGCGTTTGGCTCCCGCTCCAGGCGCTCCAATATCAGGTTGTACTCGGCTCGAGAAAGCGCAATCTCGTCCAGTGTTTCTTGGGTCACCGCCATCTAACTCATACCTTTACTCAAACCCGAAATCGATACGTCGGCAAACTGCTAATTTATTTACCATTTACGGATGATGTATACACCGGTCACGCCGTTTCGTCGATAGCCTATCCGGCCTCGGGTTCATCTTCATAGGTAACCGGATTTTCAGAAACATTGCCGTCCTGATCTGAAGGCCAAACCTGGCCCTTTGCGATGTAATTATAGTTGGCCCCGGAGCCGAAAAATTCACTAACTTGTTCCAGGTCAGTTGTGGTGATCAAAACCTGTTCGTAGTGGGTGGCTTTCTCCAGGAGCCGGTGCCGCCGGGAGCTGTCCATCTCTGAAAAAGCATCGTCAAACAACACAACTGGTCCTTCACCCCTGGCCGAAGACAAAAACTCAGCTTCGGCCAATCTCAGAGTCAACGCCAAAGTCCGTGCTTGGCCTCTGGAGGCAAAGATTCCCATATCTGCATCGTCAATCATTAAATTGAAGTCGTCACGGTGGGGACCAACCGCAGTAACTGGGCGGGCTCTCTCTCGGTAAGACACTGCGGCCAATGCTTCTCTAAAGTTATTCTCCGTCTCCGAAAGGTCACCACCCAATAGGACACTGGGCCGATACGCAACTTCCAGGTTTTCCTCGGGCCCGCTGAGATCTTCATGGTGCTGCACGCAAGCCGGGGTCAGTTGGCGCATGGCTTCATAGCGTCGCCAGGTGATCCAGGCCCCCTCGCGCACCAACTCGTCGTTCCAAAAGGTCAGCTCGTCCGCTTTTGCCCGGCCCTCCCGGACCAATCGCAGGAGCTGGTTCCGTTGCTGAACGATTTTTTGATACCGCTGCAATCCTTTCAGATAGAAATTGTCAGCCTGGGACAGGAGAATATCCAGAAAACGCCTGCGGCCTGATGGCGGGCCCTGAACCAGCTCAATATCGGCGGCACTGAACAGCACCGCGTTCACTTGGCCAATAAGCTCCCCAGCGGTGCGTTTTATGCGGTTGACCCTAATGTCCTTACGCACGTTGTAAGCAAGGCCGTTAGCGTCGTTTCCAGAACGGTGAGTGGGTTGATAACCAACAATGACGCGGAGACGCTGGCCATTTTTTTCGATGGTCCCGTCCACCAACGTTTGCTCGCCAGCATTGGCCGCTTGGAATGTAACGACCTCACGTTCATTCTCAGCGCGGAACGAACGTGCAATACAAAGCAGATACACAGCTTCTAAAAGGGTCGTTTTGCCCTGGGCGTTGGGGCCGTAGTAGACCGTGACACCTGGAGATAGCCCAAGATCTAGCCGGGTGAGGTTACGAAAATTGGTTAACCGAAGTCGGGAGAGGTATGCCAACCTGTCGTGTTCCTCCCATTATTCGATGTTCGCTAATTAGGGGCGCGTTAAATCAGAACGCGTAAATTGGAGAGCCGAGAGCTAATCTATGAATCCGCCGGACTAACCTTGGTCTCGCAGCAGCTGGATCTGGGCGTCCAACGCGGTGGCGGCCCCGGCTTCACCCGCGGAGAGCCGGAAGCAGCGGTCAATGTAGAGTTTAGCCAACTGGGAACTGCGGTCTGAGTTGTCTTTGGCAGCGACCAACAGGTCAGCCACCTTGTAATTCTCGGGGAGATGCCGCGCCAACACGGTTATCTCTGCGCCGACCTCATCTGCCGCTGTCGTGTCTGCGCCATCAACGGCAAACCGCATTCGGCCCAGTAGTTTTGACAGTTCGCCCAGTTTATCGGACTCGCTCATGAAGCTAAAAAGCACTTCATTCACATTGTATGAATCGTCGGGCTCAGGCTCCGGTTCTTGGGCCGCCGGCATATCCAGCGTCTCTCTGAGTTCTTCGCTGATAGCAGCGGCGGCGCCCTCAGCCGGGGTACTGTTCATGGCCAAGGAGTCGGAACATAGGCCGGAGTAGACCTGCACAGCCTCTGTGGCCATTTCCATCATCCTGGGCAGATCAAAGGAAAACATGCTGCCGCCGTAGACCAGGTCATCCTGTCTCAGTTCGCTAAGACGCTCTAACTCAGAGAAGGTGCCTAGGGCTTCCGGAACGGGGGGCATGGCAAAGGCAGATAGATCACTGAGGGGCATGTTGCCCAAATGAGAGGCCAGGAACGGCGGTACGTACTTGGTGAGGTCCGACTTCACCGGCAGCGTCACCACATAGGTGGCATACACCGTGTCCTTCTCTGTATCTACTCGAAAATAAAGTAAGGCATGCCCTCTAGGATTTTGTGAGTCGCCCTTTTCAAAAACCAGGTCCATGTGCGTCACGCCCTCAACGACAAATGTCATCACCCATTATAGGGCAAAGGCGATTTACTCACCACGCCCAGAGTCGTTTCATTCCCGTGCCTTCGCGTTGACTACGAAAGCCAAACTAAGTATTGTAGGAGCAACGTGCCCGGCACAGTCGAACGTGAGACCTGCCTGAGCTTGCAAGGAGCCAGAAATGGCCGATACAGAACTTAAAGTATTTAGCTATGACAAGGTTGTCATTGGCGAGGAACTGGGGTCTTACGAATACATTCTGACCCAAGAGATGGTGGATGCTTTCCGCGCCTCCGTGGACGACCTGGAAGCGTCATTTCCGACCCTGGGCGTGAAGCACGACGCCACCGCCTTTGCCATGGTCTATACCGATCCCATAGGCACCGTGAACGCCGGGAACGAAGTGGAGTTTTTCAACCCACCGGTGGTCGGAAAGAAGATCATCGTCACCGGCCGCATCGCGGATAAATACCTGCGCCGGGATAAACCCTACATCGTCATTGAAGCGACCGCCATCGATGAAGACGGTCGCATGCTCGAAAAACTTAGTACCTATCAACTAAAGAAGCCTGATGAGTTGGGGAAAAAATGGCATCCAGAACAGAAATAGAACCTGGGCAAACGATTCCTTCCGTCGCCAAAGAAATCACGGAAAAATCTATTCTTGGGTTTGAATCCACTGGGATTCTAAACTTGGAGAATATCCACAACAACCCCGAGTTGGCAGCCAAGCGGCTGGGTACCACCTACACGCTAGCCTCAGGCCGCATGTCGATTACATTTGCCACTGAGTGCTTGCGAAAATTCTTCGGACCTGATGTTTTCAACCACACTGGCACTGTAAACCTGAAATTCCTCAGGCCAGTTAAGGCTGGCGATACCATCACCGTCACCGGAGCCGTCAGCGGTTCAGAAGACACTGCAAATGGCACGAGAGTATCCGTTGACCTCTTTTGCGATAACCAGGATGGCAACCGGACTGCGGTTGGTATCGGCACTGCAGTCATCAATTAACATTTAATACTTCGAATATACCCGGCGGCGAACCAACACATTGGAGGATCAAATGGCAGGGTCAGAACACGGAAAAGTACAAGCTGAAATCATCTATTGTGTAGCTTGAGGCTACTTCCCAGTCGCCACGTGGTTGGCGAACGAATTCTTCAAGTCCGACGCACCGGGTGATGTGGCCATCACTATGACTCCCTCAGATAAAGGACGCCTGGAAGTGTTCCTGGATGGCGAAAAGATCTTCGACCGAAAAGAAGCCGGAGCATTTCCCGACTTGAGCAAGGTCAACGAACTGAAAATGGCCATCGCCGAGAGAATTTTCGAGGTTGAAGAAGCCTAAATTCCCTAACCAACTCGATGGCCCGGACTACGCAGCCTGGGAGCAAATCCTGGGCTGTGTTTTTGTGAACAAACTGCTCAGCCCCACGATCAGTAAACGGAGTACGACACTTTGGCTAACCAAGAACATGTAAAACTGGCCTCCAGCGGCCCGGATGCCCTGGACTCCTGGCGAGAAAACAACCCCGATGTGAAATTGGACCTGGAAGGAGCCGATCTCAGTGGCGTAAACCTAGCCGGAACCAAGATCCACGAAGCTAACCTCAAGGGCGCAAATCTGACCAAAGCCCGACTAAGCAAGGCCAATCTGGCTGGTTCAGACCTCACGGGCGCCGACCTGAGCGAAGCAGACTTTGGCCAAGCTGGCATGGCCGGCGTTGACCTGTCTGGTGCTACCGTAAACAACGTAAATTTCTTCTGGACCGACATGAAAGGCGCCAGCATGAAGGGCGCTGAGGTCAAGGGTTGCCGCATGAATCGAGTCAACCTGATCGGGGCCGACCTGACCAACGCCGATTTCAGTCAGTCCAACATGATTGAGGCCGACCTCAGAAACACCAACATGACCAACACACGCTTCCACTCTTCCATGATGAATGGAGCGGACCTCAGCCGAGCCAACATGGTCGGCGCAGACTTCCACTTGGCTATGATCCGCGACTCCATGTGGGTCGCCACCGACCTCCGCGGCGCCAGCTTCACCCAGGCCAGCCTACACCGGTCTGACTTCAATCTAGCCAAGTGGGACAACACCACTACTTTCCCGGATAATTTCGACCCCGAGAACACCGGCCCCAAAGACGTGAACGAGTAGCATCCCCTTCGCCGGTGGCAAACGGCCACTATGCTAGAATTATTTCGGCTAGAAACACCTGGCAGTAAAGCATCAAGGAGACTCTGTGGCCGTCCTTCAGATAGTGGGAAATCAGTCTGGCGCTGGCAAGACCAGCCTGGCAGCAGCGTTGCTGGTAGCAGCCAACGCCGCTGGGAAGAAGGCTGCCTACTATAAGGCGTTCTCCGACGCGCCGGGCTTGGACGCAGATGCCGCTTTCATCGGCTTGTTACTCCAATCTCATGGTGGACCATCGGTGCCAACTCCGGGTAAGCCAATCGACGCTCACGACTTAGCGAACACCCAGGCAGCCATTGCCAGCCTTCAATCCGAGGTTGATCTGGTAATCGTTGAAGGTCCCGACGCTGCCACACCCCTAGATATCGGCGGCAAAGTTGTGCTGGTACACAGATACTCCCAGCAAGCTTTCATCTCTGACTCAGTCTCCCAAGCCGGGCCTTTGCTCGCTGGGATTATCGTCAATGCAACACCTATTCACCGCCGCAACGAAGCTGCCCGTGACCTGGCCGGACAAGCCCTGCCGGTTGCCGTGATACCCGAAAGTCGCGGAATGCTAACTGTGACTATAGAACAACTGGCGAACCACCTGGGCGGACAATGGGTGCTGGACCCGGTGCATGCCGACGTTCCAGTAGAACGATTCATGATTGGCGGCAACATCATGGATGAAGGCCCCACCTACTTTGACCGCTACCCCAACCAAGCCGTGATAACCCGCGTGGAACGCCCAGACATCCAGATGGCCTCCATGTGTGACAAAACCTGCTGTATCGTATTGACCGGACCCGGCGAACCCACCGAGTACATTAAAGCCGAAGCCCTGAAACGGGAGGTGCCACTGATTCAGGTGCGCACCAACACAATGGACACAGCTGAGTCATTGGCCGGACTGCTGGACCGAACCGACGCCCGCACAATCACCAAAGCAAACCACTTCACTGGTTTGTTAGACCAGTACCTGGGTGCCGACGCACTGCAGCAACTTATCAGCTAAGCCTGTATTAATACGGAACCTAGGCTCACATTCTTGACTGAGCGAGATACCAACCCCTACAATAGCCGTCTACGCTCCTTATTGGAGCTGCCGATTGAAACTGACCCCAAACAGCGCCACTAAATCGCCGGGGAGAATAATATGCCCATAACGCAGAATGGCGTGGAACTAACAGTCGCGATTTCTGAGAAAGCGGCCGAAAAGATTAAATACTTTGCCGAGAAAGACGGCATTAACGATGACGTAGGCATCCAAGTTGCCGTCAAAGGCGGTGGTTGCTCTGGTCTAACCTATGACCTGAAGATTACTGATGGCGCGACCTTTACCGACGCCGACAAAGTTGTCGAGCAGCACGGCGTCAAAGTCATCGTCGATAAGAAGAGCTACATCTACTTGGTAGGCACCGAACTAGACTTCTCCGATGGCTTGAACGGCAAGGGTTTCGTCTTTCAGAACCCCAACGCTACGAAAGCCTGCGGCTGCGGCACTTCATTTAGTGTCTAGTACGCTCCGCACCTAACCAGGAAACCACAAGCGCCGCTTTGCCGAAGCAAAAGCGGCGCTTGTTTATTACAGCCCAATTTTTCACAAATCGAAATGAACCCTAAGGGAAAGTAACCGATGGCCTTGCAAGAATCATCGTTCCAGACCGGCGCAGCCATCTTTGTTGAGCGGCACGGCTTTCAACTGCCCGCCGTCTACTCTGACTTCGTCGCCGAATACTCTGCCGCCACCACAACTGTGGCCATCCATGACGCCTCATACATGGGCCGTTTAAAAGCCACCGGTGAAGATGGTTTGGACCTGCTGAACCGCATGTCCACCAACAAAGTTGTGGACCTTAGCGCAGGCGAGGGCGCGGTCACTGTCCTCACAACCGACCGAGGCCGCATCATTGATGTATTGGGAGTTGTGAACCAGGGCGATCATGTGATTCTGTTGACTAGCCCCGGCCGTCAGCAGGCAGTGATTGATTGGCTAGATAAATACACCATCATGGAAGACTTGGTCATAAATGACGTTTCGTACGAAACCACCATGCTGGCATTGATTGGCCCGGGCGCAGGTAACCTTTTGGGCTTAACAGCGGCCCCGAAGCCTATCTCTCCAGACCAGCTCACGATTCAATCTTTGAACTTAGGCGGTCTCGATGTGCTGGCCATTGAGCAGCCTCTCGGTACCTTGTCTCGGTATTGGTTAATCACCGAGCCGGACGCCGCATCCGGAGTATGGCAGCACCTAACAGAGATTGGCGCAACTCCAGTCGGTGCAATCGCCATAGACGCGGTGCGGGTTAACTTTGCAGTACCCGAGTTCGGCCCGGAGCTTGGTGAGCCTTTCAATCCGTTGGAAGCCGGGCTGATTGGGTCCGTGGACTTCACCAAGGGTTGCTATATTGGGCAGGAGGTCATCGCCCGGCTGGATAGCTACAAGAAGATTCAGAAGTACTTGGTCTCCCTGCGTTTCGACACTACAGCAAATCCGGGGGATGAGCTAATGCAAGACGGACAGCCCGTGGGAACGGTTACGTCCGTTGCTCCAGAGGCCACAGACGGAGTTTTGAAGGGCCTGGGCTACGTTAAAGCGGCGATGGCAGTCCCTGGAACCCAACTGAACATAACAGGGTCAGAAACTGGCTCAGCGGAGATTCTGGCCTTTGCCCAACCCTACGGCCCGGCCAAAGACTGATTATTTAATCAGTTGAAGGCTCTATCTTGCCGTCTGCTGTTGCGGATAACAGGGCCGAGAAGTCGTACCCGCGTTTCCGCATCTCCTCAGAACCACCTTCATTTCGATCCAGAAGCGAGACCACTTTCACCACGGTGCAGCCCGCTGCCTCAGCAGCTTCAATCGCGTGGAAAAGCGAACCACCGGTGGTGCAAACGTCGTCTACGATGGCAACCTTGCTGCCGGCCACCAACGGCCCCTCGATGTTCTGTTTCATGCCGTGGTCTTTGCTCTCTTTCCGCACGATGAATGCCGGAATCGAACCACCGGCCAGGTGGCTGGCTAACGCCACTGCAGTCACGATGGGATCAGCCCCCAACGTTGTTCCGCCAATGGCTGCCGCCCCAGCGTGCTGCAACAAGGGAAGTAGGGCTTGGGAAATCAGATGAGCTCCCTCCGGATCCAGGCTAAGCAGTCTGCCGTCAAAGTAATAACTGCTCTTTTTCCCAGATGTGAGGGTGAAATCGCCGTATTTAATCGCGCCACGGTCCAACGCCAATTCCAAGAGTCGGTCAACTGTTTCGCTCAACTCGCCGTCCTCCCTTCCCCTGCAGTCAGATAAAGTTTCTGCTTGCGAATATACTCGTCAACTGCGTCCGGCACCAGCCCAACCAGCGAATCGTTCGTAGCAGCTTTTTGTCTTAGTGTGGTAGCGCTGACATCGAACAGCGGTGCATTAACTACCTGGATTCGCCCTTTGGCTTCTGGCATGCGTTGGTAGAACTCATCCCAATCAAAATCCTCCTCTCCGGGACGGTCCAATACCAACAATTGGCAGAGGGCCAACACCCGCTCCGGATCCTTCCAACGGTGCAACTGACCCAGCACGTCCATACCCAGGATGAAGAACAAACTCGCTGACGGTCCCAAATTGGCCGAAAGTTCTACTAAAGTGTCGACGCTATACGTGGGGCCAGGGCCGTGGGCTTCAATGTCACAGACCTCAAAACCTGCGGTATCAGAGACTGCCAACCGGACCATCTCCAGACGATGTTCCACGATTGCCAAGGGTTCTGCTTGTTTCAGTCTAGGATGGCCGGCGGGGATAAATAGCACGCGATCTAGCGATGCTTGGTCCTTGGCGACATTAGCAATACCCAGATGCCCTAGATGAATCGGGTCAAACGTTCCGCCGAGAATGCCGATATTCACGGCTAGCGGGCGCTCAGAACCAAGTTAGTTCAACTTCGCCGAACCGAATGGTGTCGCCAGCTTCAATCCCAGCGTCAATCAGCGAGTTGGCCAGGCCGGAGCGTCGCATCTCCCGCCATAGTTGCAATAAAACCCGCTGATCCTTTGTATCTGCGTAGGCCGTCAAACGTTCCATAGATTCTGACTCTACTACGTACACGCCGCGCGCATCCCTCCAAACTGCCTCTTTGGTTGAAGATCGCTGTGGGCGAAAACGCATCGGTTCGACTTGGGGGCCTTCTATAGGTTCTTCCTTAGGGAGGTCGTTAAGCGCACCCAGGATGTTGCCCATCAATTTATCGACCCCTTCACCAGTGGCAGCAGATATGAATTGCACACTGGAACCCTTGTTACCAATCGCGTGCAGCAAACGAACTTTAAGATCTTCCTGAGTTTCTCGAACCTCAGTGACATCAAGCTTGTTAACAACAACCAGCTGGTTTTTACTTGCCATCTCAGGGTTGAACTGTTCCAACTCCTGATTAATCATCAAGTAGTCCTCCACCGGATCTTCAGACATTCCGTCCAGCATATGCACGTAAAGTCGCGCTCTTTCTGCATGTCTCAAAAATTCGTGACCCAACCCAATACCTTCATGTGCTCCTTCCAACAGTCCCGGCACTTCCATCATAACAAAGTCGTTCCGACCAACCTTCACCACACCCAATATCGGTTCCACTGTCGTAAAGGGATAATCAGCTACTTTGGCTTTCGCTGCTGAACACATTGATATTAAGGTCGACTTGCCTGCATTTGGCTTTGCCAGCAAACCAACATCGGCCAACAACTTCAATTCCAGGAACAGGACTACCCGCTCACCCTTCTCACCACGTTGGGCAAGAACAGGTTGCTGGTTGGTTGCACTCGCGAATCTGGAATTACCCCAACCACCGCGACCACCCACAGCTACAAGCCTGGGATTCTCAGTGGTAATATCGTCAACATATTCTTTTTCGCCATCCGGATACATTCGGTAAACAACCGTTCCCATTGGAACCATTATCTTTTTGTCATCACCATTAGCACCCCGCTTATTCTTGCCTCCGCCGTGTCCGCCATGAATGACATAAATCGTACTGTTGAACTTGATATGCAACAAAGTATTGATCGATGAATCACCGACAATATACGCACTTCCACCATCCCCACCATCGCCCCCATTGGGACCACCTTTTGGTCGGTATTTCTCGCGGAGAAAGCTGCTGCATCCGTTTCCACCGGATCCAGCGTTGATATTTAATCTAACTGTATCAATCATCGAATTTATTTATTTAGTAGAACAGTAATAGTCATAAGAGAGTGGATTAGTTGATAGATAGGCATGGGTGCGCCTGGTAAATGGTTGAGTAGATGTATTTTAACATGGAGTGGTCAATAAACTATGTTGATAACCATTTAAACAGTTGAGAATGAATCAAGGCGCGTGGTTGTTAAATTTGAGAATGAAAGTAAGGCAAACAGATTTATCCCAGGTTAAAATCTGGATCGTCTCTGGTTATCCACTTGAACCAAATAGTTGCCCACAGCGCAACAACTGTGGTGTTATCCTAAATTAGTCGTAACGTAGAAGTGGATTGGGCGTAAATTCTTGATGCGAGAATTAATCTAATTTATCTAGCTGGTCTGCTTGGAATAGTGGTTGTTTCTTGCTCTGGCTCTACTAGCGTTCCAATGCCGACAATTGCCGAGCAATTAGATAATAAAACTGGTGGAGAGATCGATTAGGTGAACCGGATAGCGTACGTTAGTCCCAATGGCAACCTATTTACGGTGGACCCAGACGGGAATGGTCTCTCCCAGCTGACTGGGAGCCGTCAAGCTCAAAGTGACATTCCAGATCCGAGTTCAGGCGGAGGTATTCAGGCCCAGCCATTCCAAATGAATGAGTACTATACCTGGCCAACCTGGTCTGCTGACGGGACTAAATTGGCTGTTTCAAAAGTTACTCTCGAAACAGATGGGTCGGACATCTCAGTAGAAGTGATGGACTCGATGACCGGCCGTAGCGAGACAATTTATGAAAACGGTCTGGCTGGACTGGTTGCTGAGGGTGCCCCGCACTACATCTACTGGGCGCCAACCGGTGATCAACTGTCCTTCTTGGCTTCTACTCCAGAAGGTCTCTCCCTTTTCGTGTGGGATGGAGTGACCGGGAACTCTCCTGGAGTAATCGATCGGGGTGCACCGCTGTATTACCAGTGGTCAAACGACGCTCAAGCGATGGCGATCCATCTTGGCCCGGAGATTATTTGGGCCAAACCACTGATGAAAGATGGTCCTCGTGAGTCGTTCCGGTCACCGGGCAATTTTCGTGCTTTGGCAATCTCGCCAGATGGCGCTAGTCTGGCTTATGTGGATGAAGGAGACTCAGAGATTGCACTCTACATCTCAGCCACCAACAACCTCAATCAAGGCAAGAAATTGATTGAGGTTGGACCCAATGCCGCATTTATGTGGTCACCGGACGGTACACAGTTGGCAGTGGCCGACCAGTCGAACCCCAGGGCCCCCCTCTTTGACCGGTTGATGTTGGTGCCTCTGGACGGTGGCCTGGTAACTACGTTAACCTCTGGTGCTGGCTCTAGTGAGGTCTGGGCGTTTTTCTGGTCCCCGGCTGGCGACAAGCTGGCTTGGGTATCGGTGAACGCCCAAGAACAGGAACTGGAGTGGGTGGTATCTCCCAGCGACGGCTCCGATAACAAGCGATTGTTCAGCTTCCAGCCATCATCTGAAGTATTCATTATGCTCAGTTTTTTTGATCAGTATGCCTACTCGCATTCTCCGTGGTCCCCGGACGGAAAGTGGCTGGTTGTGGCTGGCACCAAGGGAAAAGTGGCTCTGAGAAATAACGGGCGCACCCCCACAGGCGACCGCGTCTACGTGTTGGATGTAGAAGGCGATGAAGGACCCTGCGATTTGGGTGCAGGCGTTCTGGCTGTTTGGTCGTGGAACTAAGGTACAAGCTTCTAATTGTTGCGTTGATGGTGGCCGTTTTGTTGGTTGCCTGTGGCTCGGATCGCACTACCCAGGCGGAATTTTCTGACATCGACCCTGGTCCAGCGATGAGTCAGGCCGTGGCCCAATTGTTGGCCTTGGAATCGGCATCATTTACCCTGGACCATTTGGAAGGCAGCACAATATTGGTTCCTGGAGTCCTTATGACCAAGGTCTCGGGAGAGGTGTCGATCCCCGGCCGGTTCAGCGTTACGATTGAAGCGGAATCGGAGTTTCCCAAGTCGTACATTGAGATCAGCATCATCACTATTGATGACACGGCCTACATGACCAATATCCTCAGCGGACGTTGGAATCAAATCTCCGCCGACAGTCTCCCCTTTAATCTCTCCGGCTTGGGGCAGACCCTCGCCGACATCGTAGAAGCGGTACAAGGACCCATGGTCATTGGTGAAGAACGACGAGGCGATTTGGATACACTTTACATCAAGGGCCAAATAGCCTCTGAAGACCTTTCAGAATTGGTGCCTGGAGCGGGGCAGGGATTTCCGGTTCAGCTTGAGCTTTGGTTGGACCAGAGCCAAGGCCTTTTACAGCAGGTGCATATAATTGGCCGAGTCGTGCCTACTGATGAAAAAAACACTGTTCGCCAATTGATCCTTGAAGATATCAACCAGCCGGTGGTGATTGAACCGCCGGACGATCACTAGGGTTAAAGCCATAGCAATGCTGGGAAAAGACCGAGAACTGCCAATTCCGTTTGTCCTGGCAATTATCGGCCTTGGGACATTCATCACCGCCCTTGATCAGACGGTGGTGGTGACGGCGCTGCCCAGTGTGATGCTGGATCTGAAAATCCCCATAACCCAATTGGACCGAGTCTCTTGGATCATCACCGCCTATCTGCTTGGGTACACTGTGGCCATGCCCTTGATCGGCCGCCTGGGCGACGTTTACGGCTACCCACGTGTCTATCAGGCTTCATTAGTAGTCTTTTGTATCGGTACTTGCCTAGTGGCAGTCTCATCAAGTCTCGAGTGGATGGTCGGTGCGAGGGTCATACAAGCGGTGGGCGGCGGCGCAACTGTCCCCATCGGCATGGCCCTGGCCACCACCCTTGTTCCCAAAGGGCAGAGAGGATTGGCGCTAGGAATCGTCGGAGGATCTGCGGAAGCCGGATCTATGTTGGGTCCGGCCTACGGCGGGACGATAGTTGAAGCCTTGAACTGGCGTTGGATCTTCTGGCTGAACGTGCCTCAGAGCGCGGTGATTTTTGCCGCCTTATTCTGGCTGCCCAATCGCCGTGACGTAACAGCCAAAGTGGACTACATGGGTGGGGTAGTCCTGGTAGCCGCGCTGTTGGCGCTCTCGCTTGCTCTGTCTCGGACCAGCCTCTTCACCTTAGATTCGCCGTATCCGTTCTTATTGGCGGCAGTAGGCGTCGGTCTGGTTGCTTTGCTGGTTTTGGTTGAAGCCAGGGCGTATCAGCCATTGCTAGCTCCAGCATTGTTTCGTTCCTGGTCGTTTTTAACGTCCAATTTGACCCAGGTGCTCGTGGGTGTGGCATTGATTGTTGCCATGGTGACTGTGCCGCTGATGGCCAACACCGTCATGGGAAAATCGCCCTTTACCGGGGCACTCTGGTTGCTGCGTTTGACCGGCGCCATCCCGTTGGGGGCAGTGGCTGGGGGGTTGATGGTCAACCGATTTGGTTCTAGTCCGCTGACCGTGGTTGGGTTGGCGATGATGGCGGTTGGCATGTTCTTGGCCAGCGGTTGGGAGTTGGGTATCGCTGACCCGGCGTTGACGATCCATCTGCTGATTGCCGGGTTCGGGTTTGGCCTGGTGATTGCGCCAATTACCGTGCAGGCGCTCAGTTCGGCAGACGACGACTATCGAGGGACAGCGGCGTCGTTGGTGGTAGTCTCTCGCATGATGGGCATGACACTTGGCTTGGCTACCCTGTCAGCCTGGGGAGTGGAGCATTTTCAGGGGCTCACCGCCGGGCTGGAGTTTCCCTTTTCGCTGGCGGGAGAGGAAACCACCGTCTTTGAAGCCCGTGCTGCTGAGTACTCATCCAACGTTAACAACGCGGGACTTGAACTGTTCCAACGGTTCTTCCTGACAGCTTCCCTGATCTCAGTAATCGCAATCGTGCCAGCGCTGGGCATGGCACGAGGTAAACGAGAACCTTAGAGGGGGAAAGCCTCGTCTAGCGCGGCGACTTGTTCGGCAGTGAGTAACCAGCTCGATGCCTCGCAATTTTCTATTGTGCGGGCGACGCTGTTGGTCTTGGGTATGACAATTACGTTGGGTCGGGACAGGCACCAGTTGAGGGCCACCTGCGCCGCTGTCTTGCCCACTTCTTCGGCCACCCGCATTAGAACCAAGCCGCCCTTGTCGGGTCGGTAGCGTGACTTTCCTGAAAGCGATCCGTCAGCCAGGGGAGTGTATGCAATGATGGTGACGTCGTTGTCCACACAATAAGGAATCAGGTCGTACTCGATATCTCTGCGTTTGAGGTTGTAGAGCACTTGGTTGGAGACGATTGGGTTGTTGGTCATGACCTGTTGCGCGTCTTGCATCTCGGCAACTGAGAAGTTGCTTACTCCGATGTAGCGCACCATTCCCCGCGTCACCAAATCCTCCATGGCTCCCATGGTCTCAGCGATGGGCACCGACCGGTCGGACCAGTGAATCTGGTAGAGGTCGATAACATTGTCATTGAGCAGGCGTAGGCTCTTTTCCGCAGCCCGTAGGACGTCATCGTGACGAAGGTTGCTGCCTAGGACTTTGGTGGCCAAAAATACTTTGTCACGCCGGTCTTTAATCGCGGCGCCTACCGCATCTTCGGTCTTGTACATCTCGGCGGTGTCGATCAGATACGCGCCCAGGTCGATGCCCTTTTGCAGTGGTTCTGGCCCGCCCTTATATCTCCAGGTGCCTAGGCCAATCTCCGGCACCATCTCGCCAGTGTTGCCCAATTCCCGATATTCCAAGTGAACACCCCCGTGCCTGGTCTCGCGTGTCGATTCAATGGCTGCTATGGTATACCAAATGCCGTAAAGTACTACCAACAGGATTCAGGAATGATTCAGCCCAGGAAAATTCAGCGAGGTGCAGTTATGGAGTTCAAAGACGTTCAGAGCCATTTTGAAACCAATCACCGCGGAGTGATAACGACATTCCAGGCCAATGGGGCCGGTCATTCCAGCATAGTGGTCTGTGGGGCCTATCAAGGGAACGCCGCTTTTGTAATCGTGAACGGCACCTCGGCCAAGGTCCGCAATCTGCGGAGGGATCCTCGCTGTACCGTGATGTCGGTGACTGAAAACTGGCGCACGTGTGCGGTGGTTGAGGGCCAAGCGACGCTGATGGACTACCACAACACTGACCCGGAAAAAATGCGAGTGGAACTCCGCGAAGTCTTTCGCGTCTGTGGCGATAAAGACCACCCAGACTGGGAAGAATACGACCAAGCTATGGTTAAACAAGACGCAGTGATAGTCCTGGTCAAGCCCGATCGAGTGTACGGGAAGCTTAGGTAGGGGTTACGCGAACGGGAGACTAGCGTCTGATAGGCTGACCAACTCGCCCCGCTGGTTGATACCTTTGACACGGACTTCCAGCAGCTTCTTGCCGCCTTCTTCGCTCTTGCCAGTTATTTCGCCTTGAAAGGTGACTGTGTCGCCGCCTCGGAAGGGTGTGATAGCCCGCATGAGTAAGCTGCCGCCCGAATAAAAACTGCTGACAGGGAAGGACATCGCCAGGTTCTGGTCTACGTAGGACATGGTGGCAGGACCCGAGTTAGTCACGCCGGCAAAGATGTTCTGTTTGGCAAAATCCTCATCGGTGTGGATGTTGCTGTCATTCTTGCGGCCAGCTAGGCGGAAATCGTTCTTCCGAATCATGATTTCTTCGCTCTCGGTGATTGCCAACTCTGCTAAAACGTTACCGATGGACGCCGAGTTGAATTCCAAAAAGCCAGAGTTAGATGACTGCGGTGTTTCTGGAGTGGCCTTAGATGAAGGGCCGTCGTTTTTGGCCGGAACAGTTCGCTGCCCCTTGGCGTACTCAAAAATGCAGGTGTAGTCGTACTCAGCGGCCTTCTCGCCCCGCTGGTTGATGGCCTCCACCCGGAAGGTGACAAACTTGCTGCCCCGACGCTCGTACTTCTCCAGCACCTTTCGGCGTCCGGTGATGACATCCCCAGGCATCACCGGCAAGAACCAACGAGCTTCGCATTTGGCGAACGGAGTTTGACTGCGGGCTGTCTCGGAAACTTCAAAGGCGACAAACCCGTTGGCGTCTGCAATCTCTTCTCGGAGCAGCGGTGCGTAAGACATCACCATGGTCGGCATGGCAACCAGGTCGCTGCCGCCCGACTGGTAAAAGGGGTCAGAGTTCAACGCAATTCGGGCGTACCCAGCGATATTTTCCGCAGTAATTTCTACGGTAGTTTCGTTACCAATCTGCCCCGCTTCCACCGCATCAAATGTCCACAGTTTTTCCTGATGTTCCACCATGCTCGGTTACGCTCCAGTTTTAGCCTGATTATTTGTGACTACATTCTAGCGCACCTCAAGTGTTATGGCTTCGGTGGTGCATGTGCAGCTGACCATGCTATGTTATCCACGATTAAAAGTGAATAAATTGCGCGGGGTTCCCGCTGCGGAGGAAGAATGAAGGTAGGGTTTATTGGACTTGGCACCATGGGCGGGCACATGGCCTACAACGCCCTGAACGGCGGTAATGAGCTGGTTGTACATGACATCAACCAGGCTGCGGCCGCGCGTCATCTGGAAGCCGGCGCTACGTGGGCCGATAACCCGAAAGCAGTGGCTGAGCAATCGGAGATTGTTTTCACATCGCTGCCTGGCCCCACGCAGGTGGAAGCAGTGGCTTTGGGCGAGTCGGGCATCATGGAAGGGATGAGCGCAGGCAAAGTCTATTTTGACCTGAGTACCAGCACCCCCGGCATGATTCGCAAGATACACGCGGAAGCAGCGGCGCGCGGCATAGAAGTTCTGGACGCCCCTGTAAGCGGCGGCCCCAGAGGCGCAGAGAGTGGTCGGCTAGCCATCTGGGTTGGTGGCGACAAGGATGTTTTCGACCGCTGCAAACCCGTTTTGGATGCGATCGGTGACCAGGCCTATTACGTTGGCCCAATCGGCAGCGGTGCGGTGGCCAAGTTGGTGCACAACTGCGCGGGATACGTAGTGCAGGCAGCCCTGGCGGAGGTATTCACAATGGGCGTCAAAGCCGGTGTGGAGCCTCTGGCTCTATGGCAGGCGGTGCGGAAGGGAGCACAGGGCCGACGCGGAACGTTTGAAGGTCTGGCGGAGCATCTGCTGCCCGGGAAGTTCGACCCGCCGGACTTCGCGCTGAACCTGGCCCGTAAAGACGTGGATCTTGCTGTTTCCGTGGGTCGGGAATATGACGTTCCCATGCGCCTGGCCAACCTGGCTTTGGCGGAGATGACCGAGGCTATCAACCGGGGCTGGGGCGACCGTGATTCCAGGGTGGCAATGCTGCTACAGGAAGAGCGGGCCGGAGTAGAGGTTCGGGCTGACGAAGCTGCCATCAAGGCGATTCTGGACGCCGAGAAGAACGGTTAAGGAGAACAGGTCCTTCGACAGGCTCAGGATGAGCGGAATGAGAAGTCGTTGCCGCTCGTTCCTCTCAGTCAGAAAACCTAGTCGGCGGCTTCTGGTTGCCAGCGTAGGTCGGGTTGGCGGGCGGCTTTGGCTTCGTCCAGCCTGGCCACCGGCGTGGTGTGGGGGGCGTTGTTCACCAACTCTGTGTCTTCGGTGACCTCGCGGTCGATGTCGATCAGGGCCTGGATGAACGCGTCGATGGTTTCCTTGGTCTCCGACTCGGTTGGCTCAATCATGAGCGCCTCGTGGACGATCAGAGGGAAGTACATCGTCGGTGCGTGGAAGCCATAGTCCAACAACCGCTTGGCAATCTCCAATCCGCTTGAACCGCGTTCCTTCTGGAAGTCGGCTGAGAACACCGCCTCGTGCATGCAGGTGCGGTCATAGGGCAGGTGATAGACGCCGCGCAGAGCATTCATCATGTAGTTAGCGCTCAACACCGCATTGCCGCTGATGGACTTTATCCCGGCATCGCCCAGTGTCCTGATATAGGTGTAGGCCCGCACCAGCACACCAAAGTTCCCGTGGAAACCGCTTAGCTTCCCGATGCTTTTTTCTGGTGTGAATAGGTCATAGGAGTCGCCGTTTTGAGTAACCATTGGCGCTGCCAAATAGGGGGCTAGCTGTTCAGTGCAACACACCGGCCCGGCGCCGGGTCCACCACCGCCGTGGGGGGTGCTGAAGGTCTTGTGCAGGTTTAGGTGGCACACATCAAAGCCAAGATCACCCAGCTTAACTCGGCCGAGTAGCGCGTTCATGTTGGCGCCATCGCCGTAGACCAGCCCGCCAGCCTCGTGGACGATGCGGCAAACCTCAAGGATATTAGTATCAAACAGACCCAGAGTGCTGGGCAGAGTAATCATCACACCGGCCAGATCGGGTCCAGCAACGCTGCGTAGGGCGCCCAGATCGACGTTGCCATCATTGTCAGATGCTAGTTCCACAACCTCGAAGCCGGCCATGGCGGCCGACGCGGGGTTGGTGCCGTGGGCGCTGTCTGGGATTGCGACTTTAAGTCGACCTGTCTCGCCGTTGGCCAGGTGTTGGGCCCGAATCATCAGCATGCCGCCAAGCTCCCCGTGGGCTCCAGCCAGTGTGGCCAGGCTGACGGCGGGTAGTCCTGTGATTTCGCCCAAGAAACCCTGCAGCTTGTACAGCAATTCCAAAGCGCCCTGGGACTGTTCGACGGGCTGCAAGGGATGAATGCCAGCAAATCCGGCCTGGAAAGCAATTTCGTCATTAATCTTGGGGTTGTACTTCATGGTACAACTGCCCAACGGGTAGAAATGAGTGTCGATCGAGAAATTTTTCAGGCTCAGTCCGGTGAAGTACTGAACCACCTCTGGTTCTGACAACTCAGGTAACGCCAATTCATTTCGCAGCAAAGAATTGGCCGGCATCGGCTGGGCTGGGACGTCTAGTCCCGGTAGTACCACGCCGACACGGCCTGGCACGCTGCGCTGTAGTAGCAGTTTTTCAGTCTGCCGGTTTCCACCTTGCTGCATTACTTGATCTCCGACAGGGCTGCTACTAAGGCGTCGATGTCCTCTTTGGAGTTCATCTCGGTAACGCATAGAAGCATGCCGTTGGGTACTTTTTCGCTTACGTCCAGACCGCCTAGAATGTTCCGATCCATCAATTTTTTGTTTATCTCGGTAGGGGACGCTGGGCACTGAACGACAAATTCTTGGAAGAATGGGCCGTTTATCGGCAGGGAATAACCGGGCAGTTGGCCAATCTGGGCGGCGGCGTAATGCGCCTTGTGGTAGCACAACTCGGCCACCTGACGCATTCCCTGTTTGCCCAAGGCGGCCAGGTAAATGGTGGCGGCCAGGGCGTAGAGAGCCTCGTTGGTGCAGATGTTGGAAGTGGCGCGCTCCCGGCGGATGTGCTGCTCCCTGGTTTGCAGGGTGAGCACATAGCCAGTCTTGCCGTTCTTGTCCAACGTCCGACCAGATAACCGACTGGGCATCTGACGGATGAATTCTTGTTTGGCAGCGAAAAGGCCAACGTAGGGTCCACCGTAGCTGGTGGGGATGCCCAAAGGCTGGCCGTCGCCGGTGACGATGTCCGCGCCGTAGTGGCCCGGGGTCTGCAACATGCCCATGGCTGTGGGATCACAGGAGACCACTGCCAATGCGCCTTGGGCGTGGGCGGCATCCACCAGCTTTTTCTGGTCTTCTATGTATCCGTAATAATTGGGATACTGGAGCACCAGACAGGCAGTCTCGTTGTCCAACGCGGGGTTGGAAGGGTCAACGACCTCCACCGCAATGTCTTGAGACTGACAATAGGTACGAATTACGTCTATGTAAGCCGGAGAGATGGTATCGGCCAAGACTACTTTCTCTCGCTTGGTCACCCGGCAGGCCATTAGAGTGGCCTCGGCCAGGCTGGTGGCGCCGTCATACATGCCGGCGTTGGCCACTTCCATGCCATATAGGTTGCAAATCAGGGTCTGGAACTCGTAGATAACCTGCAGTGTTCCCTGGCTGGCCTCTGCCTGGTAGGGGGTGTAGGCGGTGAGGAACTCACCGCGAGTTATCAACGCTTTAACGATGGAGGGGATAAAGTGGTGGTACGACCCCGCACCTAGGAATGAAGGCCCGCTGCTCAAGGGACGGTTCTTACCGGCCATCTGGCCCAGTCCCTGCTGAATCTCCAGTTCGGAAAGCGGAGCAGGCAGGTTCAGAATAGGGTTGCGGAACTCGTCTGGGATATCGGTAAAGAGCTGGTCAATGCTATCGATGCCAAGGGCGGCGAGCATCGCAGCCTGTTCGTCCATAGTGCTAGGTATGTAGTGGGACTGGAAGTGCTCCTCGTTGGTTCCTGAAGTGTTAGGTCGAGTAGCGGTCATTATAATCCAGCGATGAAGGCGTCGTAGTCTTGGGACGACATTAGACCGTCCAACTCCGCAGCGTCTGTCATGGCAACCTTGATGAGCCAACCTTCGCCGAAGGGGTCTTCGTTAACCAGCTCAGGATGGTCCAAAAGTTTTTCATTAATCTCAGTAACTGTGCCGTTGATCGGGGAGAACAGGTCTGAAACGGCCTTTACCGATTCAACCTCTCCCATCTTGCCCAGATGGGCCACGGCGTCACCAACCTTGGGTAGTTCAAAGAAGACAATGTCTCCCAGTTGATCCTGGGCGTACTCGGTGATACCCGCGATGGCAGTGCCAGCAGCGGCAGGGTCTACCATCACCCATTCGTGTTCTTGAGTAAATTTGCGGTCTTCAGGACTCATTTTGACTAGGTCCTCCTGGGGCGTTTGTAGAACGGGAGTTCCGTCACTGTCACCTGGACGGTACGGCCTCTGATATCTAAATCTAGTGCGGCGCCGGGCTCGACATAACGTTCCAAAACGTAGCCCATGCCGATGCTGGTGTCAAGGGTTGGGGAGAAGCTTCCACTGGTCACGGTTCCAATGGTTTCGCCCTCGTGCAGGATGTTGTATCCGGCGCGTGGTGCGCTGCGGCCAGGGAGGGTTATTCCGACCAGTTTTCGTTCAACACCATTATCTTGTTGGCCTTTCAATACATCAGAGCCCACGTATTCTTTATCGAACCGGACAAATCGGTCTAGGCCGGCTTCTATGGGTGTGGTCACTTCATCAATTTCATGGCCGTGGAGCGGAAGGCCGGCTTCCAGGCGTAAGACGTCTCGGGCACCCAGTCCGCAGGGCGTTGCGCCAGAGTCGGCAAGTATCTGCCAGACCTTGACCACGTCCTCGCCCTGGACGAGCATCTCGAAACCGTCCTCGCCGGTGTAGCCGGTGCGACCCACCAGCACGGGAGCGCCTTGGATGGTGGCTTCGGCCCAAGAGAATGGTCGCATTTCAGACAAAGGCGTGTCGGCTATCTTGTCGATGGCATTCACCGCGCCGGGGCCCTGGAAGGCGATTAGGCCTGTCGTGTCTGTTACATCTTCCATAATGCAGCCGGGGGAGAATTTTTCGCCGATCCAACGCTGGAACCAGGCAACCACTGCTGGTCGGTTGCCGGCGTTGGGAATCAGCAGATAACGGTCCTCAGCCAGGCGGTAGAAGATGGTGTCATCAATGACGCCGCCCTTCTCGTTGCAGATCATGCAGTAACGGGCTCGGCCCACCCGCAGCGATGCCGCAGAGCCCGTGAGCACCCAGTCCAGGAATTCTGTGGCCTTGGGGCCAGATAGATAGAGGCGGCCCATGTGGGAAACGTCGAAGATCCCGGTGGCATTACGCACGGCATGCACTTCAGCCAGGATGCCGGCTGGGTATTGAACAGGCATATCCCAACCGCCAAAGGGCACCATGCGGCCACCCAGCGTTACATGGGTGCGATGGAGGGCAGTTTTAAGGTTATCTTCAGTCAATTTATTGTCACTTTGGCAGATGTTTCGCACGTGAAAACCCCACGTGCGACAGGCGCGGGAAGAATCATACCTGCTGCCTGGTTTTGAGGCAAGGGCAGCGGCATGAGCGTGTGCTACAATCTGTGCCAACCAGCCACGGACCGTTAGCCGTTTTAATAGTGGTCTTAATGACCGTCTTTAGGGAGACTGAAATTGACTGGTAGGCTAGAAGATAAAGTTGCGATCGTCACAGGTGGCGCATCGGGCATCGGCCGGGCCATCTGCCAGCGTTTTGCCCGCGAGGGCGCCAAGGTTGCGGTTGCCGACCGGAACATCGCCGGGGCCGAAGAGACTCTAACGTTGATGAACGCCACGCCAGGCAACGGCATGATGGTCGATGTCAGCATCTCCGACGCGTTTCAAGTTGAGCGCATGGTCGAATCCGTGGTCACCCACTTTGGCCGGTTAGACATCCTGATTAACGGGGCCGCCATCTTGATACGGACGCCGCCTTTGGTGGACGTGGATGAAGTGCTTTGGGACTTGACCATGGAGACCAACGTTAAAGGTGTGTTTCTCTGTTGTAAGTACGCCATCCCGGCCATGATCAACAACGGCGGCGGTTCGATAGTGAACATCTCATCGCTGTCCGGATTGCGCGGGGTTGGCTATTCGGTGCCTTACGCCGTGAGCAAGGCCGGAGTGATTCACCTGACCACCGTTGCGGCGGCCCAGTACACATCCCAGGGCGTGCGGGTCAACTGCATCGCCCCCGGTGGCGTGGACACACCTCAGATGCGGGGCAGCACGGCCAGCGCGGAGGTTTTTAACGACCGGAACCAAGGTCATCCGATGGGTCGCGTTGGGAGCGCCGATGAGATGGCCAACTTAGTCTTGTGGTTGGCGTCTGACGAAGCTTCTTATGTAAGCGGCAGCACCTATACCATTGATGGCGGGGCCATGGCCTCGGCTACTTAGCCTGGCGATTACTTTAAGACGAGAGATTCATGGACAAATTAATCGATATAGCCAACCGCGCCGTGGCCGACTACGGCTTTCGACAGGCAGTGCTCTACGGAGCCGCAGACATCGCCAGCAAATGGGCTCTCTCCGAGGAAGAATCCGTTCTACTGACGGGGCAGGTGCTGGCTGAGCTTAATGTCCTTCCCATACCGGTCCAACCCGACGATATCCCAGCGCAACAGGCTCGTGTAGCCGAGGTAATTAAAGGGCTGTTCGCTTCCTAATTACCGTCGCGGGTACAGGGCCGGGTCGGCCGGGCTGTCTAATTGGGTGGGATCGTAACCAACCAACTCCACAAAGCCTCTACCGGTAACATCTTTCCCCTCGCGAGTTCCAACCACTCGTACTTCCCCTTCCCAATATGCCGCTGGCGTGTATCGGCTGCCGGCGAACTCCGAATTCAGGAGCACCGGCTTCAGCTCGAGGCTTAAATTCAGGGAACTGATGTCTATCTTCCAGCCGCTGGGGTATTTGATCCCAGTGACGGGGCTGGTCCAGGTTTCAATTGAGGTAATGGACACATCAGGTTGCTCCAGGGTCGATGTTGTGCCATCGGGTGATACCAGGGTGGCATACCCGGAGAACGGTTCCCTGTTGGCCGGGTTCCAGACCATAACTGCCATCAGGTCACTGCCGTCGTCCAGTTGGACGCTGGCCCAGTCCCAGCCAACCTGCTGGCCAATAACGTCCCCCCACTGGTGATCCATCCAGCTAACCCCGGTGATTTCTCGCTGTTCACCGGCCACGGTAATGCTGCCTGTGGTGTCCAAGCGGGTTCGGGAGTAGTAGAACGTGTCACCGGCGGGCCCCAGGTTTACCAGACCATCTTGGTGCAGGATTGGAGGGCGTACGGGGATGGCCTTCAGGTCCAAAGCGTATTCATCCAGGTCAAATTCCAGGCTGTAGAACTCGCCGTCGCCCAGCATTTCCCAGCCGTTGACTGCGATGTCAATACCTACTGCGTCGGCACTGAAAGTGTCTAGGATTATCTTCTCGCCTGTCATGTGTTTGCCGGAGCTGTGGACGCCCAAGCTGGCCTGTAATAGGTGTGGCACAGCCGACTCCATGGCTTCACTCTGGAACGTAACATAATGGTAGCTGTATTCCTGACCAAGGTCGTCGGTGAATAGCCCGTTGAAGTACCACCATTCGATGCCGGCATCGTGCGGCGCTTCGTCTTGCGGCAGGTTCACCAGCAGCCCGGAGCTGGTTTGGCTTTCTGGTGTGGGAGAGCCGCTGCAAGCAATAGCCGCCAACATGACCAAACTAAAGGCAAACGCTAGGAATTTTTTGAGTTTGAAATGAATATGAGGCTCCGGTAGGAGTGTGATTGACCAAGCTGATATATTAGGCCGGTCCCGGACCTAAGATTATACGGAGAAAACCAATGGCCAGACTGAGTCAAGAAGAACAAGATTCATTTCTATCCGAGGCAAGAATCGCCCATTTTGTTACCGTTCGCACGGGGGGCAGGCCCCACGTTGCGCCCGTTTGGTTCTTATGGGAACAGGCAACCGGTAGTAAAGGGAGGGCCTGGGTCATGGCCGACACTAGCACAGTAAAGGTCAAAAATATCAAACAGAACCCGGCGGTGGCATTATCAATCGCCACTCCGGAACGGCCATTGTCTTACTTGTTGTTGGAGGGCCAAGCCAGGGTGACATCTGATGGTCTAGACGATATCGTGGAGCGGATGTGCCTACTCTACGACGGACCGACCAGGGGGGCTGAATTTGCCAAGGAACTACTAGGACAACAGCGCATGGTCTTAATCGAGATTTCCATCAACAAGATAATCTCGTGGAAGGACGACACTGATCTCTAGCCTGGCTTGTTCTGTTAGGCCTTAGGCGGGAGGACTTTTGCGACCCAAGGAATGAGGTCTTGCAGCACTTCGTTGCTGATCTCGTGACCCATGTCGTAGAGATGGAAATCTGGGCTGTACCCGTTGCTTTCCAAAAACGCTTTGGCAGAATGGGCGGTATCCTCAGAGACCATCTGGTCGTGCCTGCCTTGGGCGATGAAGATGGGTTGAGTGCGTTTTTCTGGCAATCCAGCAGCCAATTCTTCCTGCTCGGGGAGGGTGGCGCTCAAGGCAACTAGGCCGGCGAACTTGTCGGCCCGGCTCAGTCCACAACGGTAGGTCATTCCTCCGCCCTGGGAGAAGCCCAACAATAGCGCGTTTCCGGGCGCGACGTTGAATTCCTTGAAGATAGAATCGAAGAAATCGCCGACCAACTTCACAGAGTTGGCTGTTTCGTCAGGAGTGCCGCCGCCACGGGGTGTCATCCACCCGAACCCGGTTTGCCCTGGCCCAAGTTCAAAGGGAATTGGTGCGTTGGGACAGGCGTAAACGTAGTCGGTGTCGTTGATCACGGGTGCCAGGCCTGCCAGGTCCTGCATGTTTGCGCCAAACCCATGGAGCATTATCACCAGAGGATAGGACGAGTCCGACGTGTACTCGTCCGGTACCATTGTTACGTACTGAAGTCCGGTTCCTTCGTGTATCTCGCCCCGCATACTGGATGACCTCCCCGTTTGTTTGCGGGTATCATCCTAACACTGGCAGTTCTGAGGTACAATTTTCCGCGATAGTTTGTGATTGACCACTTATAACCCAGGGAGGTTTATTAATGGCTTTGATCTTTCACTTGACCTACAAAGACACTTGGGAGACCGCCAAGCCCACCGGTGAATATTCCGCGCCGAGTTTGGCAGAAGAGGGGTTCATCCACTGTTCTAAAGATATCCCCCAGCTGCTCAAGGTTTCCGAGCGTCTGTATCCCGGCGATAAAAACCTTTTGGTGTTGGACGTGGACCGGGATAAGCTGACATCTCCGCTTAAAGAAGAACCGAGTAGGTCGGGTGAGATCTACCCCCACATCTATGGGATGTTGAACGCCGGCGCGGTGGTTCGAGAGAGGATTCTGCAGGTGGATGCCAATGGCGTGCATTTTCTGGAAAACTGATGCCACTGGACTACTCACCTGAAGAAGTAGCGGTCATTAGACGTGCTATTGCACCTTCACCACCAAAGCCGCCCGAAGAAGTGATCGACGCAATGCGGCCGGCTCCGGGGATGCCTGTTCCCGAGCATATGCCGCCCTTCTGGAAATTATTTGATTTGGAGCTACCGTTGTTTCTGCGTCTCACTGCAGACCCTACGGTAAAAGCGCTCTCCCGTTATGCGTTCTTCCCAGAAGTGTTCGAGCGGCTGCGGTCTGGATCGGACCTGCCAAAGTTGGAATTCTCCGGCCGCGCCAGAGGAATGGTGGTCACGCTGATCTTTGCCGACCGGGCGGTTGTCATCAAACCGCTACAGAGCGTCAGGGAAGACCAGCTGGCTCTCATCGCCGGGCAGATTGGCGTTGGGCCGGTTCAGTTGGAAACCTTGCCGGGTTACCTGACCGAAGAATTTGTTTCCGGGACGTTTTTCACCGAATTACCCGAAGAACGGCAGACAGATGACCATTTAACTCAAATTGGCTTTCAAGTGGGCAAAATGCTCCGCCAATTGCACCAGGCTGACATTTACTACAACGATGTGACCTTTTCCGACCCCAAGGGTCGCTCGCATCTTTTAGTGGCCTTAAATGGAGCCTGTCGCTTGATTGATTTTGGCATTTCACTGAATCTCGACCAACACCCTGAACTGACACGAGATGAAGTGCATAACTTTGTTCGGACACTGCCCATGTACCGGGTTTTTAGAAGCATGGCTGAGGACGAGTCACATGTGGACCGGTTCCTGGCCGACTATGCCGTAAAACTGGCCGCATCATCCAAATTGGAGATTACATCTAGGGACCTACTCTTTGCGCAACAGGGGCTCAAGACGGCCGCCAGACAAATGGGCGAAAGAATAGTCGAACCAATTAAAGATGGGTTTCTGGGAGGGTATGCCGTCTAGCGGTAATCAGACCAATACGTAAGAGCGACGAACATAAAGAGACAATGTAAAAGACCCTCCTGTGATACAGGAGGGTCTTTTACATTACTCAATTAAAGCGGGGCTCACCGGGATTAGTTGACTATGAAGTCTCCGAACATGGTGAAGTTATGTCCTGGGAAGGTACAAACGAACTGATAGGTGCCTGGGGCCGGAGCGGTGAAAATCACCTCGCCTGAGGCTCCCGAAGCCAATAGCGGAGTGTTGGCAACCACCCTGGCATCGCCGGGCGCTACCCAGTCGTTGTCAGGACCGGCTGTCGTGCCGTCGGTGGCAACCTCGTCTTTGGTCCCGTCTTGAACAATTACCAGGTTGTGCTGGTTGTTAGCTGAAGAGTTTTTGAAAGTAATCGTTACTTCAGAACCCGATTTTGCGGTAATGTTGGCCGTGTCGAAAGCGAGTGTTTCACCCACTACGCCAACAGCTAACTCCACGGGCCCGGATGCTACGGTCGTTTCTGCGCCAGTGCCAGGCTCGACAACTTCGGCTGCGTGCTCTTCAGCAGCTTCATGTCCTTCGTATGGGACAGCGTGGGCCAAGGCGTATTCACGAGGCTTGGCTTCAAAACCGATGAAAAGCGTTATTAAAGCTCCACCAACCACGAACGCGAGTACCAAACCGGCAATGAAGACGGTCCCGAAGAATCGATCATCAAACTTCAAGTGCATGTAATACATGATTACGATGGCGAATTTTATCGCCGAGAGACCAATCAGTATCGGAATTTTGGTGACACCCAAGTCGTCTGCGATGCCAATCCGGTCCCAGATCAGTCCGAATTCAACAATGGTGATCGCGAAAAGGACAATCGCGATAAACACATATTGATTGAATGTGGGGTGATTCGATGTATGTTCGGTTTCGTGGGCCATATTACTTCTTAGAGACTCCTAATGGAGTTCGGTCCAGAATGGGTTTTATGGGCTTGGGATAGGCACTGGACCGGCATCGAACCCGCCGATAAGGTACAACAGAGTGAAAATTACAATCCAAACAATGTCAACAAAGTGCCAGTACAAGCCCAGGAGTTCAACATCTAGAACTGTGTTGGGGCCCAAGCGACCTTTGCCGCCAATGTAGGCCATGGCCAACAGCCAAATGATTCCCAGGGTCACGTGAGCGCCGTGGAAGCCAGTAAGCGTAAAGAATGTGGCACCGAATAGGTTGCCGCCCAAGGTCAGGCCCTCATTCTTGAAAGAGTTGAACTCGTAGATCTGGAACCCTATGAAGATCGCTCCGAGCCCTGCTGTAATCAGCAGCCAGGTAACGAGTCCTTTCTTATTATCTGCTTGGGTTGCCGATAAGGCTTGCACCATGGCGAAGCTGCTCATCAACAAGACAAAGGTACTGACGGTTGTTAGCGGGACATCGATGATGTCGATGGGATAAGGTCCGACCAAACTCTGGCCGCGATAGACCATGTAGGTGGCGATCAAAGAGCCGAAGAAAAGACAGTCCGACCCCAAAAACACCCACATGAGCATTTTCCGGTGGTTTAAACCAGTGGTTGTATATTCGTGTTCTACTGCGTGGGCCACGTTCTCAGTCTCCTAGTGGTGCTCGCTGGGTGCGGCTGGGGGTTCATTGCTCCAGCCTACAGCGCCCATCATGGCTATGGCTCCGCCAACAAAGCTGAGGGCGTAGTGGGACAGAAGCCCACCGCCGATCAGTGCCACGCCCGCTGCTATTAATATCGGCCAGTAAGACGGGCTAGGCATATGGATAGTGCTTTCGTCAACCAGGGCTTCCGGTTCTGTAATCGGGGTTCCGGCGGCCTCAGCCCGATCTTTCAAAATCCAATAATGGTCCCGTCCCTCGACCTCAGGTAGCTCAGCAAAGTTATACGGAGGGGGCGGGGAAGCGATGCTCCACTCAATACCCGGGGCATCCCATGGGTCGTGGCTAACCTTACGTGAATTACGGGTTTGCAAAACGTTGAGGATGAAAATCAGGAAGGATACGAATAATACTACGTAGCCGACGCTGGCTAACTGGTTCAGATGCTCCCAGCCGAACTCTGCAGAGTAGGTGTATATCCTGCGGGGCATGCCGTTCAGACCGAGGTAATGCATTGGGAAGAACGTGAGGTTCATTCCGATGAACATCAGCCAGAAGTTCAGCCGACCTAAGGTTTCATTGAGCATCTTGCCGGTTATCTTCGGCCACCAGTAGTAGATGCCAGCGAAGATACCGAAGATTGATCCACCAAATAGTACATAGTGAATATGGGCGACGATGTAGTAAGTGTCTTGTTGCTGGAAGTCTGAAGGCGACACAGCATGGGACACACCGCTCAGTCCACCAACGATGAACAGAGCTACAAATCCGAGGGCAAACATCATCGAAGTCGTAAACTCGATGGAGCCCCTCCACAGCGTTCCAATCCAGTTAAAGATTTTCACGCCGGTTGGCACTGCAATTAACATGGTGGTGATAGTGAAGACCGAGTTCGCCACTGGGCCAAGACCCACGGTGAACATATGGTGGCTCCATACCGCCCATCCCATGATTCCGATGACTATTCCAGAGAAAATGACGAACGGGTAGCCGAACAGGGGCTTCCGGGAGAACGTCGGTAGAACTTCTGAAACTATTCCCATTGGTGGAAGAATCAGAATGTACACTTCAGGATGGCCAAACACCCAGAACAGATGCTGCCAGAGAACCGGGTCACCACCTTCAGAAGGAATGAAGAAGTGGGTACCGAAGTTACGGTCCATGACTAGTTCAATCAACCCTACGGTAATCACTGGGAAGGCCAGCACCAATAGGATGGATGTGATTAAGGTCATCCAAACAAAAACCGGCATTCGCATCATAGACATGCCCGGCGCCCGCAAGTTGATTATTGTCACCACGAAGTTAAGCCCACCAGCAACTGATGCAGAACCCATGACCAAAAGGCTGATGGCCCAGTAGTCCAAGCCTCTGTTCATGCTGAAGGGTTTTTCTGTGAGGTTGGCGTAAGAGAACCAACCAGCGTCCGGAACCTGATCTACAAGGAAACTCACGTGCATGAGTATTCCACCGAACAGGAAGAGCCAAAAGCTGAGGGCATTTAGCCTTGGGAACGCCACGTCTCGGGCGCCAATGGCCAATGGTATTACGAAGTTAAAGAAGCTGACACCTAGCGGCATGATGACCATGAATACCATCGTGGTGGCGTGCATGGTAAACATCTGGTTGAAACGGCCAGGACCGATTAAGTCGCTGTCGGCTGAAGCCAACTGCAACCGTATGACGCCGGCTTCTACGCCCGCAATCAACATGAAAATAAATGCAGTTACGCCGTAAAGCACAGCGATGCGCTTATGGTCGACTGTTGTCATCCAGCCCCATATGCCCGCATAGCTTGTTGGTCGTGGAATTACGCCGGTTATCGCTGCCATCTTTTGCTTTGTCCGGGGTCTTCTCAGGCTAAGCCATCGAGAACGCCACGGTCTTTGCTCCTATTGGTAGAATCTACCGCAGGTCTAGCAGATACCCAATTAGGGCATCTATCGCTTCATCGGGTAGGTTTGCGGGCCCGTCTTGGTACAAGACCGCGCGTTCCGACATATAGTTGCCGGGCTTCACGTCTTCTGGGTTGTGTAGCCATTGTCTCAAGGTCGTCTCATTCAGGTCGACGATGCCCGCTGCAAGTGTGTTGCGAGTTCTTAGGTCTGTCAGGTTCGGCGCAGGCACCGGGGTTATGTCCCCACCGGTCAGGAACCCGGTCAAACGGCTGGCTGAGAGGGCCGGGTCGTCAGGGCCGTCTATCGTGTGACATAGGGTGCAGTGGTGTGCAAAGATCTGTGCGCCCTGTTTGGCTTTGGCTGTGTTGGTAGGCGGCGGCCCGTAAGCAGCTACCCAGGAATCGAAATCATCTTGTTCCATGACTGTGACACGGAAGCGCATTAAGGCATGGGCTAGGCCGCACAATTCAGCGCATTGTCCATACAATGTGACTGGCAAGTCATCTGTGATCTTGTCTGAGTCAGCTTGAAACCACATCTTATTGATGTGAGTTGGAACCATGTCTAATTTACCAGCAAGCTTGGGAACCCAGAAGCTGTGAATCACATCGTCTGACTCCAGGCTTATCTGGATTGGACGGTCAACCGGGATTCTCATCTCGTTAGCGGTGATAATCTTCTTACCGTTGCCAGCATCGGGGTATTCAAACTCAAACCACCACTGGTGGCCGGTTACGGTTACCTGGAGCGGCGCTGGTCCGTCTTCAGGCGGCTTGTCGATTTCAAAGAGGGCGAATACCGACCAGATTCCTAAAGCGAGCACTAGAATCGTTGGAATGATGGTCAGGGTGATTTCCAACGTGTTGTTGCCGTGGATCTGTGGTGGCTTGGCGTCTCCTGGACGTCGGCGATAACGGACGATTGCGTAGACGAGTACGCCCTCTACTAAGATGAAGACGGCGACCATGACCCATAGAATGACGTTGAAAAGGTCTAATTGCTTTTGTGCGACAGGACCAAATGCTTCCCAGGTTGATTGGCCGTCTTTGGTACAACCAACCGCGAACAAGAAAAGGGCCGCCATTAGACCAAAGAGAACCGATCGGTTCTTTAGACTACTGCGGCGTCCCGTGGGTTGATTGGATTTCGAAGAGGGTTGCATGGGAAGGGATCCTGCCCGTCGGAAGGGCGGCAGCCCCATTTGTTGACTCCCCGGAGTTTTATTTAGCCTGGTAATCACGCCTCGAAGTTGTTCATTATTTTAGGCTAAATCGCCCTCAAAATGACCACTTCTTGAGCGTGTGTGTGCCAAATTTCACTAACCTTGCCGACACTATCACAGCCTCAAGTGGCCTGTCAACGCGTTTTGGGCTTAGTAAAGACATAATGGTACGCCTAAAACGGGGTGTTTTATCGGTTAAAAGTGGAAGACGCTGTCTGGCAGCATCACTGCAAATAAAAGCGCCAGATATAGCAGGGAGTAAAGATACAGATGTTTGGCCCTGCGGATGCTGTAATCCTGTTTCAACTTCCAAGCCAGATGGATGAAAAACGCCCCAAGAACTGCTGCTGACCCAAGGTAGATTAGGCCCACAGCGTCGGAAGCTGCAAAAAGTATCGTCAGTGCGATCAATGCCAGGCTATACATGAAAATGTTCTGCACAGTGCGTTCTTCACCCACCACCACCGGCAGCATGGGCACTCGAGCCTCCGCGTAGTCGTCTTGAATCATCAGAGCCAGTGCCCAAAAATGGGGCGGCGTCCAAAAGAAAACTATGGTAAACAGATACAAGGCGGGCAAATCCACACTGCCCGTGACCGCTGCCCAGCCCACCATTGGCGGTATGGCCCCTGCAGCGCCGCCGATGACAATGTTTTGCGGTGTATTGCGTTTGAGCCAGCCGGTGTAGACCAGTACGTAGAAGAGTGTGGCAGCTAGGGTGAGGACGGCTGCTATCAGGTTCACCCAATAGGTCAGAACAAAGAATGCGCCAACGTTCAGCGCAATGCCAAAGATCAGTGCATGCATCGGAGAGATGCGGTTGCTGGCCACCGGTCGTTTGATGGTCCGAGACATTATGGCGTCAATGTCTTGGTCCAAGAAATGGTTGATGGCGTTGGCGCCACCGGCTCCCAATGCTCCGCCCACGCAGACCAGGAGCAGAGTAGTCAGGGATGGTACCCCCTCTGCGGCCAAGAACATGCCGCCGATCGCTGTGATCAGTAGCAGTGAGATTATTGGCGGCTTGGTGAGCGTCACATAGTCATTTAATAAACCCTTGAGACCACCAGCGTTCCCTGTTCCAGATTGACCTTCAGGGTTATTGATTGTTGATTGTCCGGAATCTGTGCTTTCAGCCATTAGAAGCTCCGCTCCATCGACTGCCGGGGCTGGAGAAAGTCATTACGACCAACGCTGACACAGCAATCCACACGGCGGTGGCCATCGCTAGGTGTAGTGCCCGTATATCTTGGGCAAAGTCCGCCCAAATAACGAACGCGCCAACCAGGACCTGGGCAACGAAGAGCGCCACGGCCGACATAGAAAGGACTCTAATCTCTATTGGCTGCGTCCGGCCTCTAAAGCCGAGGTGCAGACTATACAAAACAAAAAGCCCAACCACGGCGGCAACATAGCGGTGGAACATATGATTCATCTGTAGTCTAAATTCCGGGATGACATCACCATTGCAGACCGGCCATTCAGTACAGGCGCCAAATGCACCAGTGATTGTCACATATGAGCCTGAAAGCAGAAGGATGAAAACTGCCACTCCGGCAATACTTACCAAGACGGGGAACCTGCGCACTTTGCCCACTCCCCAATCAGGTATCTTGAGGCTGAGAGGGCCGCGGTAGGCAACCACGGCAATTACTACCAAAGTTGCGACCAGGGTTTCTCCCACAGCTAGGTGCGCCATTATGGTTGCCCCGGGAAGTTCCGCCAGCACCGTTGCGCCGCCCAGCATGGCTTGGGCAATGACCAGGATAAAGGCCAATGATGCAGGAATCAGGATCCATTTTTCCTGCCGGTAACGCATCCAGGAGGCGATGAATAGAAACAGAATCAGCGGGCCAACCAGAAATGACGCTGTTATCCGGTGGGAATATTCAATTATGGCTTTGGTCTCAAGGGGAGGGAAAATTCCGCCGTGGCAGGCTGGCCAGTCGGGACAGCCAAGGCCAGAATCAGTGACCCGAACCACTCCGCCTAGAATTACCAAACCAAAGGTTGCCAACACGGTGAATGCCGATATTCCCCTGAACCAGTTGTGAAACTGGTTGCTCTGATTTAGTTCCATGACTGAAGTCCGATCAGAGGGTTCTCCCCACAGTACAATGAACAGCTTGAGTCAAAAACATACGAATAGCTAGAGTCAGATATACATGAGGCGTGGCGGTGAATGGATATCAGCTGGATGCTGGGTCTCATTGGGTTCCTGGTGGGTGTTGGGTGGTCGTAAATCGGTGGAGTTATATTATCACCGCCGCTAATTCAGCGGTGTTTTCAACGGGGCTGAAATGTCTTGCCGTAACGAATCGAACGTTATCATAGGGGTAAATTGATGTCAATTAAATTCGTGCCTGCTCACGCACGGCCAAACCGGTCGGCGGTTGGATGATAAAAGACCCCCACGATATTAATGTGATGTTCAAATTCCTGGCCTTGGATGTCAGTTTTTAGCCCAGACTGTGATATGATTTTCTGCGCTATTATGGAGCCTGCAGTCCAAGTTGAAAATTTAGTTAAACGATTCGGTACCTTCACCGCGTTAGACGGGGTGACTTTTGCTGTTGAACGTGGTGAAGTCTTTGGGATATTGGGCCCTAACGGGGCTGGTAAGACTACTACGTTGGAGATTATTGAGAGTCTCCAGAAGCCAACGGAAGGCCGAGTCAGCGTTTTAGGACTGGATCTACAGTCCAAAGCAGCTGAGGTGAAAGCACGTATCGGAGTTCAACTCCAGGCCTCCGCCTACTACGATTACCTAAATCTCACGGAGATTTTAGCCCTTCTAGGCAGCTTTTACCCCAACAAGGCCGCGCCTGCCACTCTGCTGGAACAGGTGGGATTGTCAGACAAGGCGGTCAACCGTGTCGCGGAGCTATCCGGTGGCCAAAAGCAGCGATTCGCAGTAGCGGCCAGCCTGGTCAACAACCCTGAATTGGTTGTGTTGGATGAACCGACTACCGGTCTAGACCCTCAGGCACGCCGTAACCTCTGGAGTCTCATCAAAGAGGTTAACCAACGCGGGGTCACGGTAGTGCTCACCACCCATGCCATGGATGAAGCCGAATTGCTTTGTAGCAGACTGGCAATCATGGACCAGGGCAAGCTACTGGCAGTTGACACCCCCAGAAACTTGATCAATAAGCTGGAAGCCAGCTATGCGGTGAAACTGACCATGGACCGGCCCATGACCATGGCCCAGTTGGAAGCCCTGAACGGCCGCGTAGAGGTTCTACAGTCTGGCGAACAAAACGACCCGGCAGCAGAGGACCAAGAAAGCAACATCGCAGAGAACACGTACCTGTTGCGCCTGGCAAACAGCCCTTCAGCCCTAAAATCCATGCTGGACGAGATCGCTAAGACCGGTCTAGGTCTGGAAAACCTTCAAATCACCCCGGTCACTTTGGAAGATGTGTTCCTAGAACTGACTGGCACTGAGCTACGAGACTAACCAATGGTTGCCTTAACCCTGGCCAATATCAAGATGATGGCGCGAAATCGTCAAGCCATCTTTTGGGCTTTATTCTTTCCCCTGATGTTGGTGGTCGTGTTTGGGTTATTTGAAGTCAACGGCGTTGGCTCCGCTGATGTAGTGGTGATTGACCAGTCTGAAGGCTCCAATTCAGAGCTGCTACTAGAACGGTTCAACGAAATTGAATTCCTGGAACTTGAGTCTGATGAGATTGGATTCAGCGAGGCTTGGGACAAAGTCGCCGACGGTGATCTTGGCTACCTTATAGTGATACCCGCATCGTTTGACGACCCGGCAATCAGCTCTAAAGTGAACTTGGTTTACAGCACACGGAATCCAGACCGTAATCAATTGGTGGATGGTGCGGTACGGAACCTGGTTTCTGAGATTCAATCCAACAGCGGCCCTGTTGTCCCGTCCGAACTACTCATGGCGGACGTGATTGAGGTGCCCGAGGTGGACTATTTCGACAACGTGCTGCTTGGCCTTTTGGCGTTGGGCATCATGATGAACTCCATTATTTCAATTGCGGTTAGGATCAGTACTTTCAGAAACCAGTCCATTCTGAAGCGACTGTTGGTGACACCGCTTCCAATCTGGAAATTTTTTGCCGCTGAGATAACCGCCCACGTATTGTTGGCACTGGTTCAGGCTGGAATCATCCTGGCATTGGGCGTCTTCGTCTTTGGTGGGCATGTCCATGGCAACATTCTTTGGGTCTTTGCGATCACGGCGCTGGGTAGTGTCGTCTTCTTGAACATTGGGTTCATCCTTTCGGCGTGGGCCAAGTCACCGGCAGCGGCATCTGGTATGGGTAATGCTGTGGCCATGCCCATGATGTTCCTGGGCGGGGCATTCTTCTCGACGGCTGCGCTGCCGTGGGTGCTACCTGAAATCGCCCAAGCTCTGCCACTGACACCAATGGTGGCCGCGCTGCGCGAGGTTGCCATTGATAGCGAACCGATTTGGGAAACCTGGCCGTATCTGGCGGCCATGGGCGCCTGGGTGGTAGTTACAGCAGTAGGCGCGATTAAAGTGTTCAAGTTCGGTTAGCGAGAAGAACGGAAATGAAAAAAATAACACTACTCGCCCTGGCAAGCGTCACAATTTTGTTGATTGCAGTGGCGTGTGGTGATGACAGCGGCGAGCAGGTTGTAGTAGGGCGAGTGGTTGATGCCATTGCCCGAAATATCGTCGAGATTGAGTCACTGACCATGCGAGACGCCGATAGCCAAATCTGGGAATTCACTACTAATGGTCCAGTTGGTATTAGCATGGGTCACTTGAGACAACACCAGGCTCTGGGTGCAAAAATCGAGGTGACCTATCGGAAAATCGGTGGACAGTTTATTGCTTCCGACGTCCGCGACGCTGTAGAACCGGGCGGATAAACCCTCTAGAGAATCTCCAGAAGCTTAGCCTCGATCTCACCGGCGGTTGTGAATTGTTCAAACTTGGCGCTGACCAGGCCATCTTTATCCACTATGAAAACCCACGGCTCTGTGGGCAGTCCCCATTCCAACACTGCCGGCACCAATTGACCAGCGTGTCTGGAATTTTCTATCAGGTGGGGGTCTTCAAAAACCTCCACGTGGATGAAGTTCGCTTGGTCTCCCACGATGGCTTTCACCTTGGTTATCTCCCCCACCTGGGGACCGCAAGTTGCGCTGACGCAGAAGGCGGGCGTGGCGAACACTATTACCAGCGGCTTGTGCTCGGATAATGCCTCGTCAATGGATAGTTGATAAAGCTCCGGGTCCGGCTCAGACGAACTGGTGATGTGGCTAATTTCTTCAGCGTCGGCAAGGGTGTGGGTCACGCTGGTCGGTGCGGGCGAGCCAACGGACGGGGTTTCAGACTCGTCTTTAACCAAGAAACTAGTTTGGGCGAAGACCTCCACGCCATCACTGGACGTGTAACGGATATCAAGTTCGTAGACTCCGCCAAGGGGAATGTCTACCTCGGCCCCGAAAACCCCACCGATCACTGTGGGCCAGGATATGAAATCAGCGGTGACCTGTTGCCGTAGTTCCCTGGCGTCTTCTCTTGGAACTAAGAAGAAGACACCCACGTCTGCAGAGTCGCCGATTACGGGCATACCTTTGCGGTCAACCACTCCAAATAGCAGCCGATTAACGCCCACAGCCAGGTCGGTGGTGATGATTGTGCCGGAGTACTCCGGGCCGCCGGCTTCCTGTTCGCTGGAGATTATCGGATCCTCTGAGTCAGAAGAACAGGCTGCTGCCAACAACAGCAACAAGGGCACCAAAACCAAAAGTGTACGAAGGTTGAGCGCCCGCGAGATTGTTTCAAGTTGGTTGCCCGGAATAAGCATCTATTTGTTCCTTAATTTGTCAGTTCTAATTAGCATATTGATTGCCGTGGTGTTACAGGCGAGCTCATCTAACGGACGCGCGGACGCGCAAAGTTTGCTAATCAGTAATTTGAATGCGCTATCGACCCTAACAGATGCAGTGTCTAATGGCGAAACTTGCTAGTAATTCATGCCTCGGCCTGCTCCACCCTCAACAGCGATGGTTTGGCCGGTGATCGCACCTGCCCGGTCGGAGACCAGGAACAGGATTAAATCCGCGATGTCTTTGGACTCCACCATCCGGCCAATGGGTATGCTGGCAACTGCCAACTCCTCGGCTTCTTTAACCGAGATGCTGGCGTGTTCGGCGCGGGCTTGCAGGCTCCGCTCTTGCCTCTCGGTCCTCGTGGTACCGGGGTGGATGCAATTGACCAGGATGCCATCGGAAGCAAAGGCATCTGACAGGTTCTTGGCCATGTTGGAGACTGACGAGTTGGTCACACCGTTGCTATTGGCCAAGGTGTTGGCAGCTCGGGCGGCCATCCCGCCGATGTTTATGATTCGTCCACCGCCTCGCGCCTGCATGTGGGGGATGACCTCCCTAGAGCAGCGTACGTAGCCCATTACCTTGACGGTGATGTGGTTCAGCCAGTCTTCGTCGGCTAATTCCATGAATGGTGCGGCTCTGGAGTTGACCGCGTTGTTGACGAGTATGTCTACGCCACCAAACTCGGTCACTGTGGCGGCCACCAGATTTTTGATTGCTTCCGGGTCGCTCATATCAGCCTGGACCGCCAGCACCTTGCGGCCGGTGGCGGCACGAATCTCAGCCGCAGCGTCTTCTAGGTCAGCCATTCCTCTGGCGCAGATGGTTACGTCCACGCCTTCTTCCGCCAGCGCCAATGCCGTTGCGCGACCGATGCCTTTGCTGCTGCCGGTCACGATTGCAATTTTGCCCTCAAGTAAAAGGTTCATGCTATTTGGCTTCTCCTGAATTTCAGTATGATTGTTCGTTTGAGCCTGCCTGACAGGGAAATACTAGTGCATCTACGCCGGCACGCAAGTACTGATGAGCCCGGCGATGGATGATTCTTGGTCTAATTTGCTTGCAATCGAAACCAAGTCTTCAAACAATACGCTGAATCGTGCCGTTGCGGTTGCCAAGTCCGATTTCAGTTCGTTACCATCTAGTTCGCCGGTGAATACGTCTCCAGACTTGGTGATAATGGTTATATTGGGGTCAACGGACGGCGAAGGACGTCAGCGTTGCTGTAGCCGTTGTTGTCAGGTGGATTACAACAGGTCGTGCAGATGACGTCGCAGGACGATTTTTATCACCGCCAGGACGACTAGGGCACCAAGGATGGCCCCGAATACCTCGGGTGTCCACTCTCGACTGGTCATCCCGATGGCGATTCCGGCGGCGGGTGGGTGCTCAGTGTCGGTAACGGCCATCACCAGCATCAGGAGTCCAACCGAGATGGCCATTATCAGCGTATGGAATTCAGTATGGGAGACTGTGAATGATTCCATCGAGCTAGAAAAAAGAATTAAAGAAAGCGCTGAACCGATAAGCAGGGCCATGGTGTGCCCACCCACCACCGCCCGTAACCTAGCTGTGGGCCCGGATGGGTTGATGAAGATGCCAATCACACTTGACCCCAAGCCTGCCGCGATGGCTGCGGTAGCCAGGGAATCAACAAATAGCAGCACAATGACCATTGTGACGGTGGCCAATACTGCTTGGAAAATGTACTGCCGGTAATGGCGGCGGAATTTTGGGTCGAAAAGGTGGGGGCTGCTTTCTTGGCGCAGCAATTCCAAAATCCCCTGTCGGTTCCAGGCCTCGTGTTCAAGTGATTGGCCAGACTGGCTTAAAGAATCTGACTCTCCACCTTGTGTTTCTTCATCAGACAAATGAAATTTCCAACTACCTAACTAGCCGAGCCTTTGGGCAAAGTCCAACCAAACCCGGGCGCACTGTACCGGCATGATGTGCTGGACGAACCCTTGAACGCCTGGAAAGATGATCTTTTGGCCGTTGGGGAACAGATCAGAAGCTCCCCTGAAATCCCCCAAGACTTCTTCCCGCAGTGTTGCTGCGGCCAGCATCAGCATCGGCGTTTGAACATCTTTCAGCATGGGGCCAATATCGCCGCCAGCGGTGCGCTGGAATCCTGCGACCACGTGGGGCGCGGTGGCCTTCATTTGCTCCGCGTACCAACGGATATAAGCAGGGTCGACTATCTGCGGATCCAGCCGGCGACCAATGGAGTCTTCCACCCACACGTTGATGCCCTCACGCTCAATCAACTCTGCGCTTTCTTTGTGGTGGGCGTCAAAATTGGTGGGTGAGGTGCAGACGGTGAGCGACTTCAGCCGTTCTTGGTTCTTGATGGAAAAATTCATGGAGATAGAACCACCCACCGTCTCGCCAATTAGATGGAACGTATCCAGTTCCGTCTTATCGACGAATTCTTTCAAGTCGGCGGTGAATGTGTCCAGGGTGTAATCGTGCTCCGGCCCGGACACACCAGACATTCCCATGCCCCGCATATCAAAACGAATGACGCGGTAGTGTCGGGCGATGATCGGCACCCAGCCAAACCACATTTTGTGGCTTTTGGCCATACCGTGGTGCATGACCACGGTCTCAGGCTCGGTCCAAGGATCAGTGAAGTCATCGATGGTGTAAAAAAGTTCTATACCATCGTCTAGTTTCATTTTCATTTTTTACTTCCGTGTTGGGAGATTTGTTTTGTTACTGCTGGTCTCTTGGGTTTATCTAGACAGTGAGGCTCTGGTCTGTGAACACCGAGCGGGCTACCGGCATGGAAGTTCTTGAGTTGATATACCCGCCGTAGAGAATCAAGTTCACAAACACTTCCAAGATCTGTCGTGGTGTGACTCCCACCTTGAGGGCGCACTCAATACGGCGGCGAATCTGGCGATTGTGCTGGCCTAATACAGTCATAGCGGAGAGGGCGCAGATAGCGCGGCTCACCGAGTCTAGATAGTATTCCAATGGTTTTCGTAGATTAAACGTTCGACTTCGCCTTCTATACCTGGTAAAGAATATTGACTGGGATCGTCTTGAGCCATTTGGGCTCGGATGGCCTGGCCATCTTCAAAGCGTTGGTCCAATGAGTCCATGTTGTGCCTTCCTGAGTGAATAGATTGTTTTCCAGGGCCGTTGTTCCAGCGTTATTGGATTAGGTAACGGCCATGACTTCTTCGGCGAACTTGGCCATCCGGTCATTGGTCTCGTTGGCAGACTCGACCCGGAAGTCAAATATCAGGTGGGTTACGCCAACGTCGGCATAGGTCTGTACGTCCTGCCGCACCTCATCCGGCGAGCCTGTGAATCTGCGCCTGGGGCCGCTGGTGTCGCTAGAATCATAGAGCGGCGCTTTGACCGAAACTTGGAGGCTGGCCGGGTCTCGGCCAACCTTCTCAGCATCTTGGCGCAGTAGCGCCAGTTTTTCGGCTAACTCCTCAGGCTCCAGAGGAGCGGCGGGAATTGCGCCAACGGGGTGCCAGCAATCTCCTATCTGGGCGGCGCGTCTGATGGCTGGCCTGCTGCCACCGCCGATCCAGATGGGCGGATAGGGCTTCTGCACTGGCTTGGGCAAGAACGTTATATCCGAGAAGTTGACGTATTTACCCTCAAACGTGGGGTTGTCACTGGTCCAGAGCTCGATGAACGCCTTTAGGTACTCGTTGGTCACCGCCCCGCGCTCAGCGAATGGCTCTGCGTTTAGCAGTTCAAACTCTTCTTCCATCCAGCCAACGCCGGCGCCCAGGATCAGACGGCCCTTGGAGAGCATGTCCAGAGTGGACAGCATCTTGGCTGTGAGAATGGGGTTGCGATAGGGAATGATCATCACGCTGGTGACCAGTCGGATGCGTTCTGTGATACCGGCCAGGAAAGCCAGGGTGGTTACCTGCTCCAGCCGTTCTTCTACTGCGGCATCGTGGGCCTTGTGCAAGTCACCGGTCAGGCTGTAGGGATACTGGGACTCCACGCTTCTTGGCTGGACCACGTGGTCTGGCATGACCATGCAGAAGAACCCTAGATCGTCTCCCTGTTTTGCGATACTGGCCAGGGCGTCGGGCTGGGCGGCTGGCCCGCCGCTGGGAAGGTAAAACCCGTACTCCATTAAAAACTCCTCAAAATGCCTGGTTAAGTGACTGCCATTACTTCTTCGGCGAATTTGGCCATCCGGTCTTCAGTCTGGTTTGGGTCAGACGTTCTGAAGTCAAATATCAGGTGTGTGACTCCCACGTCAGCGTAGGTCTGTACATCTTGGCAAACCTCGTCGGGTGGGCCGGTGAACCTGCGCCTAGGACCACTGGTATTACTGGCGTCATACAGCGGGGCTTTCACTGAAACGTCAATAGTTGACGGATCTCGGCCAGCCTTCACCGCGTACTCTCGCAGGAGTACCAGGTTCTCGGCAAGTTCTTCAGGTTCCAGTGGTGTGGCCGGAATCGCGCCCACAGGATGCCAGGCGTTGCCCAATCGGGCTGCACGCCTGATGGCGGGTTTGCTCTGACCGCCGATCCAGATGGGTGGATGCGGCTTTTGCACGGGCTTGGGCAGGAAGGTTATATCCGAGAAATGTACGTATTTACCCGTGAAAGTGGGGTTGTCACTTGTCCACAGTTCTATAAACGCTTGTAGGTATTCGTTGGTCACCGCTCCACGCTCGGCAAAGGGTTCGGCGTTCAGCAATTCAAACTCTTCTTCCATCCAGCCTACACCTGCGCCAAGAATTAAACGGCCCTTGGAGAGCATATCCAGAGTGGACAACATCTTGGCCGTAAGGATCGGGTTGCGGTATGGAATAATCATCACGCTGGTGACTAGGCGGATGCGCTCTGTGACACCGGCCAAGTAGGCCAAGGTGGTAATCTGCTCCGGCCATTCGCCGTCGCCTGACTGCCCAGCTTCCAAGATGTCGCCGGTGACACTGTAGGGATAGGGTGAACTGACCTTGTTCGGTTGCAGCACATGGTCTGGCATGACCATGCAAAAGAACCCCAATCGGTCGCCCAGCTTTGCGATGTTGGTGAGAGCATCAGGATTGATCGAAGAACCGCTGTTTGGGAGATAAAAGCCGTATTCCATGGCCAACGCTCCGTGACGAGTTTATTCTTTCTAAACACCCGGAAAATGTCTTTATACAGAGGTACATTCCAGGCTGGAAAATCGTTACGGGAACTATATATCGGCGTAGCTAGCGTGTCCAATTAATTATGTATGAAACGCAGGCGTGCCCAAACTCTAGAATATTTGACACCATAGGGGGTGACTTGTAGACTTGCGGAGCACTGGAACTGGAGGTTTTTGTGACTACTCCTGCGTCATTTTTGACCGAAGAAATGCGTAAACAGGCCATTGGCCAGAAGAGTGCGCCGCGCTCTATAGATATTGAGAAAGGTGCCATTATCAAGTTCGCCCAGGCGATTGAAGACGACAACCCTGTTTTCAACGATGAAATGGCCGCCCGGGAGAGCCGGTACGGCGGGCTAATTGCGCCGCCCACCTTCCTACGTTCCGTGGGAGTGGATCGTCCGGAATATCCCTTCGACATGCCTTTTAATCGGCTGTTGGACGGCGGCAGCGACTGGGAATACTTCCACCCGGTACGGGCTGGTGACCGCATCACGGCCATCTCTGAGATTGCCGACATCAATGAGCGCACCGGACGCATGGGTCTGATGATTATCACCTCGATTGTGGTGACCTACCGCAACCAGTTTGACCAGATTGCCGCCACCCAGACTAGCACTTCGATTCGATACTAAACGCCTGGAACGGCGATGGGAGCCTAAAATGGCTGATCAAGTCTATTGGGACGACGTAACAGAAGGCATGGAATTGCCAGAAGTTGTGAAGAACCCAACCACCCAACAGTTGGTGAAGTACGCCGGAGCGTCCGGTGATTACTACCAGATCCATTACGACCAGGGTTTTGCCAAGAATAATGACCTGGAAGACGTTATTCTGCACGGTGCGCTCAAGAATGCATTCTTGGGCCATCTGGTCACCAAATGGATAGGGCCGGACGGTGACCTGAAACGCTTGATTGCTCAGTACCGAGGCATGGACATACCCGGAACTCCAGTCACCGCCAAAGGCGTTGTGACCAAGAAATACCAAGAAAATGGCGCAAACATCGTCGAATGCGACATCTGGCTTGAAAATGAAAAGGGAGAGAAGACGACGCCAGGCTCAGCAATCGTGGCGTTACCTTCTATCTAAGCATCTGACTCAAAAAGGCAGCCGCGCCTGCCGACAAATAATTTAAATAGATTTAGAACAAAGGGCCTAGGGAGGCAATAATGGCGGAAATGTTGAACGGCAAAGTGGCCATAGTCACCGGCTCAGGCCGAGGTATTGGCCGAGGGATTGCCAAATTCATGGCTTCAGAAGGGGCTAGCGTTGTGGTGGTTGACCCAGGCGTGAACGTTGATGGCAGCGGCGCCGACCAGTCCGTCGCAGAACAGGTTGTCGCTGAGATTAAAGCTGAGGGTGGTAACGCCATCGCCTGCATGGAATCAGTCACCGAGATGGAAGGCGGAGAGAAGATTATCCAGGCTGCCGTGGATAACTTCGGCAAGCTGGACATAGTTGTAACCTGCGCCGGCATCCTCCGGGACCGCATGATCTTCAACATGTCTGAACAGGAGTGGGACGACGTAATTGCCGTTCACCTGAAGGGCACGTTCACCGTAGTAAAGAATGCCAGCATCCTGATGCGCCAACAACGCTCCGGTCGCATCATCACCTTTACATCCGAGTCCGGTCTCATGGGCAACTCCGGCCAGGCCAACTACGGCGCAGCCAAATCCGGCATCGCCGGGTTCACCAAGGTCATTGCCAAGGACTTGGGACGCTACGGCGTCACAGTCAATGCCATTGCCCCACGTGCCAGCACCCGCATGATTGCTGATATTCCCGGCAGCGCATCGGAGATTCGCGCACGCAGCGGCGTGGCTCCCATCGCCGGCGAGGAAGACCTGGCCAGCATGGATCCGGATCATATCGCGCCGTTCGTAGCCTACTTGGCTAGCGATTTCGCAGAGAACGTAAATGGCCAGACCTTCTTGGTCTACGGCGACACCATATCGTTGGTGTCACAGCCGAGGCCAATGCGGGCGATCTACGAGCCGTCCGGAACCTGGGACGTTGATAAGTTGGCCATCCAGGCCCGCGACGTCCTGACCAAGGACATCGATAACCCAGCCCCGGCCAGAGAGTAGAGACCAAGTTGGCTAAAGACAAGTTTGCCGGCACCACCTGGCGGTTGTTGGACTGCTATGGGAAATGGACCGACGGCCGCATCACCTATCCCTATGGTGAAAAAGCCGAGGGTCAACTGATGTACAACGACCACGGTAATTTTTCTGGCCAGATAGCGGGCAGCGGCAGACCAGCATTTGAGTCGGGCAATCTTCTGAAGGGGACTCCCGAAGAGATTAAAAAAGCATTTGAGGGATATATCGCCTACTACGGGACCTACGAGGTAGATGAGGCCAACAGCCAGGTAACCCACCATGTGGAAAACGGGTTGTTCCCTAACTGGGTCGGCGATATCCAGACCAGGAATTACGAGTTTGAAGGCGAGAAGCTTCGCCTGAACACCCAGCCCATTAAAGGGGCTAGAGCAGACCTAACCGTGACCCTACTGTGGAAGCGGGCCTAATACATGACAAGTAAGCAGATGGAGAGAATCTGATGGCGGAAATGTTAAAAGACAAAGTGGCGATCATAACCGGCTCGGGCCGCGGAATCGGCCGTGGTGTTGCCAAACTGATGGCCGCCCAAGGGGCCAAGGTTGTGGTGGTTGACCCCGGCGTGAACGTGGACGGCACCGGCGCCGACTCATCCTTTGCCCAAGACGTGGTGAATGAGATTAAGGCCGATGGTGGCGAAGGCGTCGCCTGCCTGGAATCGGTCGCAACCATGTCCGGCGGCGAGAAGATTATTCAGACTGCCCTGGACAATTATGGGAAATTAGACATTGTGGTCACAGTGGCCGGAATTCTCCGAGACCGGATGATTTTCAATATGTCAGAACAGGAGTGGGACGACGTCATTGCCGTGCACTTGAAGGGGACTTTCTCGATCGTGAAGAACGCCAGTGTGCTCTTCCGACAGCAGAAGTCAGGCCGGATCATCACCTTCAGCTCCACAACCGGACTGTACGGTAACTCCGGACAGGCCAACTACGGCGCAGCCAAGGATGGCATCGCAGGGTTCACCCGCGTAGTTGCCAGAGACCTGGGCCGTTACGGTGTGACCGCCAACGCCATCTCCCCCAGCGCCGCCACCAGGATGATTGGCAGCATCCCCGATGATGCTCGTGAATTACGGGCAGCGCGGGGTATCAGCACCGGAGCAGCGTTAACACTCCGGGGCGGAGCCGACGATATAGCCCCCATGGTGACCTGGCTGGCGTCTGACGATGCCGCGCACGTAAATGGCCACGTATTCCACGTCACAGAGGGTCTGGTGACATTGCTCAATGAACCTGAGCCGACACGGACCATCCAGAAGGACGGGAAGTGGACAGTTGAAGAGCTGGTACGGGTGTTCCCGGTGACCATCGGCATAGAACTGGTCAACCCGGCCCCCAGCCAAGTTCCCAAAGAATAGCGACGCGTCGCGTTTCTTTGGTCCAGTCAATTCCCTATCGATAAACAAGAGGCCCCAGAAATGGGGCCTCCGTCTATTAAAACCCACTACAATTATCTTAAGGATTTACCAATGATAGTGAACTTTTCAGCGTCTTATGCCGGGCATGTGATCGACACCGAAATAGGCCTGGAAGGCATCCCGGCTAACGAACGCAACTACACCAACGAACAACTGATCCAGACCTTTGATTGGGCCTTGGACATCTCCAAGCATTTGGAGAAATTGGGCTTCCAAGAATTTTGGATGGCGGAACACCATTTTCAGCCAGAGGGCTATGAAGCCATCCCAAACCTGTTGATGTTGGGACTCTATCTGTCGACCCAGACTGAGACATTGAAGTTTGGCTGCGGGTTCAACATTGTGCCGATGTGGCACCCACTGCGCCTGGCGGAAGACTTTGCCATGGCCGATATCCTGAGCAAGGGCCGCATCATATTCGGCGTTGGCCGCGGCTATCACACCAGGGAAGTGGAGACCTTCGGCGCGCCGATGCGGGACTCCGACGCCAACCGCGAGTTGTTTGAAGAACAGTTGGAAGTGCTCACCAAGGCCTTCAGTCAGGAAAAATTCTCCCACCAGGGGAAACACTATACTCTGCCTCCAGAGGTTCCGTATCGCGGCTACCAGCTCAAAGAACTGACGTTGGTGCCCCGTCCGATAACCCAACCGGTGGAGATTTGGCAGCCGCTAGTTAGCGCAAATCCCAGGGGCATCGACTTCCTGGCGAAGATGGGCATCAAGCCGTTGATCGCCAACAACCCGCCTGCCGCCCTGGAAGAAAAACTGCAACTGCTGCAATCAGCCCGCGCCAAATACGGTCGGGAGACAGAACTGGGCGAAGACATGGCCCTGGGATTTCGCATATTCATCGCGGAGACCAAAGAGAGGGCCATCAAACAGGCCCGTCCCTACTTTGAGGAAGCCATGAAGTTTGCTGGCCCTCTCGGTGTGATGCCGTTGACGTCGGAGCAAAACGCATCGGTGGTCAACAAGGGTCAAACCCCGGGTGTTGCTCTGCCTACGCTGGATGAAGCGGTTGCCGCAGGCTCGTGGCTCTGCGGAACTTCCGCAGACGTGGTTGAGCACTTCAAGGGCATAGAAGAAAAATACCCCGGCGTGGAGCGAGTCAACATCGGCGCGGTGATGGGAATGCCGCTAGAAGTCTTCAAAGACCAACTGAGCATAATCTCAGAAGAGGTGATGCCCTCGTTCAAGAGATAGTGGGATGCTACTCCAGCGGAACGTTGTGGAAGACATTCTGAGTGATGCCTGATTGCAGCTTTTCGGCTTGGCGAATGGCGTAGTGGTCGGTCATACCGGCCACGTAGTCCACGGCGGCGCGTTCAGGGTCGGTACCGGGGCTGAAATACGGCGGGGGAATTTCTTCTGCGTTCGTCACAAAGTAGTGGTAGAGCAGCTTGACCACGTCCCGACCAACCTCAGATTGTCTAGTGTCGCCCAACGGCAGATAGATGTTCTGGAACATGTAGTCTCGCAGTTCCATCATGGCGTCGCGGGTTTCCTGGTCCATGCTAATCACTGGTTTGGTGTCTGATTCCTCGCCGGACAACCCAGAGGCAGGCCAAGACTCTTGAACGATGGCTGTTATCAGAGCATCCAGCCTTTCGGAGTGGGTTGTTCCCAGCACTCGATTGGCGCGCTCCGGCAGGTCTTCTACCTTCAGCATCCCGGCGCGAATGGCGTCGGCGATGTCATGGTTCAAGTAAGCAACGGAGTCAGCGAGCCGCAGGACTTGAGCTTCCAGAGTTAATGATTCATCCAGCTTGATGTCTAGGAAATCGCCCTGGGGTTTGGAATGGGAAATAATCCCCTGGCGTACTTCCCAGGTGAGATTTAGACCCTCCCCCTCCCTAGCCAGACGCTCCACGATACGCAAGCTCTGGGCGCTGTGGGTGAACCCGGGGGCGTAGACCTGATCCAGGGTTTCTTCTCCGAGGTGTCCAAAGGGGGTGTGGCCAAGATCGTGGCCGTAGGACATGGCCTCAACCAGGTCTTCATTCAGATTCAGTGCCCTGGCGATGGTGCGGCCTACCTGGGCAACTTCCAGCGTATGAGTCAGTCGGGTTACGTAATGGTCGCCGGAGGGTGCCAAGAAGACCTGAGTCTTGTGTTTCAGACGCCGGAAGGCGTTGGTGTGGATGATCCGGTCGCGGTCGCGTTGGTATTCGGTGCGCAGGGGAGAGGGCGTCTCATCCCGTTCGCGGCCCAAGGACCGGCTGGATCGGCTGGCGTATGGAGATAGGTTCTCCTCCAGGGCTTCCAGCCGTTGACGCACCTGCAATTTTTCCACCGGACCTATTCCCATTAAATATCTACCCCGCTACCCACCATGACTAACAACCACCCTGTGACCGATTCATATTGAGATTAGTCTTTGAGGGGAATTGTGCCCCAGGTGATTGCGCCTGAGTCTTTGGAAAGGCCTTTTTCTTGGATCATAGAGCGGATGTTTAGCAGGGTGGCATTGACCTCGTTGGTCAAGAAAACCCAGTCTGGCTCCTCTGGAAGCCAGTAGGGCGAATTGATGCGCACCACCTGATTGTCATTGGCGTTCAAGTAGATGCCGAATTTAGATGCTTGCTGCATGAGTCTCTCCCAGATATTTGTTGGGGCAAAATGTTGCCCAAAATTATTATCCCTTGATTTAGCCTGGCGATTTAGCCGGTTGGTTCCGCTGTGTTGGTGATTCTTTTTCTGCTGTAAACACCGTGAAGCTCCGGCGGCAACTGGTCTGCTATGCGGCCCATGACCATGTCCAACAGACTGTTCATCACCGCTCTGCTGGGCTTGCCTTCTATGATTGGCAGGGTGAATGGCGGGCCGATTGAAGCTTTCATCTTTTTGAACGGAAACGGAATCCGCCAAAGCGGAAATTTATTGGTGCCGATGACCGCCACCGGTAATATCGGCGCTTGTGATTTCATGGCCAGGTAGACCACGCCTAGCATACCTTTTTGCAGGGTGTGGTCCGGGCTTCTGGTGCCTTCAGGGAAGATTACAACCGCCCTGTCGCGTTCCAGATTTTGCATCAGGGCGCGCATTGCGTCAATCCCAGCGGACGAACGGTTGAAGGGTGACACGTGGAATCCCCGCATCAAAAACCGGAAAACAGGGTTACCGAACAATTCTTGTTTTCCAATGAAGTACAGAGGCCTGGGGATAGCGGCCACCAACAAAGGGGGGTCGTTTAGAGACAAATGATTGGATACGACTATTACCGGGCCGAAGGTTGGCACACATTCGGTGCCAACTACGTCGATTCGGCCGAAGACGCGGAAACAAAAACGGACTAAAAAGTGCCCAATTCGATAGAGGAGATTGGCATCCTTAGAACCGTTCACAAGTTTTCTGCCCGGGTGATGATTTGTTGCACCACCTGCTGGATGTTCAGGCCGTCGGTGTTTAGCTCCCAGGCGTCTTCGCCGGGTTTCAGAGGGGAATTTTCTCGGCCCGTATCAATCTCGTCGCGCTTGAGGGTCTCGCTCAAGACCGTCATCAGCTCTACGACCTGTCCGCGGTCCTGCATCTCTTGCCAGCGTCGTTTGGCCCGGTTCTCAGGCGAGGCCGTTAGGTATATTTTGAGGTCGGCGTCCGGAAGTACCACGGTGCCAATGTCCCGGCCAATCATGACTATATTGCTCTGGTCGGCGATCTTCCGCTGTTGGGCGACCATTTCGGTTCGCACTGAGGTAGCTTTGGAGACAACGGAGACATTTCGGTCTACTGGAGATTCCCTCAGTTCTGGGCCCAGGGTATGCCCGGCAACTGAAACGTGGTCGCTATTGGTCCCCACCAATTCAATTGGGCTGGTGCGAGCTAGATCGCCTAGGGCTGCTTCATCTTCGACAGGTACGTCATTTTTCAGGGCCAGCCAGGTGATGGCGCGGTACATGATACCGGTGTCCAGATACGCAAAGCCCAAAGACTGAGCCAATTTTCGCCCCACGGCCGTCTTGCCGGCGGCGACTGGGCCATCGATTGCGATTACGGTCACTCCGTGGGCCAATTGCTACCTCTGCCGGTGTTGTTACCCGGTTCTAAAACAATGATTTTGTGCGTAATAGCTACGCACCGGCATTATACACCGCGTGTTTGAAGAAGTTACCTTGCAGTTATCGGACTACCGGGGTTAGATTAGACTCTGGACGATAAACTATAGCGCAAGTATCAATGTCGGTATTGGTACCGGCAAAATTTACCGGTGATTATTAATGGCAGCGATCGTTACAAACTCTTATTTCCGTAACGTTACGGGAAAACCGGGCCTATTGGCGTTTGGGGTAATGGCTACTCTAACCCTGTATATCCTGGCTTGGGCCTATCCAACTTTCCCTGGAGACGAATGGATTTTGGTGGGTATCCAATCGTTTCGGTCTGGTTGGTTGGATGAAACCGCAAAATGGTTTGCCAGCTTCGGACTATTCTGGGTGTTCATGCCATCTGCTGGTGTGCTGATGGTAAGTTTGTTATTGCTACGCCGTTATGCGGATGTTTTCATGCTCTTTGTAAGCTTGATGATCATCGGCGCAGGTAACGGACTAAAATTGATTGTTGACCGGCCCCGGCCCGACCACCAGATTTTTGAACCGGTTCAGTCTAGCTTGAGTTTTCCCAGCGGCCATTCACTGTTAGCCATAATTCTGGGCGGTGTACTGATTTATCTCGTTGGGTTGTGGGTAAAACCGATTCTGGCTAGGCGCATAATCCAAGCCGCACTTATTCTGGTTATCATTGGCATGGGGATGTCCCGGGTTTACATGGGCGTCCATTGGCCTAGCGACGTTATCGGCTCATACATGTCAGGATTGCTAGCATTGGTGGCTTTGATTGGACTCCGAAACGCGGTCGCATCTGACCCTTAATCTCCTTGTCGGACCAGATTCCCCTCGTGCTACACTCGGCTTAGCAATTATCTCTCGCGTAATGTGAAGTTTTATGAACTGGATTGATTTCGCCATCCTTGTCGTTTGGGGAGTCACAGCCCTTTGGGGTTATTCCAAGGGTCTGATGGGGGTTCTTGTACCGCTTGTTTCCCTGGTAATCGGTCTGGCACTCTCCAGCCGCATCGCCGATTCGGTTGGCGGCATGTTCTCCGTTGTCACCGATAACGAAAACGCCCAGACCGTGGCCGGGTTCGTCCTGGTCTTCGGGGTGCTGTTCATCATTGGTGGAATCCTGAACTTTATGGCCCGGTCCATACTTGGCATCATTCCGCTGTTTGGCTTGGTTAACAGCATGGCCGGAATGGCCGTGGGCGTGTTAATCGGTTTCCTGCTGCTCTCTGGGGTTCTTACCGCAGTGCAAAAATACCCGGTCAAAGACTTGGAAGTGGACATTGACGAGTCTAAATTAGGTACATTCTTGGCCGACCAATTTGACGTGGTAATCAGAGGCGTCGGAATTCTCCCGGGTGACTGGGACGATGAATTGGAAAACCTGACACAGTAAAGGCCGGGCCGCTGACAGATAACCTCTGCCGGGCCTTTTAAATTCAAATAACCCGGCCAACTCTATGTGCTACTATGTTGGCCAGCAGGCTCCCCGATAGCCTTTAATCAGGTTGGGTTTGTAGCGCGCCTTGTGCGCATTTATGGTGGCCCCGGTGACATCCGGGTGGCACTTCCCCCTATCGCTCTTCTGGACGCTTCCAGGAGGGTCCTTAGTCTAGACGCGGGAGGACCAGTAGCCGGCCGACATGGTAAAACAGGCGGAAATAAAACGATCCTTGATGAATGGCGCAGTCCGCGACACTTTAGAAGATGGAGTTGCGGAGGCGGTGGACGTTGACGTTTTAATCCGAGCGCCAGTACTGGTGTTGAACCTGAATTACGTCCCCGTGAACATTTGCACGGTTCGCCGCGCGATTGTCCTGGTTACCAAGGGAAAGGCCGAATTACTCGAGAACCACCCCGGATATCTCCACACCGTGGATCGAGAGATCGACGCCCCTTCGATCATTCGGTTGGACTACATGGTTAAGCGGCCCTTTCTACCCAGGAAACTGTCCAAGAAGGAAGTTTTTCTGCGTGATAAGTACACCTGTCAGTACTGCGGTAAGAAACCCCGGGATCTAACGCTGGATCACGTTATTCCCCGGCGTCAGCACGGCGCGAATACCTGGGAGAATGTGGTGGCGGCCTGCAACGGCTGCAACCTGCACAAAGCAGGGCGCACTCCGGATGAGGCTAAAATGAGGTTGGGTACAACGCCGAGAGCTCCAGACCCCAACCCCTATCTGATACTACAGAATAGGGTGATCTTGGAAGAATGGAAGCTCTATATCCCCTGGTCCATAAGAGACGGGACCAACGAGTAAACTTTTAGTTGCGTGAAGGTTGGTTCGCGACAACTTCTGCCAGGGGTAGTTCCAACACCCGGTCATCGTCGTAGCGGACCGATACTGTTTCTTTCATCCGGTGTCCCACGATTACTGTGGCTGCTCCTGAAGGCGTCCCCACCAATTCCCCAATCTTAGGCAGCAACTTGTTGACCTGGCGGTATTGGTCGTACTCAAACCGCAGGCAGCATCGCAGTCGACCACAGGCGCCGGCAAGCCCCTCGGCACTGATGGGCAGCGACTGTTCTTTGGCCATGCGAACAGATGCGGATTCAAATTTGTCTATCCATTTGACGCAACATAGTTCGTTTCCGCAACGGCCAATTCCACCAGTCAGCTTGGCGATGTCTCGGTCGCCAACCTGCCGCAATTCGACTCGGCCACCGGTAGCTGAGCTCAATGCGTGGATCAACGGACGAAAGTCGACCCGACCCTCTGCGCCAAATGTCACCACCATGCGAGAGTGGTGAAAGGTGTAATGTGCGCCTACGATCTTCATGGGAATGTTTAATTCCCTGGCTTTTTACGGGCAATCTTGAAGGTCACTTCTTCAGATTCACGGTTCTGTTGCAAGCGGCCAAGGTCACCGGCCGTGGGCCCTGTGCACGACGCGCATTCCGAGGCCCGAATCGGGGAGGCAGGCCACCAATTGTTTGCTATCGCGGCAAACCCTGGCTAATTCCTGGGATTTCTCCATCTGCACAACCACGTAGCTTTTCATTGGCAGGGTGAAATCTTCTGCAGTGGCGTAGCTCACCGGGTCTGCTTCTCTCCAGCGTACGCCCACAACTTGGGTCATACTTGGCCTGCTTCAATTGGTAGATTCAGCATTAAAACTTCCATCGCCAGACGTGGGCTGACGTTACTATCTAGATTCGACAACGTTTGCATCAGCCGGTTGATAAACTGCACGATTTCTGCCGTGCTCAAGCCTGACGCTTGGTTCCTTAAGGAATCCGCGTGGTCCGAATTATGGAGAAATTCTTCCGCGCCCTCTTTGATTAAGAGAAGGTCCCGCCACCAACGGAGCCAAAGGGCCAATAAGTCCTTAGCGGCATCTCGGTCGGTGCCAAATAGGGAGGCAACTTCGTTGGCGTAGGTGAAACGGGTTTCCAGTCCCGCATCCAGGGTTTCTTTGATCTTCTCTAGGTCTGCTTGTCGTTGTTCCAATACCTGCGAATTCTCCAACGCGCCAATGGCCCAACCAAGACAACCCCGTGAGAGGCGGAACAATTGTTCCGCCAACTCTGGCGTTGCTTGGTGATCGGTGACCAGCCGTTCGATCATCTTGTCTTTGGGTAACGGCACCAAGATCATGGTTTGGCAGCGTGATCGGACCGTGGGCAATACGGCGTCTTCATTGGCTGTGAGTAGCAGGAACATGACCTGCGGGGGCGGTTCTTCCAGGGTTTTTAACAGAGCATTGGCGCCATCGTCGCTCATGGATTCAGCGCCATCTATAATCACTACGCTTGTGGAACCCTCGTAAGGGTTTAAGTGCACGCGGCGCAGTGCTTCTTTTATTTCGTTGATGCCAATCATAGTTTTGGCAGACCGGCCTTCTTCACCTTGGCCGGGAGCCAGAATTCGGATGTCGGAATGATGCCCCTGGGCTATTCTGGTGCACTGTGTGCAAGAACCGCAGGGCTCACCGAATCCGTCTAAACAATTTACGGCCTGGCACATATTAGTGGCAAGTGCCATTTTGCCCACATGAGATGGGCCGCTCAGCAGGTAGGCGTGGGACTGCCGCCGTTGCTTGAGGCTTGGCTCAAGCCGTTTGAGCAGATGATCTTGACCAAAGATGGTCCACATAAAAACCTGCTTTCCACTTGATTATAAACTGAAGGATATTGTATTCAACCTGAATTCTACCAATTAATACAACGCAAGGACACTATGAGTCAGGTTTATACCAGGTCGAGGTGTAGTAAATCTTGGTAGGTCTCTCTGCGGCGAATCAGGCGGCTTTTGCCGTCTTTGACCAGGACCATTGGCGGCTTTGGGTTCATGTTGTAGGTGCTGGCCATGGAGGGACAGTAGGCGCCGGCGGCAGGTATTGCCAGCAGGTCACCAGCCTCCAGCTTAGGCATCATCACGTCCGTGGCCAGAAGGTCACCAGATTCGCAGTACTTGCCGGCGATAGTTACTTTTTCCACCAGCTCCTGATTGGCCTTGTTGGCGGCAAGGACTTCGTATTCTGCTTGATAGAGCGCGGGCCTAATGTTGTCGCCCATGCCGCCGTCAACACTGACGAATTTCCTAACACCTGGCACGTCTTTAATCGCCCCAACGCGGTAGAGAGCAACACCGGCGGGTCCGATGATCGCCCGGCCAGGTTCAATCACCAGAGACGGTAGTTCCATGCCTAGGTCTTGGCAGGTTTCCGTCATAGTGGAGATAATCGCCTCGGCGTAGTCGGACACTGCGGGTGGCTCATCCTCACGCTTGTAGCTAATGGCGAACCCGCCACCAGGGCTGAAACGCTGCAGCTCAAGTCCTTCTTCGCGGAACTGGGCGGCAAATCTAAGCACCAGGTCAACGGCCACGCGGTACGGCTCCAACTCAAAGATCGGGGAGCCCAAATGGAAATGCAGGCCGTGCAGATTCAGGTTCTTGGCGGCCAAGCCCAAACGGATGGCTTCGGCAGCGTGGCCTGTCTGAATCGAAAAGCCAAACTTAGAGTCCAATATGCCGGTGGTGGTGTACTCATGAGTGTGAGGGTCAACGCCCGGAGATACTCTGATGAGAATGTCCTGGGTCTTTCCAGCCTCTCCGGCCAATCGGTCCAGCAGTTCAATCTCGTGGAAGCTGTCCACAACCACCCAGCCAATGGAGTGTTCCAACGCCTCTTCAAGCTCCTGAGGGGTTTTATTGTTGCCGTGAAAATAGACCTCATCCATGGGGATTCCCGCGCTGACCGTGGTGGCTAACTCACCCCCGGATACAACGTCAAAGCCCATGCCCTCTTCCAAAAATAGTTTGGCTAAGATGGGATTGATGTAGGCCTTGCAGGCGTAAGAGACGCTGGTGGCGGGGTAAATCTTGCGAAACTCATCAATAAAGCTGCGGCAGCGAGCCCGTAGGGTGTCTTCGTCCAGCACGTACACCGGGGTGCCGTACTCTGCGGCTAAGTCGCTGGCCTTGCAGCCGCCCAGAATCAGCTCGCCTTGCGAGTCGACTTCAGCGCTATCGGGAAAAACACTCTGAGGGAACATTGTCATCCTTAATATTGGCCGTTTGGAGCTTGGTTTAAATCAAAGCCAAAGGACGGGGGATTTAGGCTCCGTGAATTAGACGCAGATAAAATGATAGTGCCAGCCTAATATTTGCGCAACTACAGCCGTGAATCCATGCCTGGCTACAGGCCGTTGACGCTGTATCTGGCCAAGTATATACTCTGGGCACTTCTGCCGCCTGAGCTTAATCCACGCCTGGCCAAGGCATTTATATACCGTTTATTCATCACGCAAGGGAGCAATCTTGAATATTCAGCTAACCGTAAACGGAAAAGTCCAAGAAAAAGACGTAGATCCACGCTTACTGCTAGTTCATTTCATCAGAGACGATCTGGGGCTGACGGGCACCAAGATTGGCTGTGACACTAGCCAATGTGGCGCATGTGTGGTGAGCATGGACGGCAAGACGGTTAAATCCTGCACCTGTCTGGCAGTCCAAGCCAATGGAAGTGAGATTACGACTATCGAAGGCGTCTCTAATAACGGTGAATTAGACCCGGTGCAAGAGGCGTTCTGGAACAATCATGGCCTGCAATGCGGCTACTGCACCTCCGGAATGATCATCACCACGATGGAATTGCTCAAGAAAAATGCTAATCCATCTGACGATGAAATCCGCGATGGACTAAAGGGCAACATCTGTCGCTGTACCGGCTACCAGAACATCGTTAAGTCGATCCAGGCAGCCGCCGAAGTAATGAGGAGCTAACCATGACGACAAGAATATTTGGATCGGGTATACGTCGCCGTGAAGACCCAAGGTTAATCACCGGCGGCGCAACCTACACAGACGATGTTCAACTTCCGGGGATGCTCTACGCAGCCATCCTTCGCAGTCCCCACGCCCACGCCAAGATTAATAGTGTAGATACCTCCGCAGCGGCCGCAGCGCCAGGGGTGGTGGCGATATATACCGGAGCTGATACGGACGGCGTGTTGAATCCCATCCCCTGCGCCTGGGTTCCGCCGGGAGCAGACTTGGTGGCTGTCGCCCACCCATCCATTGCTAAAGATGTGGCCCGCTATCAGGGTGACGCCGTGGCCGTGGTGGTGGCTGAGGACCGATACCAGGCAGAAGATGCCCTGGAATTGATTAACGTTGATTATTCACCGCTGCCGGCGGTAACCAACCCTGAAGCAGCGATGCAGCCGGGCGCGCCTCAGTTGCACGAAGACGCACCCAATAACCAGGCCTTTCACTGGGTGGCCGAAGGCGGCGACACCGATGTCGCATTTGAAGCTGCCGATGTGATTGTTAAAGACAAAATCATCCAACAACGGTTGATTCCCAACGCCATGGAACCTCGCTCTGCAGTGGCTAGCTGGACAAGAGCCACGGGGGAATTGACTCTCTGGAGCACCAGTCAAAATCCTCATATCTGCCGCTTTTTGGCTTCATTGGTCACTGGTATTGGCGAGCATAAGATACGGGTTATTGCTACTGAAGTCGGTGGTGGGTTTGGCAGCAAGATTCCCATGTACGCCGATGAGATGATCGCGTCCTTCTGCTCCATGCAGTTGGGCCTCCCGGTCAAGTGGACCGCCACCCGTTCCGAGGGGTTCTTGTCTACCATCCATGGCCGCGACCATGTTGAGTACGTGGAGATGGCAGCGACGCGAGAAGGTAAGATCACGGCCATCCGGACCAAGATCTACGCCGGTATGGGGGCTTACCTTTCCACTGCCGGCCCCGGTGTGCCGACCATTTTGCATGGGCTGATTTACTCTGGCGCCTACGACATTGGAGCCACCAAAGCCGACGTCTACGGCGTGTTCAGCAACACTACTCCGGTGGATGCCTACCGCGGTGCGGGTCGTCCGGAAGCCACCTTCTTGGTGGAACGACTGGTTGACCTGTTGGCAGTCGAGCTGGGTATTGACCCCGTTGAACTGCGCCGGAAGAACCTGATACCCAAGTTTGAAGACGGACACGACGTTGCCAGCGGTATCACCTACGACAGTGGCGACTACGAACCGCTGTTGAACATGGTTCTAGGCCAGGCCGATTATCAGGCCCTGCGCCAAGAGCAGACCAGGTTGCAGGAGAGCGGCCATTACATGGGCATCGGTGTTACTTGCTATGCCGAAATCTGCGGCCTTGGCCCTTCCCAGGTCGCTGGTGCGGTTGGTTTCGGTGGTGGTCTGTGGGAGAGCGCGATTGTGCGGTTCCATCCCACCGGAAAGGTCAATGTCTACTCCGGAATCTCCCCCCACGGTCAGGGAGAGGAAACAACCTTTGCCCAGATAATATCTGACGAATTAGGCGTTGATGTGGACGATGTTTCCATCGTCCACGGCGACACCAGCAACACCCCCATGGGCTGGGGAACCTACGGCAGCCGGACCACAGCAGTCGGCGCGGCGGCCATGGTCCTCGCGGCCCGAAAGATCAAAGAAAAGGCCCGACTCTTGGCAGCCCACCTGCTGGAAGCCGCGGAGGCCGACGTTGAATACGTCGACGGCCATTTCACCGTAAAGGGATCTCCAGACCAGACCAAGTCAATCCAGGAGTTGGCAACCATGGCCAACGTGGCCTGGAACCTGCCGGAAGGAATGGAGCCCGGTCTTGAGGCTTCGGCCTTCTATGACCCGCCAAACTTCGTTTACCCTTTCGGCACCCACTTGGCAGTGGTAGATGTAGATGCCGACAACGGACATATCGTAATTCGGCGGTATATCGCCGGCGACGACTGCGGTCCTCAAATAAACCCGATGATTGTTGAAGGCCAGGTTCACGGCGGAGTTGTACAAGGCATTGGGCAGGCTCTGTGGGAGGGCGCGGTCTACAACGACGATGGCCAGTTGATAACTGGCTCCATGGTCGACTACGCGCTGCCACGGGCACACCTACTGCCAAACATGGAAGTGCTTAGCACCGAAACGCCGTCGCCCCACAACCCGTTGGGCGTAAAGGGTATCGGTGAGACTGGGGCCATCGCCTCCACGGTTACCGTGTACAACGCGGTGATCGACGCTCTGCGACCACTGGGCATCACCAGCCTGGAAATGCCACTAACCCCGGAAAAAGTCTGGCGGGCCATTCGCCAGCAACAGGGGAGCTAAACGATGTTTGCAACAAAATTTGATTACCAGAAAGCCAGTTCCGTCTCAGAAGCCATCCAGCTTCTAGCTAGCAACCCCGGCGCCAAGATCATTGCTGGCGGCCACAGTCTCTTGCCGATGATGAAATTGCGCCTGACCAGCATTCTGATGCTGATCGACATTGGCGGAATCGAGGAAATGCGGGGGATATCCGTCGCAAACGGCATCCTGCGCATCGGCGCTCTCACCACCCACGCAGAGATCGCCGACTCACATGACGTAAAAGACAATGCCGGTATCCTCTGGGAAACGGCGTACGGCATCGGTGATCCTCAGGTGAGGAACCGAGGGACCATCGGCGGGAACATCTCCCACGCGGACCCTGCATCAGACCTGCCCACGGTGCTGAAGGTAATGGACGCCAAGTTCACCATCCAGGGAACTGGCGGCATCATGCGCGGCGGTTCCCGAACCGTGTCTGCCGACGATTTCTTTCTTGGTCCGTTCGAGACGGCCTTGGGAGAGAATGAGATTCTCACAACCATCGAGATGCCGGTCTTGGCCGCCAACCAGCATGCCGAGTACGCCAAAATGGCCCATCCGGCCACGTCCTTTGCCGTGGTGGGCGCTGGAATCGTGGTGACCGTGGAGAACAACATCTGCACTGCCGCTAGAGTAGCGGTAGGCGGGTTCACACCAATTCCCACACGCGGGCCTTCTGTCGAACAAGCTCTCGTCGGGAAAGAGTTGAACGAAGAGAACATCGTCGCGGCGACAAGCCTGATCCATAACGATTTGGGTTCTGACGTCTTTGGAGATGTTTTCGCCTCGGCTGAATACCGCCAAGCCATGGCGGCCATCGAGCTGAAACATGCGATCTACCACGCCACAGGCTTTGCTCATCACAACTAAGCAACCGACAAGGTAGCATTCACAAAGGGCACCCCACATAAGTGGGGTGCCCTTTTTTTATTAGCGTGATCCCGCCAACGCCTGTCATTCTGAGGAGTGCCGCAGGCCGACGAAGATTCTCATTACTGGCGGCAGATCTCCACGCAATTGCACGAAATCGGCCTTTTACCCGGAATGACTGATATTGTGACGTAACCTGACGCGTCCCTTTTGTGTTTGGAAAAAGCACCTGATAAAATAATGGCCGGCCATTATTATTGATAAATACACGGTCTAGGCATAAAAGACACATGAAAATACTGGTTATAAACGATGACGGGATCAATGCTCCAGGCATTTGGGCAGCCGCCCGGGCACTGCGGCAGGTTGGTGAGGTCGTCGTGGTTGCGCCCGACCGTCAACAGAGCGGTGTGGGGGCGTGTTTAACCCTCCATGCGCCGGTCAAAGCAGGCGAATGGACAGTCGGACAAGAATTTCAGGGTGAGGGCGATGGCTTATACCCGGTGAGCGCGTTTTCAGTGGAAGGCACGCCCGGCGATAGCTGCATCCTGGCTTTAGAGAGTCTGGTTGAAAATGTAGACTTGGTCGTGTCCGGAGTGAACGCCGGCTCCAACGTTGGCTATGACGTGATGGTCTCGGGGACTGTGGGTGGTGCAATACAGAGCTTCGTGCGCGGTATAAACACGATTGCCATCTCCGTGGCGGCGGTGACCAACACCAAGTACGACATTGCCGAGAAGATCCTCAAGCCGCTGGCCGAGAAATTTGTGGACTACACCGGCGACACCCTGTTTTTGAACGTTAATATCCCGAAGATCGAGATGAACCAGGTGGCCGGCGTGCGAGTTACCAGTTTGGGTGGCCGGTCCTGGGGGGAAAACGTTCGTGCCGAGAACGTTGGGCCAGAGAAGCGGTACTGGATCTCCAGGAACAAACCCAGCACCGAGATACCCCATCCGGACAGCGACATTGCGGCCATCAAGAGCAACTGCATATCTATTACGCCGCTACATATCGGACTTGGGAACGACGTGGCCAGGCCTGGCATTGAAATTCTGCTGGGACAGATTCCCCAACAGATGCTGGATAGACCCGACTAATACGGATTACAGGGTCACCACAGCAAAAACAAAAGTCATTCCAGATAGCATCTGGAATGACTTTTTGGTTTACGGCGATTATTGCTAGCTGGCGCTAACTTGCTCCGGCGTCAGAGCCAAACCAACCCCAATCATGCTTTCTTGGGTGATCAACTTGGCCAGGTCTTCTTCGCTCATACCTTCAGTCCCGGCGGGGCGCTTGGGCAGGACCAAATAGCGGTAGTCGGCGCTGCTGTCGATCACTCGGACTTGCACGTCCTCATCAAGCTCCGTGCCAAACTCCTGCAGCACACCCCGTGGGTCAACGACGACCCTAGAGCGGTAGGCCAGGCCTTTGTACCAGGCGGGTGGTCGGCCAATGATGGCCCTGGGGTAGCAGGAGCATAGCGTGCAAACGGCCATGTTGTGAACGTCGTCCGTGTTCTCTAAAACCGTGAGTTTGGGAGCCGTCTCCGGCAAGTCATAGCCTAGTTCTAGGAGGGCAGACTCGGCGTCGGCCAGGAGCCTGGCTTTGTATTCCGGGTCAACCCAGGCGTGGGCTAGCACCTTAGCGCCGTCGGCGGGGGAGCGAGAGTCAATCTTGTCGGCCATGGTCATAATATCGTCCATGGTGCAGACGCCCTTCTCAATCAGCAGTGCTTGGATAGCCTCGGCCCGTAGTGCGTAATATTCTGCGTTGTCGCCGTGGGAGTGTCCGTTGTCAGCCATGGGATGCTCTCCTGAATCAGCCTAATTATTTTGTTTAGCTGGGTCTGTTTGATTTAAATCGACTCTAGCCAGTTTTCGTAGATGTCTAGTAACAGGGCGTCTTTTGCTGCGCCTTCGTAGTTGGTCCATAGGTCGGTCTGGGCGAATTTAACCAGGTAGAGAGGCTGGGCCGGCAGTCCGTCGCCGCCGTAAGCCAGGCCCTCAGGGTTGGGGTAAGCCCCCCAAGAGGTTTCTATTTCGCCCTGTTTCCCCTGCACATATTCCGGGGTCCGGAAATGGGTTGGCGGAACGCCCACGCGGATGCGCACTTGGTCGCCTGGTTTGTACTTGGCAGATGGAGACTGGGCCATGACTATGCTTGCCCCTGTTTCAGGGTTTCCATCTTGGCGTCAATCTCTGCGGTGGTCATCACACCCTGCTCTACCAGGAGCATCTCCATGGCGGCCGTCCATTTTTCGTAATAGGCCAGAGACTCGTAGGTGGCCAGGTCCATGCTCTCGATGGCCCGACGTAGTTGGTCGGAAGTCTTGAGGCCCAGGTCGCCCAGCACGCCGTTGAGTGCGTCCACCTTGCGTTCCCATTCCTCCATCTCGTGCTCGGATTGGTCGATGGGGTCTTCGTTGGGCCAACCGCCGCGGTCATGAACTTTAGGCATTTTATGCTCCTGAAGATGCGGGCGAATCTGCACCCATGTTAATTCTGATGTTGCATGTTGGCAAGAAGTTGCCAGTCCCGAATTACTGGATGGTGACTTACTTTTCTCGCTTGGCGATTACTTCACGACCAAAGTCTTGGATCAGGTCACGTGCGCCTTCGGCATTGGTCACGGAAACTGCCACGTTATTTATCCCAGTGGCTTCCATTCGCTCCAGCTTTTCGATGATTTCAGGCCCAGTGCCAGTCAGAGACCGGGCCATGAGTTCCGGAGTGGTGAATTGCTCCTCGCCCGGTTTTAGGAAGACCATGTGTCCTCGGTGGGCGTCCAGGTAGAGACGGTCAGACGGCGTGCCGTGGGTTGAGGCAAACTCTTGGAGATAGCCTTCATAGGTGTCGGCCACCTCGGAATCGGGACTCATTCCCAGATTGGCCCCCGGGCCGTACTTGGCCTCCCACTGGGCATGCACTCCAGGCATGATACTTGGACCAACACGAGCCAGCACTCGCTCAGAACTTAGGGATTCGCCCTCTCGCAGTACGCATCCGTAGCTCAGCGCCACGGTATACGGTTTGTCGGTGCTGCGGCCTGATTGGGCTGCCGACTTTTTAATCGCCGCATAATTGTCGGCCAGGTCGGTCCTGGCTCGCAGAGTCGTCACCCAGCCTTCGGCAAGCTCGCCGACAACCCCCAGAGCCCTTGGACCATTGGCGGCAACAAATACGGGAATCGGATCCTTGATGTTGATGAAATCTTCGTGGTCAGCGTGGATCAAGCGGACCCATCGCTCCTTGTCACCCTCCCGGAAGAGCACATCCTCACCGGCGAGAAGGCCTATCACCTGTTGGGTGTATTCCCTCAGGCGTTGCACGGACAACTGCGGCAGCCCCATGGTGTTTCTACCCGTGTAGCCAGTGCCCATGGTCAAGATAACCCGGCCCGGCGCTAACTTGTTAATGGTGGCAATCGCCGAGGCGGTCACCGGTGCGATGCGGTTGGTTGGAATTGACACCAGAGTGCCCAATTTGATGCGGGTGGTGTTTTGTGCGGCCAGGGCCATCGTTGCGTAGACATCGCTGTAGATTAGTTGCGAGTCGTAGAACCACGCATGGGTGAACCCTGCTTGCTCGGCCGCTTGAACCTCACGCCAAGCGTCGATGTATGAAGGAATCCCGATCCCGTAATCCATAGGTCATCTCCAGCATCCGAATACTAGGGTTAGCGGTTTACCGCCACATCTCGGCCACGTCTATGGCCCGCATGAATTCCACGTTGGGGAACGACTTGATGTGTTCAATCAACCGTTCCAGCATGAGAAGCCGACCGGGTCGCCCGATGTACTGAGGGTGCATAGTGAGGGTAAAGGCCCGGCCGTATCGGTAGAGTCCTTCAAATTCAGCGGCCCATGTTTGGTAGACCTCGTCCGGGTTTCGCATGGGGCCAAGCCGGTTGGCCACCGGCGCGTAGACAAAGTTTGGCGCATCGTCCAGCAACCAGTGCACGGGCAATTCAACCAGGGATTTGTCGTTGGTTGGAGACTCGACTATGTAGGGTGCGTCGTCTCCCATCAGGCTGCTGTCGTAGATGAAACCGTGGTCGGTCAGTAACTCCAGGGAATGCTCCGAAAGCTCCCAACTTGGGGAACGGTAGCCCAACGGTTGCTCGCCGGTGATCCCGCTGAGGATGCGGATGCCGGACTCGATGACGTCTATCTCTTGCTCGCGGGTGAGGCTGGACGGCGGTTCGTGCATATAGCCATGATGGGCAATCTCGTGGCCACGGCGGAAGATTTCAGCGACCATTTCTTCGTGGGTCTCGGCCACGTATCCCGGCACGTAGAAGCTGGCTTGGACCAAGTGGGCGTCCAGCATGTCTAAGATTCTTGGAGTAGCGACTGACGGACCGTATTCGGCCATGGACATGAGGCTTGGGTGGTCTTTAAACGACGGGTCACGGTTTAACCAGGACGATACCCCGTCAATGTCAAAGCCAAGCAGCACTACACACTGGGTCTCACCGGGCCAAATTCCCGACATGGTCAACCTCCAGCCTGAATCAGATTGCAGGCATTCTAGCCCACGGAGGGTCGTCTGTCTAAGGGGATTATTGTGCTAGGAAATTGATTATTGAATTGAAGAGCCGCAGCGTCTCGTCGTGGACTGCGACATTCGAGAAGCCATCGCAGGGTTCGTCGATGGGGATTATTATGCCGTTCTCACGGAACTTCTCCAACCGGAAATCTCGAGTGCCTGAGATCGACACCTTGGCACCCCGGACTACGTCTGTCTTGATTGCGGTCGTAATGCAAAGGTGGTCGTGCCTGTCAATGAAGTAGGCTTCATTCTGAGATTCATGTGCAGACGCGTTGCGGATGCTGAGGTTGTGGGATTCTGCCTCCATTTTGCAGTTACTGCTGTCAGCGCAAGGAATTATCGGGTCCCTGGAGAAGATGTGGCTAAACCCGAAATGGAAGTGATCCACTGCCGGTCCGATGCTTTTGTTCTTATCTGTGTAATCCCATTCCTCAATAAAGGCGAAGCGGGTCAGGGCGGCGTCTACCTGAACCCCGGTGAGGTTTGCCAGGCCTTGATCTGACGGAGTTTCGGTAATTGGCGATGGTGTTGCAGTTGGGTCAGCCGTCAAAGTTGGCTCCGGAGTAGCATCAAGTTCTTCGCTCTCAATCTCCTCAACTATGACTTCATCGTCTTGTTGATTGATTACGGGAGCTAGATGGTTGCCTTTTTGGCCGGAATCACATCAAACCCGGTGTAGGGACGCAACACCTCAGGGATAACCACCGACCCGTCTGGCTGCTGGTAGTTCTCTATGATGGCAATCATGACACGGGGCAGGGCCAGGCCGGAGCCGTTCAGCGTGTGGGGAATGCGGGGGCGGCCGCCCTCTTCAGAACGGTAGCGGATATTGGATCGCCGGGCTTGGAAGTCGGTGCAATTGGAGCAGGAGCTGACTTCAAGCCATTCCTGGCAGCCTGCGGCCCAGACCTCAATGTCGTAGGTCTTGGAAGACGCAAAGCCCATATCACCGGTGCAGAGGGCTAAAACCCGGTAGGTGAACCCCAACTTGCGGCATACGTCCTCGGCGTGGTCCACGAGTTTGTCCAGCTCGTCATTGGAGGTCTCAGGCTCCACAAACTGATACATCTCAACCTTGTTGAATTGGTGCACCCGTTTGATGCCGCGTGTATCTCGTCCCGCAGAGGCCCTTTCACGGCGGAAGCAAGGAGTCTGGGCCACGTATTTGAGTGGCAGGGTGTTGGCCGGGATAATCTCGTCCCGGTAGAGGTTGGTGATGGGGACCTCGGCGGTGGGTATCAGCCAGAGGTCATCTTCGTCGTCGTGGTAGAGATTGTCGGCAAACTTGGGCAGGTTGCCGGAGCCTTCCATGATTTCTCGTTTCACCACTGCCGGCAGGGAAATCTCTGTGTAGCCGTGGTCGTTGGTGTGGAGGTCAAGCATGAAGGAGATCAGCGCGCGTTCCAGTTTGGGGCCGTAGTCCACCAGATTGTAGAACCGACTTCCAGCCAGCTTGGTGCCGCGTTCAAAGTCGATGATGCCAAGTTCTTCGCCCAGGTCCCAGTGGGGCTTGGGTTCAAAGTCCATGACGGGCGGCTCGCCGTTTTGGCGGATGATGATGCTGCCGGTCTCATCTTCGCCCACCGGCACGCCAGACTGGGGCAGATTTGGTAGTGTGAGCATTAATTCGCCCATCCGGTTGCCCATCTCTTTGGTTTTCTCGTTCAAGGCATCGGCCTGGTTGCCAATCTCCCGCATCTGGGCCCTGGCCTCTTCTGAGACTTCTTGCCCTTGGGAGCGCGCCTGGCCCAATTCCTTGCTGACCCGGTTTCGTTCCGCGTTGAGGTTGTCGCGTTCGGTGATAGTCGCGCGAATTGCCGTATCCAGTTCAAGAACCTCCGTGATGGAGTCGTCCTCCCCTCTGGTTTTGAGGGCGGCGCGTACCTCATCCGGGTTCTCTCGTATGTGTTCGATTGAAAGCATTGTTATTCCGTTGTTTCTTCTTCCGGCTCTTTTTCTGTTGAATCGGTGCGCAGTGTCCGCATCTGGGGGAACAGCAGCACGTCGCGGATCGATGGTTGTCCTGAGAGCAGCATCACCAGCCGGTCGATGCCGATGCCCAGGCCGCCGGTGGGGGGCATGCCGTATTCCATGGCTGTGAGGAAGTCATCGTCTTGTCGGTCGACGTCTTCGTTTTCGAATAGTTGCTGTATCCGGGCCTGGTCTTCAAATCGCGCCCGTTGCACTGCCGGGTCGTTCAGCTCGCTGTAGGAGTTGGCGATCTCCATGCCAAAGGCAAAGGCTTCAAACCGTTCCACGTATCCGGGAGTGTCTGGCTTGGCCTTGGCCAGCGGGGACATCTCCTCCGGGTAGTCCAGGACAAAGGTTGGTTGGATCAGGTTTGGCTCCACAAATGTGGACAGCAACTTGTCAATCAACCGCCCGCGACTCTCCAGCACCACGGTGTCGATTCCAATTTCTGACGCTTTCTTGCGGAGTTCTTCATCATTGACGGTTTCCAGTTTGATGCCGCTGCGTTTTTCGAGTTCCTCACGCAGGCTGACCCGCGCCCACGGCGGCTCAAAGTCGATGACTTCATCGCCGATGGTCACCTTGGTGGTGCCATTGACTGCCTTACAGATGGTTGAGACCATTTGCTCAACCATGTCCATCACATCATTGTAGTCGGCGTAGGCCTCATAGCTCTCTAGCAAGGTGAACTCTGGGTTGTGGTCCTGGTCGATACCCTCGTTCCGGAAGACCCGGCCAATCTCATAGACCTTGTCGAAGCCGCCGATGATTAGGCGCTTCAAATAGAGTTCAGTAGCGATGCGCAGGTAAAGCTGCTGGTCCAAGGCGTTGTGGTGAGTGATGAAAGGTTGGGCGTGGGCGCCGCCGGCCACGGGGACCAGAATGGGAGTGTCCACTTCCAAGAAGCCCCGGTCGTCTAGGAACCGGCGGATACCGCTGATTACGTTGCTGCGCAGGACAAAGATCGGCATGATCTCGTCCTGGTTGGCGATCAGGTCCAGGTAGCGCTGCCGATATCGTGTTTCAACGTCCCTCAGGCCGTGCCATTTCTCCGGCAGCGGGCGCATACCTTTGGCGGTGACCGTGAGTTCCAGTGCGTCGATGGTGACTTGGCCGGTGCGGGTGCGCATCAGATTGCCGCGCACGCCCAAATGATCGCCCAAGTCCAAGTCCTTGATTAGCTCAAATCCCTCATTGAGATTGTTCTGACGCATGAGAACCTGGATAACTCCGGAAGCGTCTCTCAGGTCTACGAACGCCGCCTTGCCCATGGTGCGCATGGAAGAGATACGACCGGCCAGGGTGACATTCTGAAGCTTCTCGTCGGCTGGCTCAGCGTTCTCCAGTTCTTCGAAGAGTGTGGTGGCGGTGGCGGTGTCGTAGGAGCGGTGGAAACGGGCAGGATACGGGTCGATGCCGTTGCCGCGGATACGTTCGAGCTTGGTGGCCCGATTGGCCATTAGAATGTCTTCTGGGTCTGGCATCAAATCCTGTAGGTCCCGGCCGGCTTGGTGGCGGGCTGTTTGAAATGGGTTGCAGGTTAAACCAGTTGATTTAATCTGTAGGTTTAATCGGGTGAAATAGTTAGAGAAAGCAGTGAAATACGTCGTTTTCTCTGACTAGCGATTGTAATGCCGTGCCAAATTGTTGTAAAGGAATCGCCCGGCCAAGCACGCCCGTTTTGGTCTCTGATAAGGGCAATATAGACTCCACTGTATTTGACTGTCTTTATATAGTCTATTAATCTTTTTGATGTGACAGCCACAAACCAAATTCCCATGAGGAATCCAAACGCCGGGTTTACTTGAGTCCACGCCTAGGAGGCCTGGACTGGCCGGCGGTCCCACTGGGTTTCCATGGTGATCGTGTTCTTTCTGTCGCCGGGGATACTGCCCGGAGCCATTGCCCTGGGGCTGCACAATTACGGCATCGTGGGCAAGCTTTCGGCCGAGGTAGTGGAGAACATGGACCCGGGGCCGGCACGAGCGTTGCGTTCCGCAGGGGCGGGCAATCTGCAGATGCTGGCCTATGGGATTATCCCCCAGGCCATGCCCCAGTTCCTCACCTACCTGCTGTACCGCTGGGAGGTGGTGATTCGCACCACTGTGGTGGTGGGATTCGTCGGCGCGGGTGGCCTAGGCAGAGAATTCAGGCTTAGTCTTAGCTTCTTCCAGTACACCGATGTGGCGCTAATCATCCTGTGGTACCTGATTCTGGTGGTGGCCGTGGACCTGCTCAGCGCGTTCCTGCGGCGGTTGGTGCGAGTCCCGTAATCAGGCTACCGGTTTTTAGATGTTGACAGGGTAAATGACTTGAATCACCTTGTTTTCCCGGAGGCCGTCGAAGTAAGGATGGGGACGTTCCGGATTTTGGAGCCAACGTCGGACGAAGTAGGCGACCAGATTGGACAACTGATTGCCAACGGAGCGTGCCGATTCCACGAAGCAGATGTCATCGATTAACCCGGTGGCGTCGATGCCCTCATCAGACCGTAGGAACTCGGCCATGAACTTAGCTTCCAGTGAGGCCCCGTTTTGGGCCATGACCAAGGCATGGTTGGCGATGGGTACTGTGCCGTCCATGATGTCGTCGCCGGATAGGCTGGACATGTTGAGCTCGTCTAGGAACATACCAATTGCAAAGAAGAATTTATTCACCAGTGGGCCTGTAGGAGTATCCCACCTGTTGATGTAATCATCGTTCCCGGCTGCTCTGGCGTCGATGAACTCTTGTTTGTTGATGTAGGCGGTGATTACCGGTGTCTCGCGGCGAATCATGATACCCAGGCAGTCTTGCATCAGTTCGTTTCTCTTGGCCGGAGTCCAGGAGGAGAAATAGCCCAATCCTTGGTAGAGGTCTACCGGTCGGATGACGTTTGGTGCGCCTTCTTCGCCCAGCGGCGCGCCAAAATGGCGGCGGCACAGGGCGTTGAACTCGCCGTTTACCGAGATTGACTGGCTCTCGTGGATGAAAAGCCCCGTGTAGATCTGGTGTCCTTGGGATGGGTCATTGACCGTTGTGCCGGTAAGTCCGGATTCTCCAACATAGGTCAGGAACATTTTCCTATCTCCAAAACAACCGCCGGAGGCCTCCCCGCATGCGGGATTTGCTCCTCCGGCGTTTTTATTTCTTTAGCGATTCCGACCTGGAGAACTGACTTGTTTACCCGGACGGGACTATGGATCAAGCTGAAAGTCGACTGGTTCCGAAGTCTACTCCTCGGATGATTCTTCGGCAGGGGCGTCTCCACTCTCTTCGGCTCCGCCTTCGGCTGCGGTGAATTCTTCTGCGACTCTGGGAAGCTCAATCCTGACCACCAGCTCTTCGGCATCGGTTAAGAGTGTGGCAGAACTAGGAATCGCCAGGTCACTGGCACGGATCACCGAGTCGGCGTTTTCCATGATCGCTAGATCAACTTCAATCTGGTTTGGCATCTCCAGGGGCAATGCCTGGACATCCACAGTGCGCAGTTGTTGCATCACTGTGCCATTGACCAAGCGTGCGCCGGCAGATTCGCCAGTCAGTATAATCGGAACCTGGGCGGTTACCGGCCTGCTGATGTCTGCGGCCAGCAGGTCGACGTGCAACAGGTCGTCGCGCATCGGGTCCCACTGAATCTCTCTGGCAAAGGCCAAATGCGTGCCAGACTCACCCTGGATGGTGATGTGGATGGGTGTGGCACCACCGGCAGTGGCCAGTGTCCGGATTAGAGTGGAGGCTTGGCACTGTAGTGACCGAGGCTCCATTCCGGGTCCGTAAAGATGGACAGGGACAATTCCGACGCGGCGCAAGCGCGCTACCTTTTTGCCCATTAGTTCTCTGGGATTTAGTTCAATCTGGACTGAGTTCGTAGTCATGGGACGATGGTCTCCGGTATATTTGTACTTCAGAATCCCAGAAGGGCTGCGGCCAATATTTAGGAATTAGTGCGCATGGGCCAGAAGGGCTACGGCTAACCTTTGGGAATTAGTGCACATAGGGTTGATGCGAGAAGTGACGAATCGCAACCGTCTAATAATATCATTAGCCACCTGGAAAGTGAATGCCGCATCTTCTTGAGTATCATTTTAGGCGCTTTGCGACCTTAAATCTTGACACTCGGTTTATCATAGTTTTGGACTTTGACCGGAGGAAAAAACATGGCTTCCCACTCACTGGGGCTTTCCTTATACCAAGCAGCAAGAAATATGGGTGTCCCCTTTACTGAGGAGAACGAGCCTGTAGACCGGACGGTCAAGGCCAACGGACTGAATTTTCACTACCTGGAGTGGGGTGATTCTTCCAAGCCCACCTTGGTGATGTTCCACGGCGTTTCCCAGCAGGCCCACAGTTGGGACTTTATCAGCCTGAACCTGTCACCCGACTACCATGTGATTGCGGTGGACCAACGCGGCCACGGCGATACAGACTGGGCCGAGGACGGCATTTACTCCTTGGACTCTATGCAGGCTGATATGGACGGCGTAATCGAGGCCATTGGATTGGACGACTTTAACCTGATGGGCCATTCTATGGGCGGTCGCAACAGCTTCATCTGGGCGTCCAGACACCCCAAGACACTGCGGTCTCTGACTATTGTGGACACCGGACCCGAAACCCAACGCCAAGGCCAAGACCGGATTCGAAATTTCCGTGAACTGCCCAACGATTTGGACAGCTTCCAAGAATTTGCTGACCGCATCAAAGAATATACCGGCCGCACGGAAGAGCAGGTTCTTGGGGCGCTCAAATACAGCATCCGCCAGACTTCAGACGGCAAATGGTCTTGGAAATGGGACCCGGCGACCAAGAACCGGAGTCGCATGGGATCCGACCCCAATTGGCCCGTGGAAAAGCTGTGGGAATGTGTGCAGGCGGTGGATTGTCCGTCGTTGGTACTTAGGGGCGACCGCAGCGACATCTTTGCCGAGGAAACTCTGGCAAAGATGGGTGAGGTAATGGTCGATTGCACCACCGAGACCATTTCAAACGCCGGCCATTTGGTCCAGGGCGACAACCCAGTCGATTTCATCACCGCCGCTCGAGGATTGCTCTCCAAGGTGAATGGCTAAGTTTTTAGGAAAGGTCGATAATCCTGGGGATCAGGTCGCCCAGGCCGAAGCCGACCCCGGCAGATATCGCCCCAATGGCCAGTATCTCCAGTCCTTGCAGCAGCGGTGAACGCTGCACCAACCGGCCTTTGCCCACGCCCAAGATGAATAAGCCTGTGAGCGCGGCTGCGATGGACACGCTGATGGCCGCTCCGCCCTCCATGAAGAAATGGGGCAGGATAGGGATGATGGCTGCCAATATGAAAGCGATTCCCATGGTGAGGGCGTCTTTCATGGGGTTGGTGGTATCGTCGGGGCTGATTCCCAGTTCTTTCTCTACCAGTGTACGCAGCCACAGGTCTTTATCCTGGGATATCTCATCGGCCAGGTGCCTCGCTTCCTGATAGGTCTTACCCTCTCGCTGGTAGAGCACCACAAGCTCGGCCAACTCCTCAGCCGGGTTTTCCTCAAGCTCTAAGGCCTCACGGGCAATCTCTGCCCTCTGCACATCCTGCTCTGCGCGGGAGCCTAAAAACGCTCCAGTGGCCATTGAAAGCATGCCTGGCAGCGCTGCAGCCAAGCCGGCGACCAACACAGTGGTCTGGTTTTCTACAGCAACGGCAACTCCGGTGACCAATGCCACTGTGCTCAACAGACCGTCCTGGGCGCCAAAGACCACCTCACGCAATCTTCCCAGCCGGGCCACGCGCCAGCGTTCTCGGTCGATCTCTGTGGCCGCGCTTACGTAATCCCCCATGGTTATGCCATCGTCGTCGATGGTGAGCGCGCTGCCAGGAGCCGATCCAGTGGCGGATACCGGGTTGGACGATGATGCCACTACCGGTTCTAGGCCTGCAGCAGCAATGGCCTCCGTCTTGGCGTCCAGCAAATTCAAGGCATTGGTGAACACTTCCAGGTGATGGCGTTCACGGTCCATGGCCAAGGCAAATGAATCTGCGGCGTCCTGGCGGCCCTCGTCCAATGCATCCTGGATCATCTTGGGATACATGGTGCTGTATTCTTTGGATTCGCCTTCGGTCACCGTGCGGAGGTTGACCTGGGTGGTGTGCAGAGCGCCCGAAACCCGCAGGTGGTTCATGCCGTGGATGGTCTCGGCGCCGGCCACTTCTTGGAAGACTTGGGCCACTTCCGGGTGACCCTCTTCCAGGGCTCGGTGGGCGTAGGCGTTATATTTCAAGTGGGCCAAAGCCTCAGCGACAATGGCTGACCAAAGGTTTCGTTCCGTCTTTGTCAATGACAGTGGATCTGGAGCCATGATGGGTGTCCTTTTTAAATTCTGTGGCGCTTTCAGCCCTTTTAACTGCCCTGTGCGGCTGGGCACAATCTGCTCATGATTGGGAGAGGGGTAGCACTGCCTATCTTAACAGTTGGGGAAAACCCCGGGCAGTTAAGCCGGTGCGGGTTGCGGCGAGAGGGGACTAATTCCCGGGGCATTGTACGGTTGGTTTAGGCTGACTGAGTAGCGTGGTGGGCGACCATGCGCCAGCCGTCATCACGGCGGACGAAAACGTTGGTCGCAAAGGTGCTGAAATTGGACGCTGTTCCCGCGACCACGCTGGTGATGACTTCAACACAGGTGACGCTGCCGAAATCGCCCTCGACGAGTATGTTCAGATAACGGACTTGGAATTGCATGAGGTTAGAATTCTGAAAGATACGGTCCCAGCTCATGCGCACAGCTTCCCATCCGATCAGAGGAGTCCATCCAGGATGGACACAGACCACCCGCGTGGAGTCCTCCCAAACCCGGTCCATGACAGATATATCCAGGTCGGAGAACGCGTCATAAAACCGCTGGTTGGCGGCTTTCAGTTCTTCTACTATCTCTGGTTCGGGCTCAGGTACCATTAATCGTTTCCCTCAGGCGTTTTTATCCCCGTCTTTTCTTCGTCCGGCGCGGTTGGCCCAGTATTCCCAGGCCCGTTCTTGGGCGGTGGGGCGCATCTGGCCTTCCGACATAAGTTCAATCTCGCCTGGCGTCATGTATTTAACATCGCCCAGTCGCAACGACTCAAGCAGCAGCCCGGCATTGACCTGCAGATAGATTGAAGCCATCACTACCTCGCGGATGGACTTGCCTGTAATTACACAGCCGTGACCCCGCATGAGGGCAACACGGCAGTCTCCCAGGCAGCGGGCCAGGTCTCGACCTTGGTCCATGGTGGCGACCAGCATGCTGGTGTCCTGGAAATTATCGCGAATGTCCCAAACCGGCAGTTCTGGCCCAATGAGGGCACCCAGGTGAAACATTGGCCGCAGCGGCGTGTCTGTAACGGTGAATGGAACCACCGTTGCCGAGTGATTGTGGACAATGGCCAGAACGTCGTCACGGGCCTCGTAAATGCCTCCGTGAATCGGACGTTCCGAGTACATTGTGCGGCCCTGTTGGTCTAGGGGGTCGCCCTCCAGGGTGTACTCCATAAGATCAGAAACATTCACCAAGTCTGGCGCGCGGGATTGGGACAAGATGTATCGGTCCGGGTGCTCCGGATGTCTGATGCTCACGTGGCCAAAGGCGTCTACCACTCCCTCCCGCGCCAATATGCGGTTGGCCGTGACCAGTTCTTCCAATTGTTCATCAAAATTTGTCATGAAGATTCTTGTGCTGCTATTTCAATATCTCAAAGTGATGATGCAGGCGTAGGGGCGGGTTTGTAACCCGCCCTCAGTCTCGACAAGTCATTTTCAGCAAGATAAACCAAAGCCAACGAGCGAGCTGCTTGGATCATCTGGAAATGGCCTACCCAAGCATTGCGGGTTACAAACCCGCCCCTACGGGAATCTTTCTCAGGAAGAGAAAGGAGGCTCTGCCACGGTATATCGGCAGAGCCTCCTGTTGCACTCTTTGGAAGACCAATCACGAATTGTTAGATCACTTGCCCGAACAAAACGCGGCTCGCCGCCGGCCTAGTGCATTGGTGAGAAGGACGACGGGACCATGATCTTGTTCTCTTGGCTGACCAAGAACTCCCGAGTGGGCGGCGGCCAGGTTGGGGTCTTGATGGCTTCGGCGCGGACATTCTTGCGCTGATCAAGGTCTTCGTAGGCCCAGATGTGGACCCACTTGTTCAGTCCGCCCACATCGGTATACATGGCGGCGGCCAAGGGGGAGAACTCTTCGCGGGCGGGCACAGCGTCGGCCCAAATGTCGATGACCTTGTTGATGCTGCCAACTTTGTAGGTGTAAGAGCGCATCTCGTAGATGGAACCCAGGGCCTGATTGCCGCCCAGCGGTCGCATGAACGGGGCCGGGTTGAAAATCTCTGAGTTCATGCTCACGTACATGTCGGGGTCATTTTTCGGCGGCCAGCTGGGGTCTTTGCCAGCCTCCTCGCGGATGCTGTTCCGCTCTTCCATGCTCTCGTAAGGCCACACGTGGATTACCTGGTTCAACGGGCCAATCTCGGTGTGCCAGAAGGCTCCCAATTTGGAATATTTCTCGCGGTGCGGCAACGCGGCGGCAAAGTTCTCTTCAAAAGTGGCGACGCTGCCGGGTTTTAGGACGTAGGTACGCACTTCGTAAATCATGGTGGCTCCTATCTGACGTAGATTGTATTCTGCCCACCTTGCCAGGCTCAAAACCAGGCTAAATCAGAGACGGGCCGAAAGTACGGCGACAGTGTAGCAAACCTGGTTTGCCGGGGCAAACGGTCCGGCGTCAATCGCTACTGGCTTGCCTGCATGATGACCACTTTGTCGCAGTACTTCTCGGCAACCTGCAAGAGTTCCAGGTGAGATTCAGAAGGGCTGCCAATAGTGCATACCACGTTCCAGAGCCCGGCGCGGGTGTCCCTGCCCAGGCGTGCAATGATTTCCACCGTGTTTTTGCCGTCCAGGGTTAACTCTGCTCCGGTGGCAAAATTTCTGATTGCGTCCAGGGCTTCAGGAGCGCCGGCCACATTGTCGGCATATTTCAGCAACCCAACGGTGGAAACTCCCAAATTATCTGGGTTTTGCGGGTCGAGGGCAATAAATGTTACGGTCCGTTCTTTGGCGCCGAAAGCGGTCACATACTTGCGAGTCTCCACGATCTGCCGAGCGTGGGAGCCTTCGTGGCCTGATGACCTCTCCATCAGCTCTAGCAATGTTAGTCCAGGATAATTGTTTTCCGGATTCGGCGGCACAACCGGTTGGACCATGCGTTCTTCCGTTAGCCCGGCGACCAACGCCTTAAACCGCTGAAAATTCTCATCCAGGTGGGCGATGTCCTCTTTGAGTTTTTCCTTGCGGCTGCCAAATGGCGGCAGCATGTCCATCGCGCCCGAAGAAATCTTCTCCAAAGCATCAACATAGTTCTCGGTGTCCAGGTGGTTCAGCACCTCCCAGACCGACCATCGGGAGCCCAAAAACGCTTCCTCCGGATCGATTCCTTCTAGGGATTCGTGAAGAATACGATGCGATTCTTCCAATTGTTCCAAGACCTTGTCTCGGCGCTGAAGCAGGGTCCAATTGTCGTCTGTGGCCATTGCAGGTTTCTCCGTCGGTTTTTCAGTCGGGGATCTGAGTGGTGAGGCCATTCTAAGACTGCTGGCGTTCCGGCGAAAGAGGCGGCAGTGATACAATCCTCAGAATAATATGAGCGAAGCTAAAAACAGGACTGCCACGCCTGCGGCGAGCCTCAATGGAGACTGGCTGACCAAAGAACGGCTGCGCAATCTGCTGGGCGTGCGTAAACCGCGTGACGGTGAAATTGCATCGACTATCTATCTGCGTCCGGGCGATGCCGCTGGTTCTGCCGAATGGAAAGAACGGTTGTCCCGCTTGGGCGGCACCCCCGAGGATAATGGCTGCGGTCTGGTTGGGCTGCGTGCTGGAGATCGGACACTGGTCATTGCCCCGCCGTTTCCGGTGCTGAAAAGCAGCCTGCATGATAGATGGAACGAGGAGCCGCTCTGGACTCTGTTGGACACTGAACGCACCGTTGGGGTGGTCCTAGTGCGGCTGGGACGATATTCTGTGGCCGTCTATTGCGGCGCAGACCTGGAAAGTTCCAAGACAGATTCCCGCTACGTTAAGGGCAAGCACCACGCCGGCGGGACATCACAGCTTCGCTACACCCGCATCAGAGAAGGGCAGATGCGGCGGTTGTACGTGAAAGTCTGCGAATCTATTCGCGCCCAGTTTGAGCCCGTGGCCCGAGAGTTGGACCACGTGGTGTTGGGTGGAGAGAAATTCACGCTGAACGGCTTCTTGAAGGTCTGCCCTCGAATGGACGAATACAAAGATATTACGCTGAAGAGAAGATTAAACATCCGAGACCCCAAGCGCGACACCCTGGATGACTTGGGTAGCACGCTACATGAGAGCCGAGTTTGGGGTATGGACTGGTAATAATTGAACGACACTGAAGCTGAAATGCCTGAAATGAATAACCCTCCGGAGACTACGATTCGGCGAGAGACGCGCACTCTGAACACAGATTTGGGCGGCTTTGACTTTGCCGGGCGGCTGTTGGAGTTCGATAAAGTCCGCGAGCAATTAGTCAATCACACCCACACGGTGGTTGGCGCCGAGCGTGCGCGGTCTCTGTCGCCGACGCTTGATCTGTTGGATATTGCCACCAGGCAGCAGGAGACATCCGAGGCCAAGCAATATTTGGACGATGGCGGCGGCTTGGAGTTTGGGCCGGACCAGGACTTTAGAGAGATTCTCCAGCGGGCCTTGTTGGGTGGACTGCTACGCGGCGATGAACTGTTTGCCATTCGGGAATTGCTCCGCGCCGCCCGATTCGACCGCACAGAGCTCAGCCGTCACGAAGAGATTCCGCTGCTGGCCAGCATTGGCGAGAGCATCCCTGAGTTGGGCGACTTGGAACGCACACTTTCCGGTTCCATCAGTCCGGTTGGAGAGGTGCTGGATAACGCTAGCCCCGTGTTGCACAACCTGCGCCAGGACGCTCGCAACGCCCAGAATCGACTGAACGACATCATGGAGCGCAACCTGCGCCGCCTACAGCGTGTCGATGTACTCCAAGAAGCCTTGATAACTCAGCGCAACGGCCGCATGGTGTTGCTGATCAAAGCAGAGATGCGTTACCGGGTGCCGGGCATCGTCCATGATGTTTCCGACAGCGGAGCCACGGTGTTCGTAGAGCCCATGCCGGCCATCGACGTGGGCAACCGCTGGCGTGAAGCCCGGCTGGCCGAAGACCGAGAAGTTGAACGGGTGCTGCGGCAGTTGTCCGGCATGGTTGGCCTGTCCGGCGAAGATCTCATGTTGACGCTGGACCAGATTGCTAGACTTGATTTGGATATTGCCAAGGCCCGCTACTCCAAGGTGATTAAAGCTGTTGCGCCCTGGGTTTCAGAACAAGAAGTTTCAGACAGGCGTCTAAGGCTAGTTCGGGCGCGACACCCCCTGCTCACTGGCAACGTAGTGCCGGTCAGCATCGACCTGGACCGAGACCAAGAGGTGTTGCTGATTACCGGCCCCAACGCCGGTGGCAAGACGGTCACCCTGAAGACCGTGGGTCTGCTGGCCATCATGGCCCAGGCTGGTCTGCACGTACCTGCAGAAGAAGCCCACTTCCCCCGGTTCGATGGCATCTACGCGGACATTGGCGACCAGCAGAGCATCTCGGAGTCGCTTTCCACATTCAGCTCGCACATCACCAACCTGAAGGGAATCATGTCCCGCGCCACCGTTAATTCCCTGGTATTGGTGGACGAACTTGGTACTAGCACCGACCCGGAAGAGGGCTCGGCCTTAGCCAGTGCTGTGCTCCGGTATTTTCAGAAGATTGGCTCGTTTGTCGTTGGCACCACCCACCACCGTGGTGTGGCCAGGTTTGTGCAGGAGCAGCCGGGCATGGTCAATGCAAGCGTTGACCTTGACCCCACCACGTTGGAACCCACCTATCATGTAACGCTGGGCCTGCCGGGCCGCAGCTATGCGCTGACCATCGCCGCGAGATTGGGTGTGCCCCAGGAAGTAATCGACGATGCCCGCACCGGCATTTCTCCAGTGGAGCAGGCTACTGAAGGTCTCCTGCAAGAGTTACAGCAAGAGCGACGGGTGGTTGAGGAACTGCGGCAGGAAGCCGAGATTGCTCGGGCAGATTCGGCACGAAAACAACGGGAGCTTGACGTCCAATTGGCCGACGTAGAATCAGCCAAAGCCAATTTGGTTGAGGATTCGCGCCAAGAACTTCAGAGTCGCATCGGTGGGATATTGGACCGATTGGCCAGGGCAGAACGCACTTTGGAAGCCGCCGAGATGCGCCAGGATGCTGAAGCACGTGTTAGAGCCGCTGCCAGAGCTGAAACAGAGACCAAACAGCAGATGCAGGCCCACCGTGATGAAATCAAAGAGGTCCAACGTGAGTTGGACTCTACGTCCTGGTCGCCCATCGACGTTGAAAGGACACCGTGGCAGGAAACGCTCAAGGAAGGGGATCGAGTCTACATCCGTGGCATTGCCCAGCCAGTGGAGGTAATCTCCGCGGCCGACAGCCAGGAGCGGATCGAAGTTCTGCTAGGCACTATGCGAGCCAAGATTCCGGTGTACCAACTAGAACGAAAGGCGGATGCGGACCCTACTGCGGCCGCCCAGGGTGTCTACCTGAGCCGCTCTTCTAGTAGAGCGCCTAGGCGTGGCCCGAGTCCGGAGTTAGACCTGCGCGGTATGCGAGTTGACGAGGCCCTGAGCAGGGTGGATAACGCCCTGAACGACGCATCTTTGGACGGGGCCAGTTCTGTACGCTTGATTCACGGCAAAGGCACTTGGGCGCTACGGACAGCCATCCGAGAGTACCTAAGCGGTCACCCCCTGGTGATCTCAGCCCAGGACGGAGAAGGGGCCGGCGGCGACGGCATCACCGTAGCCGAACTGGAGTAGGGACTGAGCCTACTTGCCCTGAAACCTGGCTTGGCGTCGCTCGGCGAAGGCCTTGATTCCCTCTTGGAAATCGGCAGTTAGTCCGCTGTTAGCTAGAGCTTCTGTTTCTGCGTTCAGTTGGGTTTCGATGTCTTTATCCCAAGACTGATCGAACAGGGCTTTTACCTTTCCGTAGGCTAGCGTGGGCCCTTGAGCCAACCTGACGGCGGTTTCCATGGCGTGGCGAAACAGGTGTTCGTCCTCCACAACCTGATTGACGAGACCCATATCCAAGGCCATCTGCGCACTGATCGGCTGGCTGGCCAGATATATCTCCATTGCCCGGCCAGAGCCGACCAATCTGGGCAGCAGGTAGGTTGAGCCGCCGTCAGCCGTTGCGCCGATGTTGGCGTAGGCCATCAAGAACCGGGCACTTTGGGCGGCATACCGGATGTCACAGCCGAGTGTCAGGCTGAAACCGGCGCCGGCAGCCACTCCATTGATCGCTGCTACCACCGGTTTCTCCAGTCTCCTTAGACCCAGGACCACCTTGGTGTGGAGTGCATCGGCCATGGTGCTGATGTGCTGGTGCAGGCCCTCTGGGCCGCCGTTATCCAGCACTTCGACGAACATTTTCACGTCGGCGCCGGAGCAGAACGCAGCGCCGGTCCCGTTGAGTAGTACTGACCGGACATCGTTGCGCTTGCAGGCCTCTATCGCTTCTCCCATCTCGTCGACCATGTCTGGAGTGAGGGAGTTTCTGGACTCTGGGCGGTCCAGCGTGATGATGCCCACGTCGTCCATTTTTTCGAACTTGATATTTCCATTAGCCATTAGACGCCCTCCATGTATTCGGAAATCTCTTCCAGGCCGTAACCGGATACCGCGATCTCGGGTGCCCAGGTCACCTGATCCGACGACCAGCGCACCGTGGCCCGGTGTTGGGAGGCAATGCCCAGAATGTTGTTGATCAGCCGGAGCACATTGTCGTTCATGCGTACCGTGTTGGGTTTCAGCGGAGCGGCGAATTTGCCGTCTTTGATCAGGTAGGAATCGCCGATAATCGTTCCGCTGAAATCGCCGCTGGTGGTGCCATTTACCGGGTAGGTATACCAGATACGACCAATGTAGACACCGTTGCCCACCAGTTGCAGCAATTCTTCTTGGGTGTTGGCCCGGTTGCCCTCAATCACCAGGTTGGTGGAGACTGCACCGGGCGTGGATGCAAAATTTCGGCCACCGCCGTTGCCAGGTCGGAACCCGTTGCGGGGGGAAATCATATCCAAGGCGCTTGTGGGGTTGGTTCCCAGCTTCTCCCGTCCGGTGGCGTCATTCAGGATGCGTTGGTAATTGTAATAATCAGACAACAGGCCTGACAGTTTGCCGTTGCGAATCAGATCGGTGCATCCCGTAGGCAGACCTTCATCGGTGATGGACTTGGAAGTAGGGAGGTTTGGGGCTGCGCCATCGTCATAGAGGTTAAAGTCTTCTGAGGCTACCAGCTGGCCCAGCTTGCCCATGAACGGCGATGCGCCGGCAAAGAACATGTCCAGAGACAGGCCCGGCATCAGTACCCATTCCAGTATCTCGGCCACTGCCTGGGGGCCCAGGATTACGTTGTACTCGCCGGTGGGAATGCGTTCGCCATCCATCGATGCGATGGCGTTACGCGCGGCCTCCGCGGCGGCTTCCCCGGTGAAATCGGCGAGCTGACTACCCACTGACCAGCCGCTGCCTTTGCTGGCTTGGGTCTCAATCATGGCTGTGGCAAATGACATAATCAGGGTGTTCTGCTCGGTCTGAATTTTGGGGATATGGGTTGAGCCAATCGCCATGCGGTCTTGAAGCATAACCACGTCGCCGCCCAAAATCAGGCCAAGTTCAGACATTTTTTCTGCGGAGCCGGCCAGGCCCATCAGGTCTTCCGATGACTGGAAGGTGTCCAACGCGCGGTGCATCATGCTCCAGCCTGCGTCCACCAGACCCTTGCCGCCGATGCGCATCAACGCGGGATTGTAGTTGGCCAGTGGTTCTTGGTCCCTCAATGCTGGTTGTTGGGGTGAATCATGCTTTGGCAGTGACACAAACTCGGCGTCCGCAACCGCGCCAGCATGAGCTTTTTCTAACGCCCGTTCTGCGCCGGCCACGGAGAGGTCTGTGGGCTCGCTGCCAAAGCCGGTTTTGATGCCATTGGGGGTGCGGAAAGTGGCCCTGATGCCCAGGCCATAACCCTCGGTGGACTTGGGTTCTTCCACGCCGTTACTTGGAATATGGGAGGTGTAATTGAGCCGGACCGTGAGGTTGGCCCCAGCCGAGGCAAAGACCTCAACCTCAATCACGTCAGGCTGAGACGAGGCAAAAGACAGGGCGTCCTTCACTGCGCGGCGCAGGCTGGCTAGGGATAGCACTCTGGTCGGTCCTTTTGGCGAGTGGTCCAGGCTGGAGGGGGATTCTTTCGAGGGCTATTTTTCATCTGGCGACTCAGCTTCCTGCAACGCCCATGCTTCGTCTGATTCTGACGGTTCGTCCAGAGCTTCCCCCAGAGCTTCAAATGGCGCGGCGTCGGGGATTCCACGTTGCTGACGGATGGCTTGGATGCGGCTGAGCGGCCTTTCAAGCGCGCGACGTCGAGTCCCGGCCAGGTTTTCGAACCCCTTCTGGGCCAGTTCGAAACGCTTGCCCACCAGGTCCATTTGGGCGGTGAATCGCTCCCATTGCCGGTCAAAGCTGGCCAACTCTGAAAGGATCTCGTTGGATGCCTGTTGAATGGCAAAGTTGTCCAAGGCGTGGCGGATCACACTTAGAATGGCGAACAAGCTGATGGGTGAGCAGAGCACCACCCGGTTTCGCAGCGCTTCTTCCACCAGCGTTGCCCCGTGCTGTTGGATGTAATGGAACATGGACTCATTGGGGATGAAAACGAGCACGTAATCCAGGGTATTGTCTTCAGGGTTAATGTAATCTCGGCCAATGACTTCTCGGGTACGGTCTCGCACGTCCCGCAGGAAAGAGCGGCTGTGCTCTTGGATGTCTGCTTCAGACTCAGCTTCCACCAGCTTCATATAGTTGGTTAGTGGGAATTTAGCGTCCATATTGAGCTTCTTGTTATCTGGCAACAATATGGTGAAATCCGGTCTGGAACTGCCGTCGGCAGTGGTGCTCTGTTTGGTGTAATTCACCGACTCCACAAAGCCGATTAGACGGAAAACGTCTTCGGCCATCCGCTCACCCCATTGGCCTCGAACTTGAGTGTTGGCCAGGATGTTTTGGAGGGCTGACGAGCTTGTATTCAGGCTGGAAAGCATGGTTTCCAGTCTCTCTGACTGCTTGGCGCGGTCAATGTTCAGGTTCTGGATGGCTTCATTGACCTTGTCTATACCCTGGCGAATCTCGCCCACTTGGTGGCCAAGGGCGCTCGCTTCGTTTTTTGGGCTTTCTTGAGATTTGAGTAAGCGCAGCATGAGGATAATAGCCAACGCTGTGGATAACAGTGCGACTATGCCGATTACTATTACTGCTGCCGTCATGAATTCCTCAAATTCGACTTGATTAGCCGGGGCCGGTCAGGCGAGCGACGCCCCGCATAGCCTTGATTAGCCGGATCCTGTTAAACGAGCCACGCCTCTCATAGCCTTGATTAGCCTGGGCCAGTTAAACGAGCGACTCCTCTCATAGTGGGCCCACCGTTGCTCATGCGCTTGGCCTGCATGGGCTGTCCCTTGCCGCAATTGGGTATGGGGTTCACCCGCAGGTCATTGCCCACCGCGTCGATTGACATAAAATAGTCTCGGCTGTCCGACGTTATACCGCCGTCTCGGTATAGCCGTCCCAACTGGCCGTTCTTAATTTCATAGACCTTGACCGCTGTGATGCGGAAGTTCTCTCTGGACTCGGCGATTGAAGGAGTCCGGTGTCCGTCGATGTAATACCCGTCTTCAACCTCAGAGATGATGCTCTGAGGGTCTTGTTCGCCAGGGCCGAAGATGGTGTTGGTCATACGGATCAACGGCACTAATTGAGCTTCTGTGGAGCGGGCCGATCCGTTGCACTCTACCCCCATGATGGCGGCTGTCTGGCGGTTGTTCAGAAACTCTTCCAATACGCCGTTTCTGAGGATGTAGGCGCGGCGGGCTGGGGTTCCTTCATGGTCGTACTTGAAAGAGCCGTAGCCCTCCATGGTTGGGTCCGAGTAGGCGGTGACCATTGGCGAAGCAATCTGCTTGCCCAGTTGGTTGTCCTGCATGTCCTTCAAGAACCAGGAGCGTCCCGCATAACCGGTTTCATACTTCAATGCCCGGTCCAACTCGGATGGATGACCGACGACTTCATGGATCAGTAGGGTATTAAAGTGCGGGTTGGTGACGACCGTTACTTCTTTGTCCGGTGGTTTTAGCGGTGGTGCAGCGGACACTTCCACCGCGTCTGCGCCCAGTTTCTTGCAGAAGTCTATGAAGTTCGGCAGCACGATGGGCCCTTTGGTGTAGCCGTCTGTTAAAACCTCCCAGCCGCGCTGGTGGCCGGTGAAGTCATACAGTTCAAAATTGCCGTGCTCACCGCTGCAGATGGAGATGGCGAATCCTTCTGTCTGGGCGAAACTCTGGTCAATGTCTGCGCCGTCGGAGCTGAAAAACAGTTCCCGGAGCAAGAATGTCGACGCTGATGCGGCCGAGTAAACGATGTTACTCCCTTGGCTCTGCATAGCTTTGCAGCCGTCCACGGCCATCGCAATTGTGTCGCCAAGAGGGACTTGCCTTGGATCAGATGAGTAGATGGCTGGGATGGTGTCTTGGTGGACTGGCACGATAGCCAGGTCACCAGCGGTGAGGCTGCTCCCCAAGTTTGGAAAACAGCCCATGGCCCGCGATTTTTCACGGGCGCTAGCTCGAGCTCGGTTGTAGGCTTGCTTGATGCCGTCCCAAACCACGTCTTCTAGCCGATCGAGATCAGTGGTCCCCAAAACTCGACCGTAATAACCAGAGGCGCTGGTGCGTCTCCCGGCAATGGCCCTAACGCCGAAATCAAAAGTGTAGTCTTCGGAGCTTGCCTTCTCGGCCCCGTTCTCCGCCAGAGCGCCCTTCTCTTCTCGAACCTCGATACGGAGGTCGCAGTAGCGAAGGCTCGGCAGCTTCTTGGCCTTCTCGGCAACCAGAGATTGTAGGTTGGCCCGGAACCGATCCAGGGACTCAACCGAGACGCGTGTAGCAGGCCGGGAAGGCTTTGACGTCATTGGTGGCCGCTAGGCCGCATCGGAAACTGCTTTGGCAACGGTTCGGGCGACTTCTGGGTCCAGAGACCAGGGAAGGACGTTTTCCGCAGTGGGCTCCACGATCATGGCCGCCAGGGCTTGGGCCGCCGCCAGTTTCATCTCGGTGGTGACTTTGGTGGCATGGCAGTCCAATGCGCCCCGGAAAACGCCGGGGAAGACCAGGCTGTTATTCACTTGGTTGGGGAAGTCGCTGCGTCCTGTGCCGACCACCGCTGCTCCGGCTGCCTTGGCTAGGTCCGGCCAAATTTCCGGAATGGGGTTAGCCATGGCGAAGACTATTGAGTCTTTGGCCATTGATGTGACCATCTCGGGGCTAATCATGTCACCGGCTGCCAGACCAATGAATACGTCTGCGCCGCGCATTGCATCAGCGATGCCGCCAGAGAGATTGTCGAGGTTGGTGGTGCCCAGCATGGCAGATTTAACCGCTGTTAGGTCGGTCCGGTCGCGGGAGATGATACCGATACTGTCGACCAAAATTACGTGTTTGGCGCCGTGGTCCAGGAGCAGTTTTGTGGATGCAATTCCACCCGCTCCCGCTCCCGCGAATACAAACTTGGTGTCTTCTATCCTGCGGTTGGTTACTAGCAGGGCGTTAATCACTGCGGCCAGCACGGCGATGGCGGTTCCGTGTTGGTCATCGTGGAACACCGGAATTCCGAGGTCCTGTAGCGCATCTTCGATGTCAAAACAGCGAGGCGCGGCGATATCTTCCAGGTTGATGCCACCAAAACTGGGAGCCAAGGCCCGCACGGTCTGGATGATTATGTCGGTATCTTGGGTGTCCAAGCAGATGGGGAAGGCGTCAATGTCGGCCAATCCCTTGAACAGGATGGATTTGCCCTCCATAACCGGCATGGCGGCTTCAGGCCCAATGTTGCCCAGTCCCAAAACGGCGGAGCCGTCGGTCACCACGGCCACGGTATTGGCCCGGTTGGTGAGGTGGTAAGACTCTGATTTGTCGGCGTGAATGGTCATACATACCGTAGCCACTCCGGGAGTGTAGGCAATGGACAGGTCATCCAGCGTCTCAACTTTCATCTTTGGCGCGATACTGACCTTGCCCCTTGTTTCTCGATGCCGATCGACCGCTTCTTTTCCATAGTCCCTGGATTCTGTAGCCATGTTTACGCATCTCCCAAAATTGGTGGCTTCAAGCGCGAAGATTTTTGCTAAATCAACCAGTTCATTCCACTAGAAACAACAGCCCAATTGCGGCTGACCCAGCTAGCGCAACAGAAATTCGGACGACCAATGGAGTTGGTTGGGCCGGTCGCCCGGTTTGTTCCGACAGGCGGCGTCTGAGAGGGCCTGCCATATCCGTCAGCCGGACATGGCCCTCCGCCTGTAAGGCCGCAATTGATTCAAGTTCCAAGTCGTTGTCGTTCTTTGGTTTCGATTGCATGTTCTACATGCTAGAGTCGATAAATTGCATCGACCCGATTGTCAGCTGTTGTTAGTGCGTCACTGCTCCCAGTGAGGCAGAAGAGACCAGTTTGGCATATTTGGCAAGTGCGCCACTCGTATAATTGGCCGGAATGGGCTGCCACTTACTCTTTCGTTCCGCAAGTTCTTCGTCTGTGAGTTTTACGTTTAGTTTGCGCCCTGGGATGTCCAACGTGACGATGTCACCCTCGTTAATCAGTGCTATAGGACCGCCCACTGCAGCCTCAGGGGCCACGTGGCCGACCATGGGTCCGTGAGACGCTCCGGAGAAGCGCCCGTCGGTGATTAGGGCAACATCGTCGCCCAGTCCCTGGCCCACGATGGCAGCGGTCACGGACAGCATCTCTTGCATGCCCGGCCCGCCTTTGGGGCCTTCATAACGGATGATTACTATGTCCCCAGCCTTGATGTCACCGCGCTGGATGGACTGGAACGCGGCCGGCTCTTGATCAAACACCCGAGCCGGTCCCTCAAATACCTTTTCCTGATGCCCGGCGACCTTGATAACAGCGCCGTCGGGGGCGATATTGCCCTTCAATATTGCCAGTCCTCCGGTGGGGCTGCGTGGATTGTCTATTTGATAAACGACGGGTTGGTCGTCAATGGTCGGTACAGACTCAATATTTTCCTTCAGGGTCTTACCGGTTACTGTCATGCAGTCACCGTGCAGCAGCCCGGCATTCAACAACCGCTTCATAACTAGGGCGATGCCGCCGTAGCGGCTGAGGTCGGCCATCAAATATTTTCCGGCCGGTTTCATATCTACGATATAGGGTGTGTTGCGACTGATGCGGTCAAAATCTTCAAGGGTGAGTTCGATACCGACCTCATAGGCGATGGCGATCAGGTGCAGTACCGAGTTGGTTGATCCACCCATGGAAACCGCCACCGTGATGGCGTTTTCAAATGCCTGTTTGGTCATGATGTCGCGGGGACGCAGGTCTTCTTCCAGCAGGCGCATCACCGTGCGGCCTACGTCTCTGGCCTCTCCCATTTTGCGAGGATCGATGGCCGGAGCGGAGGCGTCACCTGGTAGTGACATACCCATCACTTCGATGCAGGTAGACATGGTGTTGGCGGTGAATAGCCCGCCGCAAGAACCCTCACCGGGGCAGGCAACGCATTCCAATGCGGTCAAATCTTCCAGAGTCATATCGCCTTTGGCGTAAGAGCCAACAGCCTCAAATACGTCTTGAATGTTCACGTCCTGGCCCTTGAACTGGCCAGGCATGATTGATCCGCCGTACATGAACAGACCTGGCACATTCAAACGCCCTAAAGCCATCATGCAACCGGGCATATTTTTGTCACAACCGGCAACGGTAATCAGTCCGTCCATGCGCTCGCCAAATGTAACCAGCTCGATGGAGTCGGCGATGACTTCACGGCTCACCAGAGATGTTTTCATGCCCTCTGTGCCCATGGAGATGCCGTCACTTACAGTGATGGTGCCAAACTCAAATGGCACGCCATCGGCGGCGCGGACACCTTCTTTCGCGGCCTGAGCAAACCGGTCCAGGTGCACGTTGCACGGGGTAACGTCACTGGCTAGGTTGGCAATGGCAACAAAGGGTTTTTGCAGGTCATCCTGGGTTAGCCCCATGGCCATCAACATTGCTCTAGCCGGCGCCCGCTGCGGGTCTCCGGTTAGCTCACTGCTGCGGTGTTTCATGTGAGCGGGCCTGGCGGTTTTTGGTGCTGTCGCCACTGGGTCATCTCCTGGGCGCCGCCTCGTCTTTGAACCTGATCTTTGAAATAAAACGGGCGCCGGTATATTGGCAAAATAGAGTTGGGGCACCACTAGCTATGGGTGCGTAATTGAGCAATTATAAGTGCCTATACTAAGTGGATACAAGATGGCTGGCGTGGCGAGCCTGGGCTAGGGGTGAAAGAAAGGGATTTGAACGGCAGTCAGGGGTTGCGAAGCTATCAGAATTTGATTACGCTGATGCTTGCAAAAAATCAGGTGTAGTCAGGAGAGGCTGCTATGTTTAACCTAATAAGCTGGTTCAAGCCAGGAATCGCGCAAGCACATTGTGACGTCCCATGCGGGATCTATGAACCGTTGTCGGCTAAGATAGCCGCCCAGACCGTTCAGAAAATGACTCTAAGGCTTCAGACGCTGGAGCGTCCCGACGCCAGTGACGCCGGAGCCTATCAGGACTACGTCAACAAGATCGCCCGCTACATCACGGTCAAAGAAGAACACGCTGAAGTGGTCAAGCACGAGCTGACCGTTCTTTGGGCCGACTACGGCTGGCCGAACACTCCCGACGGCTTTGACCTGCACGGCACGTTCAACGCCGCTTTGAAGTTGGCCGGACAGTGCAAGCAGAACGTCGACATGGCCAAATGCGAGGAACTGGTTTCTACTGTTGATGCCATTGGCACCGCATTCTGGGCTACCAAGGGCGTAGAGTACAGCGACCCCAACGCCGCTGCCCGCTACGGCACCTAAACCGCCACTAAATAACGGCAATCAAAAAGGCTCTCCTGCTACATCAGGAGAGCCTTTTTGCGTTTTGCTTGTTTGGGGTCGGGTCTTAGCTGAGACTGCGTAGCGCTGCTGTGACCTTGGCGATGGTGGCGTCGATGTCTGCCTCAGTGTGGGCAGTAGAGACAAAACCAGCCTCGAACTGGGACGGAGCGATGTAGATGCCCTGTTCTTGCATCGCGTGGAAATAGCGTCCGTACATCTCGGTGTCTGAATTCTCGGCATCGGCCAACCCGGCCACTGGTCCCGGATTCAAGAACCCGGTGAACATGGAGCCGACCCGGTTGATGGTTGCGGGTATCTCGGCCTTCTGGAAAGCTGCTGTGACGCCTTGGGTCAACCGCTGTGCCAGGCCGTCGATTCGCTCGAACACGCCCGGCTTGCTTAGCTCGGTCAGCGTTGCAATTCCGGCGCTCACCGCCAGAGGGTTGCCTGATAGTGTGCCAGCTTGGTACATGGGGCCAAGCGGAGCAACCATCTCCATAATCTCTTTTCGGCCGCCGTAGGCTCCTACCGGAAGTCCACCGCCAATGATCTTGCCCATGGTGGTGATGTCTGGCGTGATGTTGAACAGACCCTGGGCGCCGTTGGGGCCGACCCTGAATCCGGTGATGACCTCGTCAAAGATCAAGAGTGCGCCGTTGTCCTGGGTGACCTTTCTCAGAGCTTCCAAGAACCCCGGTGCGGGTGGTACCACGCCCATGTTTCCGGCCACTGGCTCGGTGATGACGGCGGCGATTCCGGACGGGTTGGCGGCAAAGAATTTCTCAACCGACTCAATGTCGTTGTATTCAGCGACCAAGGTTTCGCTGGCGTAGGATTCCGGAACGCCGGCGCTGGTGGGGATACCATGGGTCAATGCGCCCGAGCCTGCTTTGACGAGCAGGCCGTCGGCGTGGCCGTGGTAACACCCGGCGAACTTGATGATTTTGTCCCGGCCAGTGAAGGCACGGGCCAGGCGAATGGCGCTCATGCACGCCTCAGTTCCAGAGCTGACCAAACGGACTGAATCCACCGATGGCAGTGCCGCGCAGATCATCTTGGCTAGTTCAACTTCTTGTTCTACGGGAGCGCCGAAGCTGGTCCCGCTCTCGGCGGTCTTTATCAGTACTTCCACAACCGCCGGGTGGGAGTGTCCTAGTACCAACGGTCCCCAGGAACCCAGGTAGTCGATGTATTCGTTGCCGTCCACATCCCAGACTCTGGATCCCTTTCCTCGTGCGATAAATGGCGGAGTGCCGCCCACGGCGTTAAATGAACGCACCGGGCTGTTAACGCCGCCGGGGATATATTTCTGAGCCTCGGCGAATAGTGCTTCTGATTTGCTAAGTTGCATGCAGCGTCCTGATTAAATATTGGGAGTTAAAAGACTACTCAGTCTCTTTGAGCCATTTGGCTACTTCTTTGGCGTGGTAGGTCAAAATCGTGTCTGCGCCGGCCCGTTTGATGGACGTCAGCACTTCCATGGTGACGGTTTTCTCGTCGACCCAGCCCAGCGAGGCTGCGGCCTTGATCATGGAGTATTCGCCGCTCACATTGTAGGCGGCCAGGGGCAGATCAAATCGGTCTTTGGCCTGGCGGATCACGTCCAAGTACGACAGCGCCGGCTTTACCATCACAATATCGGCACCCTCCGCGACGTCGGCTTCAATCTCGCGCATGGCCATACGCGCGTTGGATGGGTCCATCTGATAGCTCTTGCGGTCGCCAAACTGGGGCGTTGATCCAGCGGCTTCTCGAAACGGGCCATAGAACCCGGAGGAATACTTGGCCGCGTAGCCCATGACTGGTATGTCATCGTAGCCGTTGGCGTTCAATGCCTGGCGAATGGCCCAAACCTGACCGTCCATCATCGCTGATGGCGCAGGGAGGTCGGCTCCGGCTTGGACGTGGGACACGGCGGTCTTGCCCAATAGTTCCAGGGTTTGGTCATTGTCGACTTTGCCGTTCTCGATTACGCCGCAGTGGCCGTGGTCGGTGTATTCACACATACAGACATCGGTGACCACCATCATCTTGGGATGGTTTTTCTTGATCATGCGAACTGCTTCTTGAACGATGCCCTCAGGGTCGTAGCCTTCTAGGCCCAGCGGGTCTTTCTCAGCAGGCAACCCGAACAGGAGGACGGATGGGATGCCCAATTCTGCAGCCTCGCCAACTTCCTCAGACAGAACGTCTATGGACATTTGGAATTGGCCGGGCATGGGCTCAATGGCTTCTTTGACGCCTGAGCCGTGGGCAACAAACAATGGGTAGACGAACTCTTTAACCGTCAAGCGGGTCTCTTTGACCATGTTGCGCATGGACTCGCTACCGCGCAGGCGGCGCAACCGTGAGTCTGGGAAGCTGGTCATGACGTCCTATCCTCCTGGGGTGCTATTAAGAACTAATACTCGGTCTGCTAAGCGTGGGAAACTTCGCCAGCGGCAAAGTGGTTGGTCAGTGCGTCCACCAGACCTTCAACAGTGTGTTCTATCGCTTCCAGGTCCACTCTAAGACCCAGTTCCCGTGCGGTGGCGGCGGTTATTGGGCCGATGCAAGCTATAAAGCTGTTTTCAAGGGTTTTCAGGTCGCCGTCCAGCATGTCCACCAGGTTTAGCACGGTGGAGGAACTGGTAAAGGTTACGACATCCACGCCGTCGATGAAAGCTTGTTTAGCCAGGTCGCTGATGCCTGCAACCGGGACATTTCGGTAGGCAGCCAGACGCTTAACTGTGGCTCCCATAGCTGCCAGCCCCTTTTCCAGTTCGTCACGGCCAATGTCCGCTGCGGGCAGCAAGACCGAGACACCGTTCCAATCACGGTCTGAGAGTTCTTTGAGAATCTCTTCTGAGATTGAACGGTTGGGCACGAAGTCAGCGGTGATACCCCGGTTGGCCAAGGCCTGTGCGGTGGCTGGGCCGATGGCTCCAATGGTAGTCCCGGCCAGGGCACGGGCGTCCTTGCCTTGTAGGGCCAGGCGCTCGAAGACCGACTCCACGGCGTTGGCGCTGGCAAAGATTACCCATTTATAGTCGGCTAATTGTTCCAGTGTGGCGTCCAGTTCTGTGTGGTCGGCCAGCGGGCCAATCTCGATGGTTGGCAGTTCCAGAGGGTTAGCTCCGGCTTGCTCCAGCAGGGTCTGTAATCTTGATGCCTGGGAGCGTGAGCGGGTGTTCAACACGCGCTTGCCAAATAGTGGCCGTTTGTCGAACCAGGACAGATCTTCCCGCAGGTTGATCACATCGCCGATGACGGTAATTACAGGCGCGGTGAGACCAGCGGCCGTGCCCAGTTCCAAGATGTTCTTGATGTTGCCAGTGACCGTTTTCTGCTCGCTCCAGGTTCCCCATTGCACCAGGGCTGCGGGGGTAGTTGGCGGAAGGCCGTTCGCTTCCAGGGTAGAGAGGATCGTTTCCAGGGATTTCCAGCCCATCAGCACCACCAGGGTGCCGCCGTTCTTGGCTAAAACGTCCCAGGGTATGGTGGATTCTGGCTTGGCGGGGTCTTCACTGCCGCTCACAACGGTGAAGGTGGTGGAGATGCCCCTATGGGTTATCGGAATGCCCGCGTAGGCAAGGGCTGCGATGGCTGAAGTCACGCCTGGAACAACCTCAAAGGACAGTCCGTTGTTCTTTAGTTCCAGGGCTTCTTCGCCGCCACGGCCAAACACGAATGGGTCTCCGCCCTTAAGCCGAACCACGTTCAGCCCCTGGGCGGCTTTGTCCACTAGGAGTCGGTTGATCGCGGGTTGGGTCAGTTGCTGGCGGCCCCTGGCCTTGCCAACAAAGATCATCTCCGCGTCTTTGGACGCGAATTTAAGCTGTGCAGGGTCTACAAGGCGGTCGTAGACGACCACTTGGGCCTCCTGCAACACCTTCATTCCTTTAACGGTGATCAGTCCGGGGTCGCCGGGTCCGGCGCCCACCAGATAAACTTTACCGGTCAATTTCCGTCCCTTAATAACGCCGGATATGGGTAATGCCCATGAGGGCGAATAATTACGCTTGATACGACTGGTTTTCTCGGGCCACGGCTACCAGATCCGCTCCTCCCTCTTCTTCAAGGATGCGGAAGGCTTCAGTGGCTAGGGCCAGGGGTTCTGTCTTTGGACCATTTACTTCGGATGTAAAATTCTTTTCCCCATCTTCGGTACTCATGAAGATGGTCATATTCATGGTGTCGCCGGTGCATTGGGCGAATGCGCCCACCGGCACGCTACAACCGCCCCCAAGTCGCTCTAGGAAAGTCCTTTCTGCGGTGGCCTCGTACCTGGTGTCAGCATCGTCAATTGCTGCCAGCAGGTTCATCATGTGATGGTCGTCGGCCCTGCATTCCACAGCCAGGATGCCCTGGCCGGGAGGTGGCACAAACTTGGTGGCCGACAAATACTCGGTGACCTGGTTGGCCAGTCCCAGTCGAATCAGGCCGGCGGCAGCCAAGATGGCCCCGTCTGCCTCATCACCCTGGGATTTTCTGAGCCTGGTTTCCACATTGCCACGGATGGAGACAATCTCCACCTGGGGGGCAAACATCATTAGTTGGGCGGCGCGGCGTGGGCTGCTGGTGCCGATGCGAGTTCCCTTCTCGAGGCTATCCAGCGGAACGCCAAACCGGTTTACCAGCACGTCCCTGGGGTCTTCTCGGGACAATACCGCGCCGAGCACCAGGCCATCAGCCAGTAGAGTGGGCATGTCTTTGAGACTGTGTACCGCGATGTCCAGTTTCCCATTGAGTAGTTCGTCTTCAAGTTCTTTGACGAAGATGCCCAGACCCATGCCGGCCAGACGGGAAGTCTGATCTGCATCGCCTCGGGTCCGGACGGTATCAACTTCGAAGTTAAGGTTTGGGCTATTGGCCTTTAACCGGCCAATCACCACGTGGTCTTGGATCAGAGCCAAGGCGCTGCCGCGGCTGCCAACCTTGAGTGCCGGGCCAACCCGCAAATCTGAATCGTTTGAATTGTCCTCTGATTCGCTGAGAGTCAAGCGGCTAGTCCCCCGCGGTCTGGGCCATGCGGTCTTGGTTCCCGTTTAGGTTCAATTCTACGTTGACAGTCTGAGTGTTTCTGATCTGGCAGCCACCGTCCACGCATTCAGCCACATTGGAGCATTTACCGTTGGAGTCTTTTCCCAACATGAGGTCCATCAGCAGATCCAGAGCCTCGTTCTCGTGGCCAGCTTGGATCATGGTCAGGAGTTCGTCGGTCATGCAGCACTGCCATCGCTGTGGGTCTACAGCAATCTGTTTGTCCTTGATAATCTGACGGGCCTTGGAGAACACACCGGTCGCGTCGGCCCAGTCCAGGGCGGAAGAAACTTCCATCTTCTCGCGAAGCTTGCGGGCCAGAGCGGGACTGGCGCCGCCGGTGGAGATTGCCACGGTCACCGGACCCTTTTCCACGATGGACGGAGCGATGAACGAGCAGCGGGGCATGTCGTCGACAGCGTTAAGCAGGATGCCTTGTTTCTCGGCTTCCTCGAAAATCTCCTGGTTGACCACCCGGTCGTTGGTGGCGGCGATGACCAGGAACGCGCCCTGGAGGTCACCCTCTTGGTACTTGCGGAGGTCAAACTCGATCTGGCCGCGCTCGGCGAAACCACGGATGCCCTGGGTCGCGTCCGGGCTGATGACGATGATTTTGGCGCCCGAATCGAGCAGCTTGGAAATCTTGCCCTCGGCGATCTGTCCGCCGCCAATGATGACGCACCTCCGCCCGGTCAAGTTCAGGAAAACAGGATAAAAAGTTGGCATAATTCCTCTTGTATTGAAACCTGGCACCAGCCAGGTTTTTGGGATAAGCCGTTATAACGGCTGGAGTGGTAAATGCTAGGTTTTTGACTCAAACCAAGGCGTTTACGCTAGAGAACCATGGCATCGCCCGGGATTTTGAATTAAGTCGTAATTACGGCGTCAGGCTTCTCCACTTCTAGATATTCGTCATAGTCAGGTACAAAGTAGCGCACCCGAGTCTTCTTGTATTCACGTGTGCTATAGAGCACCAAACGTTCGGTGATACCGGTGGCTTCGCTGATCTCATTGTTGATCTCTTCACAGCCTTCGGGCGTAGTCGCATGGACCATGGTGAAGTGGGTATAGGGCCAGTCTGGGAATGTTGGTCGCTCGTAACAGTGGGTCACTGCGTTGTGAGCGGCCATGGTCAGACCGACTTCTTCAGCCCGGTCTTCCGGTACCTTCCATACAATCATCGCGTTGGCCTTGAAGCCGGAACGGCGATGGTGCAGCACGGCGCTGTAACGGCGCATTATGCGGCGCTCTTGGAAGTCTTTGGCTAGGGCAAACAACTCCTCGGTTGTGAGGCCCAGATTTTTGGCGGTGTCGTCATAAGGGCGAGGGACCAGTGCTAGGTCTTCTTGCATCCCGCGAATGGCGTCTTTCTCGAAATCAGTAACGGGGACGGCCTGGTTCCAGGAATCGGCGGCGCCTGTGTCGGCGGCGTTTTCGCCACCTGCTTTAGCATCACCTTTGTCGGCCTTAACATCGTCTGGACTAAAGTTGAATGAAGAGCCCTTCTTGTTGACCATGTCAAAGTTGACACCAATTTTGAAGAACCGTTTGGTGGGCATCAATCTTTGTTCAAGGGCACCAGTCTTGCGGGCCATATATCCCGCGGTGGCCGCCAGGTCGTGTTCCGGTGGCACGGCTAGGGTGAACCATAGGTTGTAGTAAGAGCCTTCCCTTGCGTAGTTGTGGCTAACGCCGGGGTGCTTGTTGATTTCCATTGCTGCCTGGTGCAATTGGTCTGGCTCGTAGGCTGCGGCCACGAGTGTGGTCTTGAATCCCAGGCGCCGTGTGTCGAAAATTGCGCTAATCTGACGGAGCACATTGGTCCGTTTCAACTCGGTCAACCGGTCAATGACTTCTTGTTCACTGACTCCAACCTCTTCACCCAGTTGTTGATACGGTTGGTCAACCATGGGGAATGGCGATTGAATCATGTTCAACAGCTTTCGATCGATGATGTCCATAGCTGTCTTGATCCTCCTGTGTGTTTGAGTAAGTTCTCTTGGTAAATTGGATATTTGGTAGCTAGGGGCTACGTTGGTTCTATATTGGTGTTGGGTCGATTATCTGACTTTGAAACGTGGTTTTAACCCGTGGTTTTGTTAGGTTCTTCGCCTGTGTCTTCGTATGAATCCGCCATTCCAACCAGTACTCGGTCTGCGGCCTCAATGATCTTGGCCCAGGTGCCGGGGTTGGTAGAGTCCAGGACCATGGTCCTGAAGAATACAAACGCTTCAATGGTGTCTTTTAGGGTTACGCCCCTCTCAGACATCTCCGTGCCGTACTCTCGGCCTAAAAGATGGGCCTCTTCCAGCAGTTCCAGTCGGCGACGGCGGGCCCCTGACTCCTGAAGTAGCAGTGAAAGCAGGCGGCGTCCGAAGAGTCGCATCCTAACCTTGCCCTCTTCCTCCACGCTCTGATACCAGGGTTGTTGCAGGACATCGTTCCGACTGAGACGGCGGCGAATCTTGCGGAGAGCTGAGCCTTCAATGGCATCTTCCCGCCCGTGTTCCTGGGCCTGCTCGGGCGCATTGGCGAACGAATCCACATCAGTGCGTAGGAACCGTCGGTGGCCACCGGGTGTTCGGTAGACTCTCAGGTAGCCGTTGTCGGCCCACTGACGCAGTGTTGTATTGCTGACATTAAGCAGGCGGCAGGCGTCTCTCAGGGAAAGCCATTGAGATTTATCTGCTATTTGATTGTCAACTGTCCGAGCTTCTACCAAAATTAATCAATCCTGAGGGTTTGACGGGATTTTTAGTGGGTTTTGCTGCAGAAAACCTATAAAAATCTAAAAAAACCTAAGTTTCTAACTCACCAATCAATCAAAGTTAGCATACGGGTTTGTTGCAGTCAATCGCTCCCAAATCAAGCCCAACGATAATGCTAAATACGTGGCTGCAATTCTATGTATTACACCAGTTATGTAATGCTATATTCAGGTCAATGTTGGAACGAGAACTGGACAAGAAGCTCCTTTCCGACCGAAATGAGTTATTCTCCAATCTGCGCCGCAAGATTAGGGCGATTCCCGTCCTGAGAGCTATGGAACGCGTGCCACGAGATGTCTTTGTTCCAATCAACGAGCGGCCCCTCGCCTACCGTGATACCCCTCTGGCCATCGGCGCCGGTCAAACGATCTCCCAACCGTATATAGTCGCCCTGATTACCGAGGCTCTCCGTCTTCAACCCGATGACCGCGTGTTGGAAGTGGGCGGCGGTTCTGGCTACCAAGCGGCGGTTCTGGCCGAGATGGTCCCCAAGGGCAGCGTCGTGACCGTTGAATTAGTCCGGAGTCTCGCCGAAAGAGCTCGGGAGACTCTTAGTGAGCTTGAGTACCGGAATATCGTTGTTGAAGACTCTTCTAATTACCTAGGCTGCTCTTGGCGTGGACCTTACGACGCCATCGTCGTCTCGGCGGCCATGCCAAGACTGTCCGCATCGCTCATCGGTCAGCTAGCCGTTGGTGGACGCATGGTTGCTCCGGTGGGTGACCTGGAGCGTCAGGAACTGGTCTGCGTGCTGCGGACCGGTGAGGGAATATCAATCCGAATGCTCGGTCCCTGTCGCTTTGTTCCCCTGCTTGGTCGTGAGGCCTTCCCCTCTTCTTAGCCGAACCCCTTTCCAATCTCCGTTAACACAAACTCTTCTCAGCAAGGCTCGGCACGGTTAATATAGCCAACTAATCATGCTGAAGCTAACTGAAGAACTCTCTGATTCACTGGACCAAGCCGCTGCGCTTATCCGGCTCTCGAAACATGTTGTTGCTCTAGCGGGCGCGGGACTGTCTGTTGAGAGTGGAATTCCTCCATTTCGCGGGCCGGGCGGGCTCTGGACCAAGTACGGCGAGCCAACCAATCTTTCGTACAAGGAGTTTCTGCGTGACCCGCAGGAGTGGTGGGAAGCCCGCTTTCGCAACGAAGACCGTCCCGGAGATCCGACCTACGAGTTGAAAGTGGCCGTGGATCAGGCCAAGCCCAATCCGGGGCACTATGCCATGGTTGAGATGGAACAGCAGGGTTTTTTGCAGTACGTGGTCACACAGAACGTTGATAACCTCCACCGTGTTGCTGGCAGCCAGAACATGCTGGAGATCCATGGCAACCGCACCTGGCTGCGGTGTCTCGATTGCGCTGACCGGCAACCCAGAGACGGCTATCATTTCGACAGTTTGCCACCCAGGTGTACCAAGTGTGGGGGCATCATCAAGATGGACACCGTCATGTTTGGCGAGCCAATCCCTGCAGAAGTGCTGCTGGCCTGCCGTCAACAGGCGGAGACCTGTGACTGCATGCTGCTGGTGGGCACCTCCGGTACGGTCAACCCGGCGGCCCGACTGCCGATTGTCGCCAAGGAACTGGGTGCCACACTGATCGAAATCAACCCTGATGAGACCTCGCTCACGCCCTGGTGTGACATTGTCCTTAATGGGCCGTCCGGAGAGATCTTGCCATTGCTGCTAAATCGGCTACAGAATGGCGGCGATGCCGAGCCTGGCAACCGAGCCTGAATGTTATAATCTCGACGCTGGAATCGAGTGTTAACCGCCCGAGAACGCAGCGCATTTAGCTTAAGAACGCCCCTTTTAATGGAGTCCAACTTGATGGAACCCATATTGGCCCGTTTCGGATTGGGCGACCCCGAGTGGTTGGATCCGGCCACCGCTGTCGTTATCGTTGCTATTGGCCTCGTGGTCGCAATTTTGTTCCACAAGTTACTTTTTCCTCTGATATTAAAATTCACCCAATGGACCCCCACTGACCTGGACTCCCGCTTGGTGAAGTCAGTCCGTTGGCCTTTCTCTTTGGGAATCGTGACGCTGGGCGTCTACCTCGGCCTGACTATCGGACTGGACCTGACCGGCGGGCAGCAAGCTAGAACCGACACTATTACCAGCGCCGTTGGCGTGGTCATCGGCATATTGGTGGTGGCCGGCTTGCTCTCCAGCGCCATCGACTGGTATCTCGCGTCGCTGTCCACCCGCGCCAACCATGTGGTGGATCTCCGGCTCTTCCCGCTGATACGCCGGGTGGGCGGCGTGGTAATCTACGGCATCGGCGCGCTGCTGGTTTTGGATGTGATGGACATCAACATCAGCCCCCTGATCGCCGGTCTTGGTTTGGGAGGCTTGGCCGTAGCCCTGGCGATTCAGCCGACTCTGGCCAACCTGTTCGCCGGTACCTACGTGATGACCGAGGGCGTCATCGCCACGGGAGACTACATAGAGCTTGAGAGCGGCATGGCCGGGTACGTGGTGGAGGTTGGTTGGCGGAGCACCCGCATCCGCACCTGGGGCAACAACCTGGTGGTGGTGCCCAACGCCCGTTTCGCCGAGACGATCATCACCAACTACCAGCAACCCGTTCCGGCGGTCAACGTTTATGTGACCTGCGGCGTCAGCTACGAGAGTGACCTTGACCATGTTGAAGACATCAGCCGAGGTGTGATGGACGATCTAGTAGCGAATGACCGCAACGCAATCCGGGCCTACGGCTCATGGTTTGCCTTCGACGCCTTTGGTGAGTCCAACGTGGACTTTTGGCTGTTTATGCAGGCTCGTGACCGGCTCGCCAGCTTTAACTTGCAGTCGGCCTTGATCAAGAACCTGCACCGCCAATTCCGCGAAGAAGGCATCGTCATCAGCTACCCGGTGCGCACGCTACAGTTCCCAGACGGATTTACGCCTGACATGGTCGGCGCAACTGCTACTCCCGCAAATCGAACTCCCTCTCCGTCCCGCCCCTCCCGTCCAGTCCGACCTCCCAAAGAATTCCCTCTAACTGAAGAAGAGGGCCCCGACATTGGCGGCGTACCCCCCCCAGGCGGTGGAGAAAGCCCCATGGGAACACCAGACGGCCCTGACGGGCCTGGGTAAGCCCAGTCGCAGTCGGCTTAGGCGTTTTGGGGGAAATTGAAGTTTCATGATTTAGCTTGCCGCTACCCACACCAGTCGCTATAATCCTGAAGTGGCTTTTCGCCATGACCCACAATGTGGGCCTGTAGCTCAGGCGGCTAGAGCGCGGTCCTGATAAGACCGAGGTCGTTGGTTCGAGTCCATCCAGGCCCACCATTACGTATAACATTTTGCCCCGGCCATTTATGGCCGGGGCAATTTAATATCCAGGATCAAGGGAGGAAGTGCGAGGGATGATGGATTTGAAACTATTTGTACTGATGTTATTGGGGTCAATCGTAGTCTTGATTGTCGCCTGAGGGGGTGAAGACTCCACTCCGGTTCCGCCCACATCAACCCCGTTTCCCATTCAATCGACTCCTATCCCATTTACTCTGACTCCCACCATCCCCGCCTATGACATTAGCGGTGAAGTGTTTTCCAGCAGTACCAGCTTCTTAGAAGGCGGAACCTTTACGCTGGAACCTCTCGGAGGGACAACCTACACCGAAACGTTGGATCCTTCCAGATTGACCGTAAACATTGATTTGCTAGGCGTATATCTACTTCCCAACATGCTTGACGGCGATTACACGGTCATTGTCACTCCCAAATATGTTGCCTACGGTTGTTTTCAGCCCAGTGTGCTGGTTGTTGCCGGGGCCGATGTCTTGGAGTTCAACATGGCTCCCTTACCGGTTGCTCTGTTGCAGAGCGGCCCGCCAATGGCTTGGTACTACTCACTAGTCAGCAGGCGTATCTTGGCCTTAGACGAGATCGAATTCGCGGCTACGAGTCTGGTGATGGTCGGGCAAAATGATATGCAGGATGGTGAATCATCTCGCATGGTGCTCGTCGGTCCAGCTTGCCTGCGGTGCGCCGAGTTGTTTGGGGTGGTAACCCAGGTGGAGTGGTCGGTCAGTCCATCTACAGATGCGAGCATTGAGGTCGAAAGAGGTATGGTGACCATCAGCGACGGCGCGCCCGTTGGTTCAAAATTCACGGTAACCGCCGACGTTGGCGCGTTTGTAGTTACGAAGTCAGTTACGGTTTACTCGGCGGAAGAGAACCCATTGGTTGGGATATGGACCGGGTTGGATACCGACAACGTCAACCGCCTGGTTACCACGTCTAGTGGTGAGTTTGCCGTGACCGTCAACCCCTATGGCAACTACCAAGACTACTGGGGCTTCTACACCTTTGACGTGGCCACTGGGGATGTTGAACTGACGGCAGACGGCGCTAACCAAGTTGCGCCAGACGGACAGGGTACCGGCACATTTATTATTAACGCCGCCGGAAATCTGGTTCTGGAAAGCATCTGCCTGGGCAAGTGGGACGCTCTAACCCAGTCTCTAATCAAGAACTGCGAGCACGAGTTTCAGAGGCTGCCCTAGGCTCGTTGCCTGCGCCCTACCGAGGGATATTCTTCTCCACCCATTCCAGCTCTTCTTCGGCGGTGTCGAAGTATTCAAAGCGATGGAACAACTTTGTTGGTCCCCTCGATGCTCCCAGCTCTCGCCGTTTTGCGGTTGTGGCGCGCTCGTCGATTACCAACGTGTTCGAGTCAATGACTACGCCATACGACTCTAGAGCCGCAGCCACGCTGACAAAACCGTCTAGAACGTCGTTTAGTACGTGGTCTGTTTCTCTTTCGAAGGGGTCGCCCCATCCGCCGCCACCGGCGGTATATACGCGCACCAAGTCTCCCTTTTTCCAGATGTTGTCATCGGAAAAGGCTCTGATCTCTTTCTCCTGAGGCGTTCCGGGGTTCATTACCACCCTTGAGGTGCCGCCGCCCATGCCACCGTTCACGCCCCACGTTGGGAAGATGTTGTTCTCCACCCGAAGTCCGAATGTGCCTTCATCGGCCAGTATGCGGACGTCTCGGATGATGCCACAGCCGCCGCGAAGCTTGCCAGGGCCGCCCGAGTCCATGGAGATGGCATAGCGTTCCATGCGCAGCGGGTACTCCATTTCCATGAACTCGCCGGGGTAGTTTTCGTTGTGTCGGCTGTAAATCGCGTCCAGGCCGTCGGCGAACGGTCGCGCTCCGTGGCCCACTGCGATGCCGTCGGTGCAGAGCAGCCAGCTATTCGTCTCTGAGTCCTTCATGCGCCAGTAGGCAATCACGTAGACCGCCGAGCCGGCCATGACCTTGCCGTCGGTCGCCTCAGCCAGCAACGCCCGCACAGAACTCTTCAGTTTGGTGAAAGTGTGGGCGCGGCAACCCAACGCAGCGGGCCAGTCTGGCTGCAGGATGCTGCCCTGCCTGAGTTGAACATCGTCGATGGCCGACACCAGGCCGTGGTTGGACAAGAGCGATGTGTCGTACTGATGGAAATACTGGCCGAAGTAGGCTGCCAGAGCGCCGTCACTGGCCAGGAAGTTGATGGAACCGTCTGCCTGGTCGTCGCTGGCGGTGGCGTCCAGTGTGATCCGGTCGCCCTCGCGTGTTAGCTTCACGTGATACGAGTACCAACGGTCACTGACACCGGCGTGGTCCATGTAATCTCTGACACTGAAACTGCCTTGAGGGATGATTTCCCGAGATTTCTCCCGCACCATCTTGGCTGTGTCGACTTGGTCGGCGTCCAGCGCGGCCAGAGTAGTCTCCTTGCCGAAGCGCGCAAACATCTCCAGCAGGCGTTCTTGGGCACGCTTAGCCGCAGCCATGAGGGCCCTAGTGTCGCCCTCCAACAGGTCTGGGTAGCGGGAGTTTCTGAGGATGATCCGATAGGCCTCGTCGTTCAGCTTGCCTTGGTCAACGATCTTGATCGGTGGGACGAGAGTACCGTCGTGGAATATCTCCGTGTTGGCCGGGCCGATGCTGCCAGGCCGGGAGCCGCCCAGATCCCAGAAGTGGGCGAACGAATGGCAGTAAGCAACTGGCTCACCCTCAAAGAACACCGGGGCCAAGAAAGTCATATCTGGAGTGTGGGTGACGCTGCCCTTGGACATGTACGGGTCGTTGTACCAGTACAGGTCGCCGGGGGCCATGCCCTCCACCGGGTAAAAATCCCAGACACAACCGAGCATGTCACTGCCCATGGCGTCGCCAAACAGCTCGTGGCCGTTGCGGTCTAGAAAATTGACCTGGTAGTCCTTCTTCTCGCGAATGAACGCGGACATGGCGGTGCGCTCGATGAGCAGTTCACATTCCAGTCTGGCGGCCCGGAGCGAGCCGCGAATCAGCTGTCGTGTCACCGGGTCAACGACTAATTTGTTATCAGTACTTGTCATGGGTTAAAGTTCCTATGAAGCGATTACTTGGTTGGCCGCATGATGCAGTTGCCGTATTCGTCGATCTTCCCGGCCCAGCCTGGGTTGATCAGCACTGTGGAGTCCATGCCCTCCAGGATTGCGGGGCCATCGATGCTGGAACCCGGAGCCAGCAGGTCGCGATCGTAGATGTTGCAATCGACGAAGCCACCAGCCTCGTCAAAGAACACTGGACGCTGGCTGGCGATGGCTTTTTCAGGAGTGACCAGGTTGTCGGGGCGCTTGGGCATTTCCACCGAGCCCACATCACCTGAGGCAGTCATCCGGAGTGTCACGAACTCCACCGGCTGGTCCAAAGAAAACCCATAAAGCTGTTCGTGGAGGGCGTGGAATCCCTTAACCACCTCGTCGATGGTCTCCTTGGTTACCTTTTTTGAACCAAAGTCGACAGTCACCTCAGAGCCTTGATGTTCGTACCGGACATCAGCCCACCGGGAGAAAACGTGCGCGTCTGTTGGCACACCCTCTTCAGCAAGCCAGGCGCGTCCTTCCGATTCCATCTCCGAGTAGATTCGCTCCATGCCGTTTGGGTCGTAATCCGGCGGTGTTTGCAGTGACGTTCGGGCGTAGTCGTTCTTCAACTCAGCTACCAATAGTCCATAGGCTGAGGCGATTCCTGGATGCAGCGGGGCAACTACTTGGTTGATGCCCAGCAGGTTGGCCACGTCGATGGCATGCATTGGACCAGCCCCACCGTAGGCGACCAGGGCAAACTCGCGGGGGTCGTGGCCGCGCTCAACGCTGACGTTGCGAATGGCGCCGACCATGGTGTTGTTGGCGATGCTCAGGATTCCGCTGGCCGCTGCGTGCACATCCATGTTCAACGGGCCGGCGATCTTTTCTTGGACGGCCTTGGTCGCGGCATCGGCATCCAGTGGGAGTGACCCACCGGCAATCTGGGTGTTGATACGACCCAGAACGATGTTGGCGTCGGTCACGGTTGGCGCAGTGCCACCCTTGCCGTAGCAGACGGGGCCAGGCACCGAACCGGCGCTGGCGGGGCCCACCGTGAGGCTGCCATAGGGCGAGACATTGGCGATGCTGCCGCCACCGCAACCAATGGTTGCGATGTCCAGCATGGGTAGTTGAATGGGCCAGGTGCCCAGCCGCCCCGCCAAGTTAAGGGTGGGGTTTCCGTCTTGCAGTAGCGCAACATCCGTGCTGGTGCCGCCCATGTCAAACGAAATTGAATTCTTTACGCTGGTGTTCTTGGCTATTTGCAGGGTGGCCATGACACCGGCAGCGGGGCCGGAAAGGGCCGTGTGCACCGGCTGACGCATGGCAATTTCGGCGCCGATCATGCCGCCGTTGGATTTCATGATGGAGAAAGACGAGTCAACAGAGTTGGCTCGCAGGGAGTTTTCCAGGTTGCCAATGTAGCTGCTCACCCGGGGCATGACGTAGGCGTTCAACACCGTGGTCATGGTGCGTTCGTATTCCCGGAAAACGGCCAGCACTTCAGATGACAGGGAGACCTGGGCGCTGGGGTATTCCTCCAGGATCAGTTCCCTGGCCCGATTTTCGTGGTCGGAGTTGGAATAAGAATGGATAAAAGAAACGGCAATGGACGTAATCTCATCGGCCCGGAACTTACGGGCGGCGTGGCGGACGGCTTGTTCGTCCAGCGGAGTGAGAATCTCGCCGCCGAACCCGGCCCGTTCAGGAACCTCTACTATATCCCTGGGGCGAACCGGACGGTCTGGTTTGACCCATGACTGCGGGTTCACCTGCCTGGGAGTGCCGTGGCGGCCGATCTCAAGAACAAACTTAAACCCATCCGAAACGACCAGGCCTACGGGTGAGCCCTTGTTTTCCAGGATGGCGTTGGTGGCAATAGTCGTGCCGTGAAAAACGTGCTTGACCTGGGATGCCTCAACCGAATTTGCGGAGAGTACCTCACGTAGGCCGGTCAGAAATCCGGTGCTGGGGTCGTCCGGAGTGGATGGCGTCTTGTGGACCATCTGTTCGTTGGTGGTCAGGTTGCAGAGAACGATGTCGGTGAATGTCCCACCCACGTCCACTGCAACGGAATAGTCGTCCATATTCTTATTTAGTCCTGGTGTTTAGTTCGGGTGTTTAGTTTTAATCAAATCGCGATTTAGAGGTCATTCTAACAAAGTCGAATCTTCGGAGCGCGGCTGCGCTTGTTTCGTTGACAGCCTTTACCGCCCGTGACTACACTCACCTGGAATGACATAACCCGGGGAAAGGGAATAAAAATGAAACGATTTGAATATTTAGAAGCCAGGACAGTGCGTCAGGCTATCTCCATGCTCCAGCGTCACGGTGAAAACGCCTGCATCGTGGCTGGCAGCACCGATTTTCTAGTGCGCTGGCGTGCTGGCGTTTGGAACCCGGATCATGTGATCAACATTCAGCGGGTGGCCGGCTTGAGCCGGATTACCTACAGCGGTCGCAATGGTCTGCGCATCGGCGCTTTGGCCACGATTCGGGCCATTGAACAACACGCGGCGGTGCGTCGGTACTACCCAGCCCTGGCGGTGGCAGCGGCGTCATTCGCTGGCGTGCAGGTGCGCAACCTGGCCACGGTAGGCGGGAACATCTGTAACGCCTCTCCATCCGGAGACATGATCCCTGCTCTGCTGGTGTTCGGCTCCGAGTGCAAGATCGTTGGCGCTGATGGCGAACGGGCGGTCGCACTGGACAAATTCTTCACCGGACCGGGTCAAACAGTGCTGCAACACGGCGAACTGCTGACCGAGGTCAGAGTTCCAGTGCCCGCCAGGAACACCGGCTCCCACTACATCAAACACAGCCCCAGAGGGGCCATGGACATCGCGACCGTTGGGGTGGCCTCGCTGGTTTCCCTCGACGGGCGCAACGGTCCCTGCGCGGAGGCATGCATCGCATTGGGCGCCGTGGCTCCGACTCCCATTCGTGCCTACTCTGCCGAGGATTCTTTGCGAGGCCAGGCCTTAACTCAGGACTTGTTAATCGCTGCCGCCAACTTGGCCCGTGACGGCGTCAGACCCATCGACGATATCCGCGGCTCAGCAGAACACCGCAAAGAAATAGTTGGTGTGCTGACTCGCCGGACACTGGAGCAGGCATTCAACGCCGCCACCAGTGGACCTCTGACCTTTAACGAACAACGGAGGCTAACGGTACAGGCCGCGTTCTAAGGCGCGTTAAACCGAGAAGATAATTATGAAAAAACAACTGCAAATCACAGTTAATGGCGAACTGAGACAGGCCTTGGTTGAACCTTATTACTCTCTGCTGGACACCCTGCGGGACGAAATGCAACTGACCGGCACCAAGAAGGGTTGCGACGAAGGCGATTGCGGGGCGTGCACGGTGCTGCTGAACGGCAAACCGGTCTGCTCCTGCCTGGTGCTAGCCCACGCCGCCCATGACGCAGAAGTCATCACCATTGAGGGTGTCGCCAACGGACAGGAATTGCATCCGGTGCAAAAGGCATTCGTTGAGCACGGCGGACTCCAGTGCGGTTACTGCACGCCAGGAATCATCCTCTCCACCGTGGGGTTTCTTGAGAGCGGCGAAGAACCGTCAGAAGAGAACATCAAACACGCGCTGGGCGGAAACCTGTGTCGCTGCACGGGGTACACCAAGGTCATTGAATCGGTATTGGTGGCCGTTAAAGCCACCAACCAAGAGTCGGAGGAATAACAATGGCTGAACTTAGTGCGATCGGTAAAAATTCCATCCGTGTGGATGCGATGGATAAGGTAACCGGCCGGGCCACCTACGCCGGCGACGTCTACCTGCCCGGCATGCTCATGTGCAAGATCATGACCAGCACCCGCAGCCACGCCAAGATTGTGAGCATCGACACCACAGCGGCACAGGCTTTGCCCGGGGTGCGTTGTGTCATCACCGGTAGTGATTATCCAGATGTCCGGTTCGGCTCCGGTGCTTTGAAAGACCGGCGGATCATGGCCCGCGAAGAGGTCTTTTACATCGGCGAACCCGTGGCCGCAGTGGCCGCCGATGACGAAATCACCGCCCTCGAAGCCATTGGTCTTATCGAGATCAAATACGAAGATATCAAACACGTGGTCGACCCTCTGCAAGCCATCTCTGGCAAATCTGTGGACGTTCACACGGACCTGGAAGACTTTGAAGGTTTTGGCTTCGCTCTGGGCGGCAACAACTGCACCATGCTGGACTCTGACCGAGGCGACGTGGAACAGGGCTTCAAAGATTCAGACGTGATTATTGAGGAGACCTACCACACTCAGCCCATCAGCCAGGGGTTCTTGGAGCCGATGGCCTGTGTGGCCGACGTTGAAGCCAATGGCCGCTTGGACATCTACGCTTCGACCCAGGGTCCGTATCAGGTCCGCTCCCAACTCGCCTCTGTGTTGGAGATGTCCATCGGCAACATCAAGGTGACAGCAATGGAGATGGGTGGGGGGTTTGGCGCAAAATTGCGCCTGGCTCTAGAAGGCTTTCCAGCGATGCTGGCCATCAAGACCGGCAAGCCGGTCAAACTGGTTAACACCAGGGAAGAGGCCTTCACCCTGAACGGCCCAAGGCTCGAGACGAATATCTATCTCAAGACCGGAGTCACCAACGACGGCAATATTCTGGCCCGTGAAGCCAGGAGTGTTTTCGATGTCGGCGCCTATCTGGGTGCCGGCCCCAATGCCGGGGTTGGCCACGGTCTGGGCGCTTACAGCATCCCCAACTTCAAGCTGCGCAGCTACGGTGTGTACACCAACAAGCTCTACGTGGGCTCTTACCGGGCCTCGGGCGTGGCTGATATGAACTTTGCCACCGAGTCTCATACGGACGTAATTGCCCACAAACTGGGTATAGACCCCATGGAATTCAGAATCAAGAACGCGTTGAGCGAAGGTGACACTGCTGTTAATGGCTCAACCATCCCAGTAAACGGCCTCATGGAAACTATCTTGGCGGTCAAAGAACGGATGGGTCTGCCCAAGAAAATGGAAGAGGGCCGTGGCGTGGGTATCGCGGTTGGCGAATGGCGCAGCGGCAGCGGCCCGTCTACCGCCTCCATCAGCGTTAACGAAGACGGCACCGTCAGCTTGCTCACCGGCTCGGTGGACATATCCGGCAGTGATACATCGTTGGCCCAGATTGCGGCTGAATCGCTGGGTCTGCGACTGGAACAAGTAGTAGTTGCTAAGAGAAACACCGACATGGCCCCATTCACTGGCCCCAGCGGTGGCAGCCGTATCGTCTACAGCCAGGGCCGCGCCGTGCAGAACGCTGCTGAAGACACCAAGGCCAAGCTGCTGGACTTGGCGGCTGACTGGCTTGGAGTGCAAGCCGACGCCTTGGAGTGCGCTGGCGGTTCGGTCTACGTTCAAGACAACCCGCCCCAGTCACTGGATCTGGGTCAATTGGCCCGTATGAGCCTCACTTCCCGAGGCGGGCCAATCATTGGCATCGCATCCCTGTCCAGCCTGCCTTATGCGCCGGTGTTCAACGCCCAAGCCGCAGAGGTCATTGTTGACCGGGAGACCGGGCAGGTGCGGGTGACACGGTTCGTGCAGGCCCAGGACATTGGCAAGGCCATTAATCCAATGGGTGTAGAGGGCCAACTAGAAGGCGGCGCGGTGCAGGGCATCGGTCGTGCGCTCAGTGAAGAAATCTTGATTGACAAAGAGACTGGGCAGATCAGGAACCCGTCTTTGGCAACCTACCTGATGCCTTTGTCTGTTGATATGCCAGACATTGAGAACATTTTGGTGGAAGTGCCCAGTGCTGATGGGCCGTTTGGTGCGCGTGCGGTGGCGGAATCACCGGGGTTTGGCCCGCCAGCGGCAATAGCGAATGCAATCTTTGATGCCGTTGGCGTCAGAATCAAAACCTTGCCTCTGTCGGCGGAACGGGTTCTGGCCGCGATTCAAGGCCGGGACGCAGACGAGTACACAGTGGACTCGGAGGCGCTGCGCGCGGCTGAGTCAGTTTAGGTTGGCGTCATTGGGCCAATTCCACCCTTGGAATTCGGATTTCCGTGCCCGAAACCAACGTGCAGAGACCCGAATTCTAAGTCTGGAGACGCACTCCTCAAGTGTCACCCTGAGCTTGCCCAAGGGCCTGCTCGATTTCAGCTTGGAAGATCCTTCGTCGCTTCACTCCTCAGGATGACAGGCTGTGGGGAGGTTGAGTTCCTCATGGCTGGCGCGGCCGCCACCTCCGACTTCGTCGAGACTCTCGACATAGTCGGACCTGACCCTCCCACAAATTTGCCTTATTGCTTGTCTGTTTAGGTGGATGTAGCTATGCTAGCGGGAAATTAAAATGGGCCCGGGTCATGATGACTGCAGTTCCCGCCCGTACGCTCATAAAAAGAGAAAACAAAAGGAAAATAGATATGGTCAACACGATATCTGCCTCAGACCTGAACGCCCTACTGCAAGGCAAGACTAAATTTGCGCTTATCGATGTACGTGAGGCCGGCGAATACAACAGTTCACACATCGCCGACTCCAGCCTGATTCCCCGTAAAGAGTTGGAATTCAGAATGGACCTCTCTGCGCCGGTCAAGAGCGAAAACATCATCGTCTGTGATGACGATGGCCGCCGGGCTACCCTGGCCGCCGGCACCCTGGAACAGATTGGCTTTACCAATGTTTCAGTCTTGGACCGGGGTATTAACCAGTGGAGCACGGAAGGACTCCCCACGGAGTGGGGTAGTAACGTAATCAGCAAGGATTTCGGGGAAAGGATGGAGGTTGAACACCACGTTCCCGAGATTGAAGCAACCGAGCTGCACGCCCGCATTGAACGCGGCGACAAACTGGTGATTCTAGACACCCGCACGCCCGAGGAGTACCAGCGTTTCTGCATCCCTGGTGGCCGCAGCGTGCCCGGTGGTGAGTTGGCCTTGCGCGTTACAGACATCACCAAAGACCTAGACCCGGACACCACAGTGATCGTTAACTGCGCCGGACGCACCCGCAGCGTCATTGGCACCAGGGTGCTGCAACGCATGGGCCTGACCAACATATTTGGTTTGAAGAACGGTACCTCCGGTTGGTTGCTGGCCGGGTACGAACTGGAGACTGGCGGTGACCGCCTAGAATTGCCGGAGCCGTCGGCAGAGGGCCTGGCTGCTGCAGAAGATTACGCTGACCGGTTGGCCGAAGAAGATGGCGTTCGCTATCTGGACGTGGACGCGGTGCAAGCGATGCTGGACGACCGGGAAGAAAAGACCTGCTACTTCGTCGATGTGCGCACCACCCAGGAATACACCGCCGGGCACATCCCCGGTTTCCGCTGGTTCCCCGGCGGACAGGTTGTGCAGCGTTCGGATGATGTTCTGGTGGTCAAGAACTGCCCGGTGATCTTCTCGTGCGATGGCAAGGCTAGGGCCACGTTCATCGCTTCTTGGTACCGGCAGTTCGGCTTTGAAGAGGTCTACGCCGTGGACGGCGGCTCCGTTGCCTGGACTGCCAGCGGACGTGAGTTGGAGACCGGTTCCGGTGATGCTGGGCCCAGCGGTCTCGATGCTGCGCGGAGCCAGATGAAATTGCTTTCGCCCCAGGAGTTTAACGCCGCCAAACCGGAGGTGGTCATCAACGTTGAGATCAGCACCGATTTCTCTGGTGGCCACGTGCCGGGCGCCCGCTGGGTGCCGCGTGGTTCCATGGAGCTGGAAATCGCGCAGGTTGCACCGGACAAGAGTGCGTCCATCGCGGTGACCTGCAACAACGGTCAAAATGCCACTCTAGCCGGGGCTACGCTCAAGGGTCTAGGCTACCAGGACGTATCAGTTCTGGACGGCGGGATGGTTGCCTGGCGACAGGCCGGGCTGGACGTGGAGCAGGGCCTGTCCGGGGTGATGAGACCCCCAACTGACGTTGTACCATCCGGCCCGGAGCGGAACTTTGCCGACATGATGAATTACCTGCGTTGGGAGACCGCCCTAGGCGAAAAATACGCCGCCGATTAGATTGGTTTCGGTGTCTTAGCGTTAATAGAGAAGCCCCGGCTACATCAGCCGGGGCTTTTTCTATGCTCTTTTTAAATACAGGTTCTGGGCCTGATTAACTAATAGATTTACAGGTTATCGGGCCGTTCCAAAGCAGGGCTAGTGAAAGATGCGGGAGATGGCTGGAAGACCCAAACTTCAGTCTGAGAGGGTAGTTCCTGGGCTGAAAAAGTCGCGGACTCGCCAACCAGCCGTTTCACTCTAGGCTGGGTGGCTATCCAGCTTTCCGGGGGTTCCAATCCGGTGTCATCGGCCATGAGGCCTGGGATCTGGTAATGCATGGGAACCACGATCTTTGGAGACAATCGCTCGATCAGAGAATCCACTTCTTCCGGTTGCAGCAGGTGGTTGGAGTCATCCACCGTCACCAGCAGCACGTCAATCTCGCCAATTGCACGCGTGACGTCCCCGGGCCAGTCGGCCCGGTTGTCACCCAGGTGCAAAAAACTGATGCCACCGGTCTCCAGCCGGAACATGATATTCACAAACCCCTGCAGCCCAGACCGGCCAGAATGGATGTCCTGCACTCCGCGGATTTGCATATCTCGGTTGGCAAACTCTCCCGGGATCCTGATTAGGGATGCGCCCTCCGGCAAACGCTCGGCGGCGTCATGGTCAAAATGGGCGTGGGTAATCAGACCCAAGTCACACTCCACGTCGGGAAACTGCCTGGTGAACCAGTAGCGGTCGGAACGGTTACGGTAGGGGTCAGTCAACACCTTGAATCCGGCCTCGGTCTGCCATTGAAACGCGGAGTGGCCGTAGTAGGTCAGGGTTAGTGGGCCAGTTGAATTGGTGGGATTGGAATCAGGGTTGGTCGACATCTAAACCTCTAGTCGGATTTTTAGAAAAGTCGAGTGTAATTCTAGCGGACGTGCAGTTTTCCTGCCATCAATAGCCTATAGGCATAAGATAGTTGGATTGTGAGATGAATCGGTAAGTTATAAAATTACATAAATAGTGAATTATAGCCAGTGATGGCCTATCGGGTGGGGGCGGTTTCATACCCGTTGCATATGATCTTCGAAGACCGCGGCTGCAGAATCCCGGAACGGCTGCTCGCAAAACTTTGGAAGGAACGAGCGGCCCGCTGGCCGATGGCGCGTCCGGCCCGGCCTACGTGGGTCGGGGTAGGGCAAAAGACCTGGCTGTGAACGTGGTCTTGCCCTTCATGCACGCCTGTGACCAGTGGCAGGCACTTCAAAAAGTGAGCCTGAACCATCGCCCAAATCAACTGCCGAAGAACCGGGCGCTCCGGAAAAACTCTACCGGAATTTTAATTTGTGGGCTGCAAACGAGATAACCCGGGAGATGACCAGTCAGTTACTGCCAACCCGTTGACTGAGGGTTGTGAGCAACGCCCGGCGTCAACAGGGGTTGTTGCATCTATAAGACGTGTTAAAAGGGGCCTTCTAAACTAGAAGGCCCCTTTGTATTAGTCGCTTTGCGGTTGGATCGCTGTTTAGGTGGGGTCGGCCAGCGGCACAGCCAGAGAAGCTCTGGGGGTGTCACCCAGGCTGCGAGCGATGTGCCCGTGACCTTCTAGGTCTTCGGCCACCAGGATGTCTCCCGGCTCCATCTGGATTTTTGATCCGTCGGCGCACTCAAACTCGGCGGTACCAGACAGATTGACCACGTATTGTCTCCTTGGGGCGTTGTGGTAGTCGCTGAATGACGGGGAAGTGCGCAGGCCCAATGTGATGTCACCGCTTCCCAACCGGTTGACTATGGTGGACATCTCTTCAGCGGTGACGTCCTCGAAATGGGACTCGCCATCGTCTCCGGAATATACTCGGATGATTTTCATGATTGCCTCCTAGTTGCGTTGATTATCAATGGCCGGGTTTGGTTTAGGTCTCTTGGTATTTGTCTAGGCTTCGGCCAGGGGTATGGCTAGGATGAAACGTTGGCCTTCGCCCAAGCCGCGTGCGATGTGCCCGTGGCCGGTTAGGTCTTCGGCCACCAAGACGTCGCCCGGATGCATCTGCCGCTTGGTGCCGTCTGCGGTTTCGTACTCCGCAGTGCCAAGAAGATGCATGACGTACTGGCGGCGCGGCGCCGTGTGGTAGTCGGAAAAAGATGGCGATTGGCGGTCGTTGAATTGGATATCTCCTTCGCCCAGCCTTCCGACGATACTCTGTAAGTCCTCGGGACTGACATCCTGGAAATGGGATTCGCCGTCATCCCCGGAAAAAACTCGTACTATTTGCATAAAAGGGTCCTCCCTAAGTTAAGAATTTGGTTTCCGGAATGCAAGTACCAGAGACCAAGCAAGGTTATCGAAAATCACCCGCCAAAGGCACAAACCCGACTGTGCCAGCCGGCTAGTCTGCTAGGGGGACAGTGCAGGTGATGCCGGGTTCGTTTCCGGCGGTCAGGGTGGTGTGCCCCTGCCCGGTTGTGTCCTCGACCAAACGGGCGTCACCAGGACCAAACAGGTGCTTGGATCCGTCACCCAGGCCAATCTCAATCTGCCCGGAGATGCAGATCACATACTGGCGGCGGGGCGCCGGATGCCAATCGATGAAGCGGCCAGCTTCGTTTTCGCTGAATTTGATTGTGGTGGTCTTGACGGCCTCGGCCAACTCGGGATGCGAGGCCAGACTGGTCTCTTCAATGTGGGTCTGTCCGTCGTTGCCGGTGTACATTCTGTAGATTCCCATGTGTTCTCTCCGTGTTTTTAAAGTAGATGGGATTGATGAAAATTAAGCGAGGGGTATAACTGCGGTGATACCGGGCTCATCACCCGACACCAGAGTGGTGTGGCCCTTGCCGCTGGTGTCCTCTACCAGACGGGCGTCACCAGGCATAAACCGGTGAGTGGTGCCGTCTTCCAAGCCAACATCGATTGTTCCCGAAAGGGAGATGATGTATTGCCGTCTGGGGGCTGGGTGCCAGTCAATGAAATGACCGGGTGCCCATTCTCGGAAGGAGATGTCTTGCGTATCAATTGCCTCAGTCAGTCCTGGGTGGGACGGCAGGTCCAGCTCATCGATCTGACTTTTTCCGTCGCCATTGGTATACAACCGAAATATGGCCAATTTGCAGTCTCCAAATGGGAGGGATTGCCTCTTTCTCGTCAGATATAAACTAGTATTAGCGACGCTAGGCCGACACACTTTAATACCTGAAGTGCGATTGGGCAATATCTTATGTGGGTTGGTCGGTAAGGGAGTTACTAGATTTAAGCAGAAGTTGTCAGAAAAACCGGGGCGTAGAGCCAACCTTCCAGCCGCGCGGTTTCCAGTTCGTTTTCGTTCGGACTCGGAGTCCCGCCGCGCTTTGTGGCTTCTCCCGGCCCAGATTTGGGTACCCGAAACTGTGTCGAGTCGTTGGCCCAAAGACAGGCAGAGACTGCCGCAACCACGGAGTCTAGAGAGTCGTCATTTTCCATGCACGCGTCTCTGAAATCGGCCAGGTTGGATATCTCAATCCCGGATTTAGTGGCCAGCCCCCCGAGAATTTCACTTCTGAGCTCTGCTGCGGAGCGGCCTTTTTTGTAGCCCTTGAAAGGCAGGCCAAAGGCCCTTAAGGCTGCGCCGGGCATGGACTCCAGTAGAACGGGGCCGTTTTTGTGATTATCTGGGAGCGGTGGCACCTGGCAACCCTGTTGCCACAGGTCATGCAGCATCTGCATGCCCCGAAAAGTCATCGGCACCATGTTGGGGTTGGCCTTATGGAGACAGGAATAGCACTCCGGAAAATAAAAATCACCCCGGCGGTAGGGCTCACCGTTTTGGGCGACAAATTCGTCCCGCAGAGTCATGAAATCTGAAAGCTCGATGGCCGCGGCAGCGTCCCAGAGTTCTGGCATGGTGCTGGCTTTGGGCAGCCACTGGCTGGCAAACGACATGGGAACTGAGAATGGAAAGTCTAAAGCGGCTACCACAGTACTCGGCAGAGATGCCAGCAGGGTGGCCAGTTCCGCTCGTGGCGTGCGTTCGCAGGAAATCAGGGTGAGAACGCCTTCGTTCAATGTTCCCTGGGTCACCCAGGTATTCTTATCTGACTTGGCCCCGCTGTAGTCCACACCTAAAACGAGTTGATTCCCTGATTGATTGTTCAATGGAGGGCGCTCCAAATTGCTTATGCTAGACTGGGCCGGATTTTCCGCCGCCGATCCTAGCCTGAGTCTGGGTTCATGCCCGTCTGAATCCAGAACATCGAAAAGTCTTAAGGTCAGAATTTTAAAGCTGTAAAAGTGTGATAATGAACCTTATCACGAGAAGGGAAAGATTCCGGAGGATACTGGCCGGTGACAAGTGTGTTTACCCTGGCTCGGTATTTGATCCGAT
>DUCU01000032.1:16864-17212 GCA_012959605.1 Dehalococcoidia bacterium | reverse complement strand
GGATTTGAAGTTGGTATGTTTGCCGGTTCCAATTTCTTGGGGCAAATCCAATTGCCAGATGAAGGGACCGCCGCTGCTGGGCCTGGCTGCTCCGCTGTGGCGGGCGCAGCGGGCGCCCAGCACCAGCGGCGAACTGGCCGACAAGGACTACCTGGGATCGGTTGGAGTGGGTGTTGCTCTCCAGGGGCATTTGCAATTTGCGGCGGCCATAAAGGCTACCTACGACACGTTGAAAGCGCTGCGTGACGGGAGTTGCGCCTGATAACCTGCGACCACAACTGTCCACCATGGAACAGATAGAACAGTTCACCCGAAAGGCTGATTATCTCAAATGGACCACGGATTTCC
>DUCU01000032.1:0-16761 GCA_012959605.1 Dehalococcoidia bacterium | reverse complement strand
AATTAACCGATCTAACTTGGGAAACTGAAGATTGCGGACGGTCTTTTGAGACCAGATTTTTGAGACCGGAACTTTAAGACTAGAAAAGGTGTGATCATGAACTTTACTACGAGAAGAGAAAGATACCGGGGCATACTGGCCGGCGATAAGTGCGTGTACCCCGGTTCAGTGTTCGACCCTATCTCGGCACGGATTGCCGAGGATCTGGGATTTGAGGTTGGAATGTTTGCCGGTTCCATAGCCTCTGGAACCGTGTTGGGCGCACCTGACCTGATAGTGTTGACCCTCACAGAGTTTGCCCAGCAGATTCACCGCATCTGCCGCGCCGGTGACTTGAGCCTGATGGTGGACGCTGACCACGGCTACGGAAACGCCCTGAACGTGATGCGGACAGTGGAAGAGCTGGAGACCGCCGGGGTTGCTGCGTTGACGATTGAAGACACCGTGCTGCCCCAGTCCTTTGGCGGCGGCACCTCAGTCTTGTCCATCGACGAGGGCGCGGGCAAGATGAAGGCGGCGTTGGCAGCCCGGACTGACCCCAACATGGTGGTTGCCGGACGGACCAGCTCCCTGAGGATTACCGACCTGGCTGATACCATCAAACGCGTTAAAGCCTACGAGGCCGCAGGCGTCGATGCCGTATTCCTGGCTGGCGCGACGACCAAGGCCGAGGTTGAGGCTGTCGCCTCGGAGATGAAAGGGCCGCTGCTACTGGGCGGCACCACTGGAGAACTGGCCGACAAAGACTACTTGGGCTCCGTTGGAGTGCGTGTTGCTCTCCAAGGCCATCTACCATTTGCCGCGGCAATCAAGGCCACCTATGACACGCTGAAGGCCCTCCGTGACGGTGTCACCCCGGCAGACCTGAAGCCACAACTGGCTACTTCAGAACAGATCGATCAATTCACCCGCAGGGCTGATTACGACAAGTGGACCGCAAGTTTTCTTAATTAATCAAGCCAGCCAGACACCCAGTCCGTGTCAATCAACCTGCCACCCAAATGGCTTCTCGGATAAACTTCACCGCCAGTGATTTGTGGGGTAAACTAAGGCCTGCCGCCGTTGCGCCCACGCCTGGCATTAGGATTGGGGCCGGTTATTTCCCCAAATTAGTTCACCAAATAACTTTAGGAGTACAGTCGTGAAAGTTGCCTTGAATCACCTTCATTTCCGCAGTGGAGACCCAGATGCCGCCGCCAAGTGGTATTGCGATAATTTTGGCGCTGCCATCACCTCAGAGCGCCCGTTGTCCACCACAAAATCGATCCAGCTTGAGTTGAACGGCGAGCATATGATGACCATATCCGGCTGCGCCGAGGGCGAAGACCCAATAGCAGGGACAACGGAGCCTCGTTACGGTCTGGACCACTTTGGCTTTGAAACCGACGACTTGATGGAACTGTGCGCCGGTCTGAAGAAAAACAACGTGAAGTTCAACTGTGAGCCGTGGACAATGCCGTCAGGCAGTATGGTGGCGTTCGTGGTTGCACCCGACGAAGTATCAGTGGAACTGATTCAGCGCCCCACCGAGTAATTAGCGGGTTCGATTAGATTAGCAGGTTCTAATCTGGAGAGATGCCCTCAAAGAAATCTGGGGGCACCGTCTCGGCAGAGGCAACATCCGGGCGGGCGCGGATGTAAAACTCCCGACCCAAGACCCATGCGGCAACTTCTCTGGGCACCCGGTGGTACGGCCAGTCCGGTGCCACCTGGGTGCGGTGACAGATGATGCAGGCCATCTTGGTCTCAAGATGGTCTGACACGTCCAACTCCAGATGTATCTCCTCCGGCGGGTTGCCGTGGTCCAACTGCTCCGGGCTGGGCATTGGGAAGTCGATTCCCACCTCGCGCAGCTTAGTGGCCCATTCAAGCCGAAACCCCTTGGGTCGAGCGCTGTAGAAAAGACGCTGGGGTGTATACGTCTCTAGTCCGTTTTTCAATTGGTCTGGAAAGGCTGTTGGGTTTGAGGCTAGATCAAATGCCTTGGTGGCGTGCTTGGACACGGCAATATGGTCGGGGTGGCCGTAGAGTCCGCCCGGCTCAAACGTGAGCACTACCTGGGGACGAAACTCTCTAATCTCCCGCACAAACCGCTCCACCACCTCGTCTTCCGGTGCCTTGATGTAGGCCCGTGGGTGGTCGTTGGCCTCCCAGCCGGCCATCCCCGAGTCCCGGTATTCCAGCAAAGCGTGGCTCTCCAGCCTCAAGGCCCGCACGGCACAAGAAAGTTCAATCCTCCGGACCTCGCCCAACGTCTCCTTGGTGGCTGCGCCTTTCTGCCGGATGTCTCCCTCTTCGCCCAAAGTGGTGGTGACCAGACGCACGCGCCGACCCTCTGCCACGTTTCGGGCCAACACTCCCCCGACAGGGAATGCCTCGTCATCAGGATGGGCAAAGCAAGCTAAAAGACGAAGTCCAGGCATCTATCTATTCCTTATTCAGAAGTTGTTTTTGCGATCCAAAACCAGACGGCCAGGCAAGTTCGAACCGCATACCAATCCTGCCCAACAAAACCCGGCTGCGCCGGTTAGTAGGAGGTGGCTATGCCGTCTCCCCTCGGGTCTGACGCTCCGATCAGCACCTGGCGTTCCTGGTCGATCAGGATTAGTTGCACCTTGCCGTCATACTGGCCAACGTTGCGTCGGGTCACCTTGTGTCCCAGCTTTTGTAGACCTTCAACCGTTTTTTCCGGCATCTCTGGCTCAACACGCAGTTCCATGGCAGTCTCAATGCTGGCGGGGTCAGTGCCGGGGTAGCTCCACCAGCGTGGCGCGTCCACCGCCGCCTGGGGGCCCATGCCAAAGTCCAAGAGGTTGGTGATAATCTGCACGCCGGACTGGGGCTGGAAATCGCCACCGGGGGTGCCGCCGACGATGTGGGCCTTGCCGTCTCGTAGTGTCATATAGCAGTTCAGGGTGTGCATCGTGCGTTTCTTGGGGGAGAACTCGTTGGGATGGCCAGCTTCCAGCGTGAATCCACGACCAGCGCGGTTATTGAACAAGACCCCGGTACCGGCGGCCATAAACCGGGAACCAAAACCGTGGGACAGACTGTGCACCCAGGAGACTGCATTTCCAGCGCCATCGGCGACACAGAAATAGGTCGTGTTGCCGTCGGTGCGACCTGCTTCCAGGTCACGTGACTCTCCACCGGCCCATTCTAAGTTGATCTCGCCGCGACGTCGGTCCGCGTATTCCTTGGAGATGATCTCGTCTAGAGGCCATTCCACCACACGAGGGTCTCCGGCCAGACGGTTACGGTCGTCGTAGGCTATCTTCTTGGCTTCAACCATTAGGTGGATGGCTTCCGGATTGTCATAAGACATGCCAGAAAGATCAAAGCCTTCGATTAGATTCAGCATTTCCAAGTGGAGGAAGCCCTGGGAAGGGGGCCGAGTCTGAAAGACCGTCTCGCCCCGGTAGGTGGTGCCGATGGGGTCGTAGACCTCCACCTCGTGGTTGGCGAAATCCTCCGCAGTGAACAGACCACCGGCGTCGTTCAAAGCCTTGACCATCTTCCGGGCCAGGTCGCCTTTGTAGAATTCTTCAGCTCCGCCCTTGGCTATGCGTCGTAGTGACTCGGCCAGATCCTTGTTGACTAAAAGATCGCCCTCGCCCGGGGTCTTGCCGCCAGCCAGCAGCACTTCAGCCGTCGATGGGAAACCGGCCAACCTCTCGTGCGTATTGGCAAAGTTCTGGGCGATCTTGGGGGCCACGGCAAACCCTTCTTCGGCGTATCCGATGGCAGTGTCCAGCAGTTGTTCGAAGGGTTTACTGCAGAAGCGACGGTGCACTTCCTCCCAGGCCGCAACCTCGCCGGGTACACCAACTGAGTGGGGGCCTTCCAGCGGCATCTTGGTCAGGCCCTGTTTCCTGTAGTACTCGGCGCTGGTGCCAGAGCCAGGAACGCCGGCACTGCTCATGCCGGTTACCTCATTGGTTTCAGCCTCGTAGAGCAAGATGAATGAGTCCCCGCCAATGCCGCAGCTGGGCACAATGGTCACGGTTTCAGTGGCTGCCACGGCCAGCGCGGCGTCAAAGGCGTTGCCGCCTTCTTGCAGCACCTTGAGTCCTGCGGCCGCGGACAGCGGCGAGTTGGTGCAGACCATGCCGTTTTTGCCGTAAACAACCTGCCGGGAAGGTCTTGCTGTAGTCATATTGAAACGCGCTCCCAATGGCCAGATAAATTTCAATTTTCTAGTGAAGCCTACGCCGCGTTTCCGAAAACTCGGCTGTGATAGGCAGAAGTGTACGTTTGCCATCCTGGCCCAGTCAATTGGAACTGGGGCCGAATGACCTGAGTGTCTTTTGTATGTTTGGAATTGCGAGTCAGAAATGCGTCTTAAATATGGGGTGTTTGGCCGTTTGACAGCCCAGATGGGTACATTTACAATCCCGCTCGTGGCGGTGCGCTCTTCCTTGACCGGTAATTTGCCATGATTTGTGTCTAAATCGGAGGCCGATATGGCTGAGCTGCTAGGTCTGGGTTGTTCCCACGGACCCATCATTCTCACTCCACCAGAGGTCTGGCACAAGAGCCGTGAGCGAATATTTGGGAGAAACCCAAATTTTCAAGCTCCGCCCCAACTCATCGAGGCGTTGGGCGATGACAACGGCCTAACCCAAGATCGCCTGGACCAGCAGAAGATCGTGGACGCCTTCCAGGTGATGCGGGATCGACTCCATGAGTGGAACCCCGACGTTTTATTGGTCATTGGCGATGACCAGTCCGAGAACTTCAAACAGGATAACCTGCCTCCATTCTGCCTTTACACTGGCAGCGAAGTGGACGGTTACCCCTTCAAGAATATGGGCGGCAACAACAACAGTTGGGACGCCGCCGCTAACACTAAATTCAGCTTTATATGTCCCGCAGATTTTTCCAGAGACCTGCGGAATTCCCTGATTCGTGACGGCGTCGACATGTCCTCATCCAGCGCTTTGACCGGCTGGGAATGGGGTCTGGCCCACGCGATCATTAACCCATTGGTCTACCTTGACCCGGAAGGCAAGTTTCCCCTGCTACCGTTGTTTGTGAACTGCTATGGTGAAGAAGCTGGCCCCGACTATCCGCCCCGGCCCACCGCGCGGCGCTGTTACGAAGTTGGCCAGGCGATACGACGGTTCTTGGATACCAGGACTGAACGGGTGGCGGTGGTTGCATCGTCTAGTTGGTCGCACAGTTTTTTGGCCCATAAGTTCGATTGCTCTGCCATTGACCTGGACACCGACCGACGTTACCTGGAGTTGGTGCGAGAGGGCAAGGGCAGCGAACTGGCCAAACTCACTCCAGAAGAACTGCAAAATTCAGGTGACCACGAGATTTTGAATTGGATCATCGCCTTGGGGATTCTGGGCGACGTTCCCGCAGAGATAGTAGACGTGAGGGAGTCACATACCCAATTGGCGTTTAGGGTGGCGGCTCTCTGGGGATAGACCAAGCGCTGATCTAAGAAAGATTGATTAATAGTTGGTGGCTCAAGCAAATTATCCGGGCCACCCAACCACAGGAGGAACGATGCACTACGGTCTTGTAATGGAATGTGATTACCGCTATGGCCACTCGATAGAGGAGGGTTTTGACGAAGCCTTTGCTATAGCGGACTTAGCTGAGAAAGGCGGCCTGGACGGTGTATGGCTGGCGGAACGCCACTTTGCCGCGCCCAAGGACCCACTGGACCCGATGGGTGGCGGAATACCCTCGGTGGTTTCCACTCCGTTGATTATCTGCTCGGCCATTGCGGCTCGCACGGAGCGTCTCCGGATTGGTGTGGGCGTGAACGTATTGCCACTGATCCATCCAGTGAGAATGGCGGAAGAGATTGCCACGCTGGACCATATCAGCCACGGGCGAGTGGATTTTGGTATCGGACGCAGTGGGTTCATGAGGGCCTACGAGGGATATGACATCCCTTACGCTGAGAGCCGAGAACGATTCCAAGAGAACTTGGAGATCATCCTGGCCGCATGGAGCAACGAGAAGTTCTCCTACGAAGGTAAGTACTACACGCTACACGACGTTTGCGTGATTCCAAAACCCGTTCAGCAGCCTTTCCCGCCGATTCGGATGGCCGCCACCACCAAGGAGACCTTCCCCCAGGTGGGCAAACTAGGTTATCCCATATTTGTGGGACTGCGAGGTTTGAACCGCCCGGATTTAGTCGTGCTGCTAGAGACCTACCGAGAGGCTTGGCGGGAAGCTGGTCACGCTGGCAACGGCGACGTTTACCTGCGAATTCCTATCTACTTAGGAAAGACCCAAGAAACAGCCTACGCAGAAGCCGAAGAAAGCACCATGCGTTCTTACCGGCGCATGGCTCAGAATTTTGCCCTGTCAGCGTCCAACGCCGGTGCAGTGGCTTCAGAAGACCGGGCCGCGCGTGGAGTCGCCCTCGCCGCTATTACTTATGAGGACCTAATCCGAGATCGCCTGGCCTACGGCAGCCCCGATAGCGTAATCAGCCAACTGAAGGAAATCACTGCAGAATTGGGGCTATCCGGCATCGTAGCCGAGACCAACGTTGGCGGACTAATACCCCGCGAGCAGGTTGCCGCCTCAATCGACCTCTTCTGCAAAGAGGTTGTGCCGGGCCTGCGTTAGTTCAACAACACATCGTCAGAACGACAAAAAGGGCACGGTAATCACCGTGCCCTTTTTGTCGTGAACCAATCGTCAGCGAAGCAGATAAATTTGCCTTAACGGCACAGATTGCAAAGATAATTGTTTTTGTAATACGACTACTAGAGGTGGGCTGGAGGGTTTTTTGTAGGGGCGGGTTCTCAACCCGCCCTGTCTGTCGTTAAATAATTCCGAGCAAAGGAGATAAATTTGTCTCAAACAACCATGCGGGGGGATTATCGCGAACGAGATTAAGAGTGCATTACCCAAGCAGGGTGAGTTACAAACCCGCCCCTACAGGATGGTGTAGTAGACCTTACAGCCGTGGCAGCACGTACTCGTTTATCGCTACGGCCAGCCCGTCTTCTTGAACCGAAGGCGCTACGAAATCAGCAGCGGCCCTGACCTCTGGTGGCGCGTTTCCCATTGCGACGCTAAACCCGCAGATTTCTAGCATCGGCAGGTCGTTGTAGCTGTCGCCGATGGCCACCATGTTGGCGGGGTCCACGCCCAGGGTCTCGCCGACGCGTGAGATGCCGGCTGCTTTGTCCACGCCGGCCAGCGTGAAATCCACAGCCCACAGCCCGTTGTAGGGCAGAATGGCCTTCACGACGTACATGTCTTTGTTGTCGCTGAAATGGGCGGCCAAAATATCGGCGGTGGTCTCATCCATATCCAGCGCCGACACTCGTATCAGGTCCCAGTTCGGAACATCGTCAAAGGTGCTTGCTGTGCCGTTGTCATGTGTGGCGACGAACGCTGCGCCCACCTCCCGGAGCTTGGTCACCACCAACTCAGCGTTGGCCGGTCCTAGCGGTGCAGTCCAGACCGAGATCTCACGGACCGGGTCCAGGATATTTGCGCCGCCGTCGCAGAGCTGCGGGGTCGTAAGGCCGAGCTCTTTGGAGTAATTCAGTGCGTCGGCTGGCTCCCGCCCAGTGGCAATGAATACTTTGATTCTTTTTGACAACCCCATCACGGCTTCGCGTACCGCTGGGGTTATCTTTTCGTCAGGGCCGATCAAGGTGCCGTCCAAGTCCAAAGCAGCAGCCAGAATCGGCGAGTTTTCATTGTTCTTAGAGTTAGATGAACTGTTGACCATTAGATCCTTTAGGCGTAGTTATCAGCTTCCATAATTCTACATGACGTGAGTCTCATATTTCAGACGTTTAACCAGGTAGATGATCAACCAGGGCAGCAAAAAAGGCCCCCGGAATCTCCGGGGGCCTTTTCATAGTCAGTCGATAAAACTGCCGGGTTAGTTGAAGACCAACTCGGTGTTTTTCCGCTCCGGGTTGCGCATCACGGCCAAACCCTCGGCGGGGTCTTCCTGGGAGTTGCAATACAACTCAATGCCATTGCCTTCCGGGTCCTTGATGTAGATGCTCTTGGTCATTCCGTGGTCGGTTGTCCGAATCTCGGCACTGTCAAAGTGACCCTGTAGCTTGTGCCAGTACTCGGTCAATGTTTCGAAGTCATCCACGAGAATTGCCATGTGGTTTAGGCCAACATCACCGTCTGAGGTGTCGGCGGCACCCTCTGGGGCTTGGAAGATGGCCAGGTCATGGTGGTTCTCGCCAGCGGTCAAGAAAGTCCCAAAGCCAGGGCGCTCGAGAGCAATCTCGAAACCGATTACATCGGTGTAGAACTTGGTGGCTGCGGTAAGGTCTTTAGCGTTGATAACCAAGTGGCCGATTTTTGCAGGTTTTGGCATGTCAGTCCTCCTAACTTTCCCCTAAATACCGGGGCGCTATGAATATGGTTCGATTCCGATTGTGATAATTTACGTTCAGAATACTATACCGTTTCAGCGGCATAATTCCAAGGGTCCGATTCTAAACCAGGGCTACTGTCAGCCCTCTCGCTCCAAAAAGCGTTGCACTCGGTCCATGGCGTTTGTTTTGTCGTAGCCCTGGTAGAGCAGCATGGTATTTCTCACTGGGTCTCCGCCGAAGAAGCGTTCGTAAAGGATCTGCCGGCCACCAAAGGCGCTGCACGCCACGTCCCATGCCAGGTGAAAGAGGCGCACACGGTCTTTTGCTCCGGCGGTCTCGGTAGCCAGGTAACGTTCTAGTTCCGGGGCAATCTCGGAATGGAAGTCGGACTCCGCCGGTAGGACCATCAGGCTGCTGGAGCCGAGCAGTTGTACGATCTCAGCCATCCGGGGGTACATGCTGTTTGCGAAGACGGTCCTTGCGGCGGTGAGCGGGCCAAATGACGGGCACATCATGCCCCATTCATTCAATTGGGCGTCAGCTTCCGCAGCCCGCACGCAGGCTTTCAACATCTCCAGATTGACTATAATTTCACCGATCCGCTCCTGAACGTGTGGGACCTGGGTTGAGCCTAAGGTCTCACACATGAGCGACGTCAGGCCCAATAAGAACTCGGTCTTGACCACCGTGCGATTGACCACCTGGTGGCCGGTGTGGGAGGTGGACTGGGTCGCGGCGGCAAATTTGTTGGCCATCTCCACGTCACCCAACAGAAAAACGCGTTCCCAGGGCACAAACACATTGTCGAAGAACACCACAGCGTCCATTTCTTCAAATCGAGATCCCAGGGGATGGTCAAAGCTTGAACGGCCATAGTCGAGGCTCTCGCGGCACATGAACTTCATGCCTGGCGTGGCGCAAGGCAGGGCGAACGAGAACGCCTGCTTTTTGGCCTCATCACCCAGTAGATGGGTTCGTGTTGGGTAGACGGCGATTTCATCCGAGATCGGTCCCAATGTGGCCAAGATGCGGCTGCCATGCACCACTATTCCGGCATCGGTCTCTTTCACCACGGTCAGTGCTACCCGGTCTTCGAGCCGGTCCGAGATGGAGATATTGCGGCTGCGCTGCAGGTTGACCAGGGTGTGGGTCAGAGTTAGGTCATTCTCGCGGATATAGGTGTGGTAGTTCAGAACGTTGTCTCTGAATTCTGGTCGATTAGCGGAGAAATATTCTGCCGAGCCAGCCCACCCTGAGATACCGCAATTGAGAAAATCTGGCGTGCGAGCCATCATGCCGCAGCTTTCCCATGCCCAATTGGTCATCATTTCGCGCCGATCAACCAAGTCTTGAATGGTCTTGGGGATGATGAAAGACCGCCCGACAGAGTCTCCGGATGACGGCGACTTGAAGGTCATTGCGTCTTCGGTGGCAGGGTTGTGCTGCAGATCGTAGAGGGCAGCCAGGGAGCGCACTCCGTTCCGGAAGGCGGGGTGGGTGGTAACGTCGTCCACCTTCTCGCCGCCAATCCAGACCTCAGCGGGGTTCGTTGATAGGTGGTCGATATATTGTTGCCCCGTTCTAGCGGGCATGATTCAGCCTCCCAGCAAGATTGGGGCGAGTTTAGCAGCGACCAAATTGGGTGTCAAAATCGCCGTTGCAAAAGCGGTATTAAGATATTCGGCAAAAACCGGTGCATGTGCCCCATGTGGCCCGGCGATTGAGACCTTTTTGACCGTCCAAACAGTGCCGCATGACCATGTTGGGATGAAGGGATGGAATTTAGAATGCAAGTGTTTGGTAGGTTGGCATGCAATCAGGAAGGAAGAAATCAGATGTACAGGCGAATATTGGTTCCTTTGGATGGTTCACGTACGGGAGATCGAGTTCTTCCGTACGTGAGGAACCTGGGCCGAAAAGTGGACGCCAAGGTCGAGTTGTTCCGAGTTTTTAATTTCCAACCGGAGTACTTTTACCCCGAACTCTTTTTGTACCAAGGCCGTAGCGAAAATTCAGAAATCTACCGGGGAAAAGTGATGACTTCGCTGGGAACGGCTAAGACAAACCTGGAATCTGCCGGAGTGGCAGCGGTGGCAGTGATGCATGAGCCCGATCACCCGGAAACTCACCTAAATGGGGATAATCATCGCTGTGGCATTCCAGCGCAACACATAATTTCAGAGTCCAAAAAGGTGGCAGGCACCCTCATTGTCATGGCCACCCACGGACGCGTTGGCGTTGGTCGGTGGGTTATGGGGAGTGTCACGGACAAGGTTCTTCATTCTGTAAAGACGCCGCTGTTGATCATCCATACTGAGCATAAAGATGCGATTCTAGATGGTTCCATGGACCACATCATCGTCCCCTTGGACGGGTCTGAACGGGCGGAGCTCATTTTGCCCCACGCCCTGGCGCTAGCTAAAGGATTGGACGCAAAACTCTGGTTGGTGCGAGTGACGCCAGGAGACAATCAGAGCGTGACGAATTGGATATGTTGGCCCACCAGATACGGGGTGAGGGAGTTCCTATGTTGAGAGCAAGGTGCTTTACGGAGACCTTTCCAGGGCCATTGTAGACCTGACCCACGAGTATCCGGACGCGTTGGTGGCAATGACCACCCACGGTCGATCCGGGATGAGCCGTTGGTTGATGGGCAGCGTGGCCGACACTGTAGTGCGCCAAGCCGCCGGACCAGTGCTTGTTCTGAGGGGCTGACCAAAGTTCAAACAGGCAAAGTACTTATAAAGGGACACGGAATGGTGGTGTCCCTTTATATTTGACCGCATTATAGTTTCATATTGTAGGGGCGGGTTTGTAACCCGCCCTGCTTGAAACAGACCATTTCCAAATAGGCAACGGATCAAACATCAACCACAAATATCCCGAGGGAATTTACCACCGTATTCCGGCACGTCTGCCCAATCAACCAACGGGTTGAAAACCTGCGCCAACAAACGTGATTAGCGGGGTAGGGTTTAGGCAAGAAGGTTTGCGGCAAAATAATAGCCGCTGAAGCCTAGCACCGCACTGCTGACTACTCCCAACATGCCCAGGTACTGGTTTCCCTTTGCCACCGCGATCATCCGACGGCTATCCCCAACACACCGAAAATCAATGGCGCGATGGCCAATGGAATCAGGGCGATTAACAGGCTGGCAACTCCGAACCAGCGGCCAGACTTGTTTTTGAACACGTTTATTCCAATTGGCATTTTGCTAATCAATACTTACTTAATAACTAATATATAATAGCAGCTAATATATCTGAAATAGAAAGTATTACGAGAAAGACACTAAAAAAATCGCTGGTGACAGTAATTGCCTAAACGCAGTTACTGATTCCCTTGCGGTGTGGTATGTTACCGGCGTCTTTCAGGGCTCGTGATACCCAGTTGATATTCCGAAATATTGTTGCGGGCTATAGTTTGGTTGAAGAGGGTTTCCTGTAGGAGGAACGTATGAAAGGTCGAGTGGTAGTTTGCAAGGAATACGGCAAGCCTTTTGTGATTGAAGAGTATGAAGTTCCGGAGCCTGCTCCAGGCTCAGTCATACTACGCATGACTCAAGCCGGTGTTTGTGGCTCTGACCTCCACACCTGGCGCGGCGACCAGACCCAACAGAACCTGCCCCTGCCTCCCACGGGACGGGCCATGGGCCACGAGGGCACCGGCGTTGTTGAGATCTTGGGCGAAGGCGTGGAGACCGATTCCGCCGGAGCGCCCATCCAGAAGGGAGACCGCGTAATCTATGCTGCCGTTTTCCCCTGCTATCACTGCCGCCAGTGCCTCAAGGGGAACACCAACTGGTGCATGAACCGCAACTACCCCGCCGCCGGAGTGTGGCCGTACTTCACCGCCACCTACTCCGATTACCTGTACTTGCCAAACCGACATCCCTTCTTCAAGGTGCCGGACGAGCTGGACGACAATATCTTGGGGCCGGTGAACTGCGCCATGGGCACGGTAACCACCGGCCTGATTAGGGCTCAGGCCGGAGAAGGCGACTACGTTGTAATCCAAGGCGCCGGTGGTCTGGGCCTCCACGCCACAGCCATGGCCAAAGAGATGGGGGCAGACCGAGTCATCGTCATAGACCGTCTAGACAATCGCCTACAACTCGCCGAGGAATTTGGCGCCGACCATACCATCAATATCGAAGAGTTCAACACGCCCGAGACACGCCTGAGTCGGGTCAGGGAATTGACCGACGGGCGCGGCGCTGATGTGGTGATGGAGCTTGTGGGCCGGGCCGAACTGCTGGCTGAAGGCATCGATATGCTAAGCAACGGCGGCACTTTTGTGGAGATCGGCGATATCGTCCGAGGGAAAGAGGTGTCCATCGACCCCTCCAAACTACTCACCGGCAAAAACATCATCGGTTCTCTCATGTACAAGCCGGAACTGCTGCCCAGACTGTTGAACTTCTTGGTACGCAAACAGGACGTTTTACCCTTCGACAAGATCGTTTCCCACTCGTTCCCGCTTGACGAGGTCAATGAAGCGTTCGCCCAGGCAGAGTGGGATCAGAGCCAAACCCCAATCACCAGAGCTATGTTGGTTCCCTAGGCTGGTTACTTAAGTATTAACTTCTGGCAAGTGACCCAAGTTTTGGAGAGGAATGGCGATGGTGGCAAAAAAAGACCAGGCGCAGCAAATGCTTGAGCCGCGCCAAGACCTGGTAGAAGCGGCTCGAAAGGCCGCACTGCGAATTGCCGGGCGCGCTCAGGAGACCGACCGAACCCGCCGGGTGCCAGTGGAAAACATCCAGGACTTGCACGAGGCCGGTCTGTTGACCGTCGCCATTCCCAAAGAACAGGGCGGCACTGAGGCTGACTTGGTGACCCAGGTTGCCCTCTACGAACTGATCGGGGGCGCTTGCGCTTCTACCGCCTGGCTCATGGGCAACCATTCTGTGCTGTGCACCAGGTCCATGGGCCTGATGGGAGAGGCGTCCCATTGGCTAATTAAAGACGTGGTGGAAAACGGTTCGCTGATCTCCCATGCCGCCATCCCTGGCGGTGATACCAACCCAGCGCCCGGCGGATTTATCGCCTCGGGCCGTTGGCCGTTCGTCAGCGGGTCCAGCATCTCCACTTGGATGTTCCTCAGCACCATGGTTCCGGGGCCACCGCCCAACTTCAAGGGCTCGGAGCCCCCTGCGGCCTATAACCGGTGGTTGTTGATGCCCACCAGCCAACCTGGATTGACTATTGATGAAACTTGGATGGCCATGGCTGCCCGTGGCTCTATGACCCATGACGTGGTGCTAGACCAGGTGTTTGTTCCTGAAGACATGGCCCCGGTGGACAACCGTCCGCTGAGTTATCAGCCGTGGCTGCCCAACGGCCCGGCAGCCCTTAAAGTGCCGACTAAAGCCAGAGTCTGGATGTCGGGCATGATGCTGGGCATCTCCCAAGCTGCTTTGGACGAGACCATAGAGTTTGGCAAGGCGCGCAGCATGACGCTGGGCGGCAAGCCGAGGAGCAGTATGCCCGGCAACCAGTTTGCCGTGGCCGACGCTGCAATGGCCATCGAGTCTGGTCGCGCTCTGCTGGTTCAGGAAGTCCGCAAGATCATGGCCAAGGCCACTGTTGGCGAGGATTTTGTCCCTGATGACGCTGCCAGAATTGAGATGGCCGGGTTGGTGGCCAGGGAAAATGCACAAAAGGCGGTTGACCGACTCTTTGCCGTCCGAGGCGCCCACGGCCTCTACGAAACCGGCAACTTTGAGCGCTACTACCGCGACGCCCGCATGGGCACCCTACACGCGGTAAGCGCCCCAGACCTAGTTCGTGAACAACTGGGGAAGCATCTCTTCGACATACCGCTGGAGGTTCAGCCCCGCTGGTCTTAAGAACTCAATCTCAGGATCCAAAAAATAAAGGGCCCACCCGGGATGGGGAAGGCCTTTTGCATCAACGCAATAATATGGAAACCCGCCTGTGGCGGCGCCTAGTCGGAGGAGGGGAGTTTTCTGGGTTCTTGAATCTCCATGATTTTTTCGCAGCAGAGGATTTCGCCGTCGCCGCTCTTGGTGCAGAGCACCCCACTGTTGCAGGTCTCACAGACGTATCGTTTGCCTAATTGGTTGGCCATTTAGAGGTCCTCCCCAGGGGTTTGAAAATGATTTCAGGGATATGTCGGGTTTTGCTAGTTACTTGAGTTCCATGGGGGTTTGGCAGCATGCAATAGCGCCGTCTCCACCCTTGGTTACGATGAACTCGGAACCGCATTTGCCGCATACGTAGCGTTTGCCAGTCTGATTAGCCAACTTTTAGCTCCATTCCTTGCACGTTTCTCGAGCGTTTATTCGAAGTTTCTAGAACGCTCCTAGGCTCGTATCAATTATAGACAGGCCTTAAAGGGGATTCAACCGAGACAAACAGGTCTGGGACCAGGTTATGAGTCCGTGTCGTTTGATTTTTCGGTGAACCGCACCAAGAATGTAGCCTCGCCCAGTGGAATGCCGTCAAAGAGAATGGCGGCAGAATGGATTCCTGGCTTCTGTACGGGAATTCGGAAAGTCTTAATCCACCGCTGGAATAAGATCCCTTCCTCCCACTCCACCTTCTGGGCTGGAGGCGTGTCCAGCGGGATGCCAGGCGTCTTCAGAGTCACAAACAGGTAGTGGTCTCCGGGATCAACCCCACCGATGCAGAAGGCCAGGTTGAAATCCACGGTGGCCAGCACCGGGTTATCCGGGTCGGCAGAACCGTCTGGTTCTGGCAGTTCAAACAGGTCGACAATGCCTTTCAGCGTTAGGTCTCCGCCGTCTTCTTCTGCGGTGTCTCTACAGAAGAGGGCGTATTTTAAAAAGGGGCTGCTGGCTTCACCGGCCAAGTTGGAGCCTCCCTGATCGTTCGTGTTGGATTGGTCGTGGAAAATGGCTGGTTTTTCGGAGTTGACAGCCTATTGAACGGACGAAGAACGGATGACCAATTCTAGCATGGCACCCAGCTACGGAAAACGTCGAGCCGCTTTAGTTTTGCATAGCCCATTGCCAACTGCGGCCAATATTGAGAAACTAGCCGCGTAATATTCAACTCGGGGGGTGGCAGTAGTGGCATCCACGCAGGAAACGCAGCTAACCCAGGAGAAATTCGACCAGGGTATGACCACCCAGCAGTACATTGACCAAATTAAGGTCAATAAAGACCCGTTTGTGTCTATCTACGAGGCGGTTCAGGTTCCGACAGATTCACTAAGCCTGTTCAACGGCCTGAGTGAGCCGATCAAGTTGGCCGTTTTCACCGCAGATTGGTGCGGCGACGCCATGAGCACTACCCCAGTTATTCTTAAGCTGGCAGACAGCATCCCGAACATCTCGTTGCAGGTATTCAACAGAGACGATGAATTGGAACTGAGCAACAGTCTCTTGCCTGAGCACCGCGCGGGCACAGTGCCCATCTTTGTGGTCATGGACCAGGATATGAACCAGAAAGTCCGTTTCATCGAGACCGCGAACACTTTGGTGCCAGCGATTGATGCAATGGATGAGACCATCGACCAAGAGACGGCTGGGATGGACGAAGCCGAGGCTAGGCAGGCCAAGCGAGGCCGCCGGAACGCCTACCGAGTGGAGCACGCCAGGGCCTGGGGCGAAGTCATATTGAAAGAATTTGGCGGCTTGGTTGCCGATGCCCTGGCCGGTAAACCAGAGGACCTGCCCCTTCAGGGCGGCACCAAGTGGCCGCCTGAGGATTGATCACTACCACTGGAAAACTATTCTGCCAGGCTGAAGGTTTAAGTAGAATCGAACGGCCAGGCAACGATTACTGTCACTGGAAAACTATTCTGAGAGAAGGGTGATGGCTGAAGAGCTAATAGGTATGGAAGACATGGCGGCTATCTTCGACGTGACTGACGCCTTGGGGATTCACCGAGAGTCGGTACGGGTCGAACTTACGAAAGAAGACCCCGGCTCCATTCATAGAGTGGCCGACGGGATGGTGGAGATTACGTTGCCAGTCAACGAGAGCACCGAAATCTTCTGTCGCAAGTTACGTATCGATCTCGAAGCAATGGGTTTTGAGGCTTCAGATAGCGTCTTAGGATATGACGACGATGATGACGACGACGAAGAAGACCCGCGTCCGTCGCCGCCACAAAGACTCCGCTAGCCTGATTAACTAACCCATGTCTTAGAGTTCAGACCGGGTTTAATACCCAGGTTCGCGCCACTCAAAGGCTAGGTTGGCGTAGCGCACAAAGACCGCACCACCAGGTGCAGCCATTGGCCCGTTGGCGGCCAACAAGGCGATGGTGTGCTGCTCGCCCGGCGTAACTTCTTCTGTCATCAACACCCTCTGGGGCACGTTGAAACCCTGCACCGCGCCGCGGTGGCGGTCGCAAGCCCCGTCAATCCAAAGCTCCCCGTAGTCGTCGATGCACGTTTCAAATTGGACCCGCACGCCCGCAGTGGGATGACCC
>DUCU01000031.1 GCA_012959605.1 Dehalococcoidia bacterium | reverse complement strand
CGAATTCGATGTCTCAGTGGCGGCAGCAGGACAGTTGGCTGCGGTGACCTTTGGCGCCTGGTCGGTCTCGGTGATTTCCGTGGGGCCAATCTCAGACTCATTTGGACGCCGTCCGGTTGCGGTAATCGGGATGACCCTGCTTTCAGTCAGCATCATCGCGTCTAGTTTTTCGCCCAGTTTCGGGGTTTTGTTGGGACTTCGCGTCATCACGGGCTTGTCTGGCGGGATGATCCCACCAAACAGCATGGCGGCTGTGGCCGACGTTTTGCCCGCTGCAAAAAGGGCTCAGGCCTTTGGTTTTCTGATGGCTGTCGCATCTTTGTCATCGGTGGTTGGGGTGCCGATGGTTGCGGTGTTAGCCAGCGCCGGTGGTTGGAGGCTCCCATTCCTAGTGCATGGATTCTTGCTCCTTGGCTGCGCAGTGCTCCAGTGGTTCTGGTTCCCCAAAACCTCGGTATCCACCAAGGGGTCATTTTCGTTTATCTCCCGATACAAACAGATGGCCAACATCAGCCTATTCCGAACGACTCTGATGGCTAACCTGTTGCAGCGCATGGCCTTTTACGCCACCATCAGCTACCTAGCGGCCTATCTCATCAGTGAACACGGCATGAGTCTGGGCCAGACCGCCATCCCGTTGGCCATAGTTGGCATCGGAGTTGTGATTGGCAGCACTATGGCTGGTTCTGTGGCTGCGATGAACCGGCGAGCCCAGGTAGTGGCCGCCTGCGCCGTCGGCGGTGGATTAGCGTCGTTGCTCGTGTTTTCCATTGACCTAACGGCCTGGGGAACAGTCGGGGTGGCTCTGATCGGCATCACCTTCATCAGCGTCGGCTGGCCAACGTTCCTGGCAATTAGCACTGAAATATCGAGTAGCAACCAAGCCACGGCCGTAGGCATGCTGGGTGCCAGCAACCAACTGGGAGGCGTGGGCGGAGCGGCGCTTGGCGGGGCGTTCCTTGCTTTGGGCAGCTTTTCTACTGTAGGATTTTTCTGCTTGGGCACCGCATTGGTCTCCATTGTTGTGCTGCAAATTGGCATGGGTGCCCCCCAAACACAGGAGCAATCAACCTAGATGCTGGAGCACAATGGCTTACGTTGGGGCTACGTCTTCCTCAAGGCCTCTTCATATCTGAACACAGATGAATTCCAAGAACTCATGATCCAAGCCGTGGAGATGTTCTTGGCCGGTGAAACAGAACGAAACGTCAAAGGGTCTGAATATGAAGGCCGACTCTTCACCGAGCAGCGCTACGAACTCATTGGCACCATGGGTGGCCAGAGGTTCGACGCTGACATTGAAACGTCCCGAGGCCGCGACAAGGCCTCTTTTTTGGTCAATGAACAAACCCAAGGCGCCGGAACCTCAATCTCATTAAATTAACTCCATTGGAACTAGCTGATACCTCGCGGTTCCCACGTTGACTCCATTCTTCGCCTCACCTACACTCCAAGCCACTCTGAGACTCTAGGAAACACTAGAGATGCCCTAGGCAAACCCCGTTGCGATGTCTCCATTTTTGCCTATCCGCCTTGCGAGGGAAGCATGACAAGTATCCGCGATTTCTTGATGTCTCCAGAAATTGGACGAGTTCCGTCGTCCAAGGTCCCACTGAACGCACAGGAAGAAACTCGGTTTGAGGGTCTGGCCGAAGAATCGGTCATGATTGACGTGCACCAGCACCCGTTTGTGCTGCCCGAAGCCATGGACCGGTTCATCGACTTCCTCCGCACCAACCGCTACCACTGGGGCTTTGAAGCAGTGAAACACGGCGGCTGGTCCACCGTTACCACTTCCAACGTTTTTGGCGCATTGCAGAACGCCACTGAGATGTCGTTCGTGGAATATGACGACGTTACTCTCGAAGTAGGCATGATGCTGGCCGACGTAGCAGCCCAGCCAGACGTGGTCCGAGTGGGCAACGCCGACGAGATTATGGCGGCTAAGCAGTCCGGCAACATCGGTTTTCTACCAACGTTGGAACACTTGCCCATCGGTAACCGCCTTGAGCGAGTGGACCAACTGCACGCTATGGGCGTGAGGCTCTCTGGCATCACGTACAACCGCAAGAATTACATCGGCGACGGCATGTACGAGCGCAACCCCGGCGGGCTGAGCGAATTTGGCATTGAAGTCATTCACCGCATGAATGACATTGGCATGGCCATTGACCTTTCCCATGCCTCCACGCCCACGGTGATGGACACGATCGAGTTCTCCAAGACTCCGGTGGTATTCAGTCACAACGCCTCCTATACCCTGCGCCCGAACAAACGCACTCGCAAAGATGAAGAACTAAAAGCCTGCGCCGACAAGGGTGGGTTGGTCTGCATCACAGCCGTGCCCAACGCCCTCAGCGACGATCCGGAACAGGACATTGAATGCGTCCTGGACCATTACGACTACATGGTCACCTTGGTCGGCGTTGACCACGTGGGAGTCGGCACCGACACTGTCATTGGCGACCATATGATGTTCCAGCACTACATGCTGGGCCGCGACCTGAACGAAATGCCAGCGCCCTACTTGAACGGCTTGGAGTCACCCGCTGATGGCACCAACATCATCAGAGGTCTGATTCGCAGAGGTCACTCAGACGAAGATATCAAGAAGATCGTGGGTGGAAACGCATTAGACTTTTTCCGCCGAGTTTTATCCTAGATGACAGAACCATTTGAGACCACAGTCGTGGGCAGCATGCCCAAACCGCCGTGGCTCTATCGCCAAGCAGCGATGGACGCCAAGGAATCAGACCACCACGGCGGTGGAGCCGATTGGCTGCTCTCGGGCCAAGAACTGCACGAAGCACAGAACGACGCAGTACGACTGGCAATCTACGACCAGGAGACGGCTGGCGTCCGCGTTATCAGCGACGGGGAGCAACGCCGCAAATCGTACCTGACCCATATCACTTCCCAGCTGGGCGGCATCGATTATGAGACCTTGGCCGAGAAATGGATTCGCGATGGACGCCGACTCGCCCGAGTGGGACGCTGCATCGGTCCGGTGGAATGGCGTGGCCCGATAGTGGTGGACGACCTAACCTTCCTGCTGACCCAGACCACCTCGCCAGTAAAGGTCACACTGCCCGGCCCAATGACCGTGGTTGACTCAATTTTTGACGACCATTACGGCGACGAACGATCCTTTGCCATGGCCGTGGCCGATGCAATCAACAAAGAGGCCAAAGCCCTGGACGCCCGCGGCCCGGCGGTGATCCAGTTTGACGAGCCGGTGTTCAGTCGCTATCCGGATAAAGTGGCCGAGTGGGGCATAGAAGCCCTGAACCGCGCTGCTGACGGTCTTATCGCCCAAACAGCAGTACATGTGTGTTACAGCTACGCCATGCCCGGCGTGCCGAGGCCAATTACACCCAGCTACCCGAAGTTACTAGTCGAACTGGAGAAATCTGAGATTGACCAACTGGCTCTAGAATTCCAAGCCCCGCAGTTGGACCCAGCCCTGCTGGAACTCTGCCCGTCCAAGATTATCCTGTTTGGCTGCATCGACAACGCCAACCCAGAGATAGAAAACTCTTCAGCCATCGCCCAGCGTCTATTGGAAGCAGCAAAGCACCATGACCCAACAAAGCTGATGGCTGCGCCGGACTGTGGCTTGGTGCCCTTGACCCAGCCCATCGCTCGGGCCAAATTGTCTGCCCTATTTCGGGGTGCGCAGATTGCCCGAGAACAACTAGAACACCCCAGGAGGGAACCCCATGGGCACCACGGACACCAACATGGGCACGACCACTAACTTCGAATACATAGACTTACAACGCCGCGATAACGTGGCGGTGATAACCCTACAGCGTCCCGATCGGCTGAACGCCCTGAACCGTCAAATGGCCCAGGAATTGCACGACACCCTGGACCAGTTGGCCGGCGAGTTTCCAGATATCAGAGCTGTCATCATCACCGGCGCTGGTCGTGGGTTTTGCTCAGGCGCTGATGTTGGCGACATGCCAGGACGGATGGCCGAGGGCGGAGACCGAGACCCCAACAATCCAGATCCGGGGCCGTCCATCACCATGCGCCTGGCGCCGCATCTCCGGGAGATACCGCAGCCAGTCATAGCCGCCGTAAACGGCGTGGCTGCCGGGGCCGGACTGGGCATCGCCCTGGCATCAGACATCAGACTGGCTTCAGAGAGCGCGCGGTTCACGTCGGTGTTCGTCAAACGGTCACTGGTCCCGGACGCCGGCGTTTCAGAGATTCTGATTGCTCTGGCCGGACCCGGAATCGCTGCTGAAATGTCTTTTACGGGCCGTGTTTACGACGCTCCGTGGGCGCTATCAAAACGGCTGGTCAACGATGTTATCCCTGATGACGAGTTAATAGCCCAAGCGGAGGCGATGGCTCAGGAGATTGCCGCCAACCCTCCTCTGGCCGTCAAGGCGATTAAGGGTTTGTTCAACGTGCATCACACCAGCCTGAACAAAGTGATCCTGGCAGAACACCGGGCCAACGATCCGCTGCGCGGCACCAACGACCAGACAGAAGCCATCCAGGCGTTTCTGGAAAAACGGCGACCAAAGTTCACTGGCAGCTAGGCTAGCCCAACCAATTCATCAACAATTACGTAATATCTGGCGACGCCAACTTACTCTAAAATGGGGCTTATGCTATCCTGGCGAAGCACCCCAAAAACAACAAATACCCGAGCAATAAATTAGCCCGAGTGAGGAATTAGATTGAACTGCCCACGTTGTAATGTTGCTCTCAACGAAAAGAAATTCAAGGATATCGATATCGACCACTGCCCCGACTGCAAGGGACTCTGGTTGGATTTCCATGAAATGGACCAGTTGGAAGACCATTCCATGGACGATGACAATGCCAAGGGCATGATTGAGTACGCTCGACGCGAGAGCGACATCACTTGTCCCCATTGCAACGAGGTGATGGAGACTTTCAACTACCGGGCCCACGACCTTCCCATCGACCACTGCAAGAACGAGCACGGCTACTGGCTGGACGCAGGCGAGGAAAAGAAGGTCCTTGACGTGATGAAACAACGAGTGAGTGATCTCAAACGAGTCGAATCCGCCGAAGACTCATGGTCAAAGTTCTTGGAACGCGGCGGCACTCGTTCCTTCCTAACAAAGGTCAAGGACCTGTTCACCGGCTAATTCGTTTCGGCCCTCTACCCGCCATTTCGCAAATCTGCCATTCTGAGGCCGCAGCCGCAAAACCTCCTTACTAATGGGCAGAACTTACCTGAGCAACGAGACCCTTCGCAGGCTTAGGGTGACAGTGGATTTTGACTGTACTGGCCGGGGCTTACCCGCCTTCCACTTCCCGCATGAATGTCTCCAGCGAGGCGTCGGCTCGCGTGTAGTCGTAGGTGGCGTAGCGGCGTTGGCGTAGTTGCACCACGTCGCCGTTGAAGAAACGCTCGTATAGCGTCTGCCGGGAACCAAACTGGGTACCAATTAAATCCCAGGCCAGCCGGAATAGGCGCACTTTCTTTTTAGCGTCAATGGACGCGCCTTGATAGTACTTGCCAATCTCACCGGCCAATGGCCCAGCCAAATCTTCCTCGGTTGGCGTTAGCATCAGCCCTCCGGCTGCTAGCTGTTCAACTATCGCCGCAACTCTGGAATAGGCGTC
>DUCU01000030.1:7388-33560 GCA_012959605.1 Dehalococcoidia bacterium | reverse complement strand
GGTCCATGGGCCTTGGAATCGGGTATCGCCGGTATTTGTCAGGTCGGCCAGAGGCGCGGTTGGAGTTGAAGGTGTGAGCAGCACATCAACTTGGTCTGCCAGAACGCGCATATCAGCAGAGAACCGTACCCGTCTTTCCAGCGCTCTGGAGTAAGTTACGGCATCGGTCTCCAGTCCTTGGCGGAGCATCTCACGCAGTTTGGGGCGGTAGTCCTGTGCCTGTTTTTCGTACATAGGTTTGTGGAAGGCTGCGGCCTCGGAGCCCATGATCAGCAACTGATCCTCAAAAGCAGTATTGAAACTCTCCGGCAGCGTCAGCTCCACCACGGTTGCACCGGCGGCAGTGAACTTGGCCAGGGTTTCTCGGGTTTTCTTTTGGGTTTCCGCATCAGACTCTTCCATGAATAAAGTGGTAATCAGGCCGATGCGCGGTGGCTTGCCAGATTCCAGACCAGATACATAGTCGTCTGCGGGCAGTCGTGAAGCTACTGGGTCTTCTTCGTCCGGCCCGGCCATCACTTGCAAAAGTAGGGCCATGTCCTCCACTGTGCGGCCCATCCATCCGACGGTGTCGAGAGACCAACTGACCGGAACCACACCGCGGCGACTGACACGACCGTAGGTGGGCTTGAGGCCAACTATTCCGTTGTAAGACGCTGGTCGCAGCACGGAACCCACGGTCTGAGATCCCATGGCGATGGGACACATGCGGGCGGCAACAGACACTGCCGAACCACTGCTTGATCCCCCAGGTGTGTGCGCTGGATTCCAGGGGTTTTTGGTGTGGGAAGGGTCTAGACAGGCGAACTCGGTGGTTACCGTTTTACCCAGCATAATCGCGCCGGCCTTTTGGAGCAGATTAATTGTCACGGCGGTCTCGTCAGGAACGTAGTCGGCGTAGACCTTGGAACCGGCAGTGGTGGGAATACCGGCGATGTTATAGATGTCTTTAATGCCAATGGGGACGCCTTGCAGTGGACCGGTTTCCTCCCCACTCTCCAGTTCGTCCTGCCGCTGTTGGGCGTCGGCCAGGACTGTCTCGCGGTCAACACGGACCCAGGCGTCTAATTGGGGTTCCAGGGCGTCGATTCTGTCCAAGAGCGATTGTGCCACCTCGACCGGAGTGATAATTCGTTCACGTATTTGGCGGGCTAGTTCCGTCGCCGATAGTTCATAAAGCTCTGGCATTTTTGCTCCTTTGGAATTGGGCACGGACGCTGCCGATCAAGGGAGGCTACACCGGTGGGCGGCGGGAGCTCCAGTCGGTGGCCTGTTCGTAGGCGGCGGCCACCTGGAAGACAGTGGACTCGTCAAACGGTTTGCCCGCAATCTGCAGACCCACTGGCAGTCCCTCAACGGTAAACCCGCAGTTGATGGACAGAGCCGGAGTGCTGGCCAGGTTGAAGGGCGCGGTGTAACTTCGGCGTCCACCCAACATCTCTAGGAACGCCTCTTTGCTCTCGACGCCAGCCTTCTCCGGAATTAGCGAAGCCGGGATTGATGACGTGGGCATAACCAGGACGTCCACCTTTTCCAGGGCGTCCAATATCTGCTGTCGGAGCATGTGCCGCAGCCGTACGGCCTTCTGATGGGCCTGGGCCGGCAGGATGGCACCTGTCAACAGCCGAAGCTGGATGTTGTAATCGTATTCGTGCAAACGCTGGTCAATGCCCTCACGGTGGACCCCGGAGACATCGCCGTAGGTTATTGCTGTTGAGATAGCGGCGGATTGGGCGATTAATGGAATCTCAACCTCAGAGACTACCGCACCAAGGTCACCTAACTGGGCAATCGCTTTCACTACTAGGTCGCGCACTTGCGGGTCTACGCCTTCGTATTCGACCCGTTCAGTTATGACTCCAATCTTCAGACCCCGCACTCCTTTGTTGAGTGATGCCAGGTAGTCCGGCACCGGTACGTCCCAGGTTTGGCCATCTTTGGGATCATGTCCGGCGATGGCGGCCAGGGTTATGGCGCAGTCTGAGACTGTGCGTGAGATTGGGCCAACCTGGTCCATAGACCACGATGCTCCCAGCACGCCGTGTCGACTGACCCGACCCCAGGATGGTCTGATACCCACCAACCCGCAGAACGATGCCGGGCCGCGAATCGACCCGCCAGTGTCTTCTCCCAGGGATGTGGCGCAGAGGAATGCGGATGTTGCCGCACCGGAACCACTGCTGGAAGTGCCTGGGTTGCGGGCGAGGTCCCACGGGTTATGGGGGCGGCCATAGGGATGCTCAAAGGAGTCACCCATGGCGAACTCGCTCATGTTCAGCTTGCCAAGCAGCACCGCACCGGCGTCGTTCAGTTTGGTGACCACCGTGGCGTCTTCGTCCGGAATGAAGTCATTCAGGATTCTAGAACCACCGGTGGTGAGAATTCCCTTGGTGTAGACCTGATCCTTGATGGCGATAGGCATTCCGTGCATCGGGCCACGGTAATTCCCGCCGACGATTTCTTGTTCGGCCTTACGAGCGTCATCCATGGCTCTTTCGCCAGTGATGGTGATGTAGGAATTGAGTTTGCCGTCAACCTGGGGAATACGCTCTAGATAAGCCTCTGTGGCCTCAACGGGCGAGACCGCTTTAGACTTAATCAGGGCTGCTAATTCGGTGGCCGATATAAACGGTATCTGTGATTTATCCATGTGTTCTTCTCCAAGTGACAGGCAAGTTGCGGGCGAAGCTGAAGCAGGGCCATTCTGCCCCGGTTCAGGCGTGTTGTCAACGTGAATCAGCGTGCAAATTACTGAGCGACGCCGGTTGCGGTGGCACGTAAGTCATAGCAAACTCCGCTGGTATAATCAGGCCCAATAACCAATCTGATGGGATCACGGCAGGGGTAACGACATGGATGATTTGGTAGGGATAATCTTGGCCGCCGGCGAGGGAGTCAGGATGAAATCCCGGACTCCCAAGGTGCTGCACCGTTTTTGCGGCAAGGAATTGCTTCGGTATCCTGTGGAGTTGCTGGGCAAAGTGGGGGTGGACCGCATCGTCGTTGTCGTTTCTCGAGCCAACCAGGACGCGGTGCAGGATTTGCTGGGTGATTCCGTCGAATACGCCGTTCAATCATCGAAGACTGGAACCGCCGGAGCGGTGGAGTCTGCGGCATCTTTACTCCGTGGAGAATCGAAACAAATAGTGGTACTTGGCGGGGATGCCCCCCTGGTCAGCGAAGAATCGATGCAGGGCCTGATTAACGGGCATGTTGAGAACGCCCCTCTTATGTCCATCCTCTCTGGCATTGTCCAAGACAGCAATGGACTGGGTCGCATCAACAGAGACCACGGTTCCCAGCGAGCAGTGATGGGTATCATCGAAGCCTCAGACGACTTAAATAGAGACGGTCAACCGGTGGAAGTGAATGCCGGCGTTTATTGCTTCCAAGCCGACTGGCTTTGGGAGAACTTGGCGCGGATCACTCCTGGCAAGGGTCCGGAACGTTATTTGACCGACCTAGCAGCCCTTGCTGTGGAACAGGGAGAGAATGTGGCAGCGTTGCCGGCCAACGACCCCGCCGAAGTCCTTGGAATCAATAACCGAGTGGAGCTTGCGAACCTGGAAGATATTCAGCGTCGCCGCATCCGCGAACACTGGATGCTGGAAGGTGTAACCATATCTGACCCATCATCTGTGATGATCGACACAGGTGTGACCTTGGGCCAGGATACCGTGTTGTTGCCCAACACCATTCTGCTGGGTAACACATCCATCGGCGCGAACTGTGAGATTGGCCCCGGTTCGGTGGTTCGAGATTCCAGCATCGGCGATGACTGCCGCGTCACGTCGTCGGCGATGGAGAATGCAGTCATGGAATCTGGGGTTGATGTTGGTCCCTTCAGCCATCTGAGACCCGGTGCTTATCTGGAATCTGGCGTTCACATCGGTAATTACGTTGAAGTGAAAGAAAGCCGATTTGCCGCCGGGGCGGTGATGGGGCATCTGGGATATATTGGCGACGCATCCATCGGGGCCAAGGTAAATGTGGGGGCCGGGACGGTTACCTGCAACTACGACGGCAAGGATAAACAACGCACAATTGTGGAAGATGGTGCCTTTATTGGGTGTGACACCATGCTGGTTGCGCCGGTCACAATTGGCGCTGGCGCAATCACTGGGGCGGGCGCAGTCGTCACAAAAGACGTCCCATCGGCTAGACTGGCGGTCGGGGTACCTGCTAAAATAGTGGAAAGATAGGTGGTTCCAACTGACCTCCCGGCGGCGCTTCCCACAGGCGTAATTGGTAAACTGTCATAGAAGTGGGTTGACCGGGGGGCGGGGTATTTGGATACATATTATTTACCGCAAACAATAATATTCATCGCATTTGCGCTTTTTTTCTCATACCTGAGCTTTGTTCGCTTGGGTGGGCCTGCCGGCCAGAACGGCAGGGATGAGATTTTCTTGGCTTTTTCCGAGCCGCTCCTCTTTTGGCTGAAAGCGACTTGTTTCTTCGCTGTAATCCTCTCGGGCGTCGCTCTGATACAAAGCGTTGCTACCACAGATTGGTGGCTCATTTCGCTCATGTCCATTGGTCTTCTAGTCGGCTTCTTTTGCATTGATCGGTCGGCACTCTCTCTCACCAAACGCTATCCCGGACTGGCTCGCCCGTGGTTCGGCGCTAAGTCCACCAACGGCAGTTTCGGACTAAATGGCCTAGTGACCAATGGCAACGGCACGCTGGTGCTTGAAGATGAAGAACCGGCCATCACTGACGAAGAACTTACCAGCCTAGATGACCGCGATCGTGAGATGCTCCGCTCCATCATACGCCTGGACGTCACCACGGTACGAGAGGTGATGGTTCCTCGTCTGGACATGGCTGTTGTTGAGGCTGAATCACCCCTGAGTGTGGTGGCTGAAACCATGGTCAACAGAGGGCACAGTAGATTACCTGTTTACGAAGAAACCATCGACAAGATTCTGGGTATCATCCACGCCCGCGACGTCCTGGCTTCCCTGGCATCCGGAGTGTCGGACGACACCCTGCGAGTGTTAGTGCGCCCAGCATTCATCATCCCCGAGACCAAGCGGATCGATGACCTGTTAGAAGAACTTCAAGAACGGCGGACCCAGATTGCCATTGTGGTGGATGAATACGGTGGAACCGAAGGTCTGGTCACCATGGAAGACTTGCTGGAAGAGATTGTCGGCGAGATTGAAGACGAGTTCTCCCGGTCCCACGACGCCCAGGTAATTCATGAAGCGGATGGCAAAGTTCTGGTTGATCCTGGTGTTACTACCGAGAACGTAGAAGAGATCTTTGGCGCCAGCATCGTGGCCACTGAGGTAGATACCGTCGGCGGTTACGTTTACCACAGTCTAGGTCGAATACCGCAAACCGGGGACGTGGTTCAGACAGACCGTCTGCACATAGAGGTTGTGTCCATGCTAGGACGCCGCCTCCGCAAGCTGCGTATTCACCTGATTGACGAAGAAGCAGCCGAACCAACCATTTAGACAACTTGTAGGAAAGTCAAAAGAGACGCCATTCATTGGCGTCTCTTTTTTCTTATGCCTAGCCCTGTGCTCAACGACGCTCCCAAGGCCAAACTGTCATTCTGAAGCCGTCCCGAGCAGTCGGCAAATAATCTAGTTGCTAGATGCAACAAGCTCTCCCATTGGAAACGAGACCCTTCGCGGACTCAGGGTGACATTGTGAGATGGTGGGGCTATCCGCTACCGACTTCCGGAAAACTTCCGCATTCCATCTTATCCGCCTGATTAAGTCTGTCATTCTGAGGCCGCAGCCGAAGAATCTCGTTGCTCGGGGGCACCCAAGTCAAGAGTCGCAAGGACACTTATTGGGGAAGAACAAGAAGACCCCTCGCTTCATCCGGTGAAACAGCGAGGGGTCTTTTTGTTACCAACATCTAGGTGACGTTTGCTTTGGGTTTTTACCGGAGGGCGACTAACTCGCCTGACACCACTAAACGGTGGTCGTAAACGAACCGTGGCACTGAAGAAACTAGGTTGATGTCAGCGCCGGGTGTTGCGTCCAACGTCAGGTCGTTTTGGTGCACCACCTGGCTGGTAGTCGCTTGGTAGAGAAACTGGTTGATTCCGTTGTCCGTGATGATGAATACGTCTTCACCATTTCGGAGTTTCTCAGGGACTAGCTGGAGATTGAAGAATACAGATCCCTCTCTGCTGATGGGACTTTCAGTGTGCCCAAAGAACCAAGAGGTACCCGACTCCCCGGCGTTCGCCGATTCAGGGATGTGGCCCACCGTGTTATCCGGGCTCTCGTAGGCCCGGCTGTCCCCCAAGTTCAAGATGCTGAGTTCAGAGATCGTGGAGTCGACGCCAATGGCTGGAACCAGGATTCTGGTGGAAGAAGGAACTTCAGTGAGAGTCACGCCGGACTCGCCAATGGGCGAGAAGCCATCAAGTAGGTTTTGTTGTTTGAGGGACGCCGGCTCGTAGCCGTAGACGTTGTCCCACGACTCTGCCGTAATTGCTTTGCCGGGGAACAAACTAACGTTGGATGCAGAGTTGCCGGTGATAGAACTGACCGCACGCGGGCCAACAACTGCCGCTAAATCGTCTAGGTTGGATTTGGCGTTGGCCGAATAGGCGTAGTATGCGCCACCTGACGCCAGCAGCAGAAATCCAAAGGCTAGAAGGAATATTCCAGTGAAGTTTGCAATACGTCGCTGTAGACGCCCATGGATAAGGAGATAATCGTAACCGGCTTCCATGCCACCTCCGCCACACCCCCCGCCAGAAGCCAAATTCCCAAACGAAAATCCGTAGGGCGAGCTCAGTTTTTGAATTTTCTAAAAAATTAGCGAGGTCTGGGAGTGTTTGCACTACCTGGAGAAATAGGTTCGTTCAGGTAGATATCGCCGTTACGAATCTTGATGTTGAACCCGCAGGTTGGGTTGATACAGACCCAGGCTTTGTAATGGACAGCAGCCCCTTGACCGCCGTAGTCCGAAAGAGGGACGAGACTACCAATATCACAACTCAAACATTTGGGCATAGCCGATTCAGTCACGGACGCCTCCCCCCAACTCGGAATATGCCGAGTGTATCACCGTAATTTGTGCAGGAACAACAGAATTGAGCACGATGTTTACTAAAAAAACGAGCCCAGGTAACAACATCAATGGATTCGTTATTATGCCACCTGGGCTCATTCCTATTTTATGCGTGCTTGCCTACTCCAAGAAGTCTTTCAACTTCCGAGAGCGGGTGGGATGGCGCAACTTCCGTAATGCCTTGGCTTCGATTTGACGGATTCTTTCACGGGTGACGCCGAATTCTCGTCCGACCTCTTCCAGTGTCCGACTGCGACCGTCTTCCAGACCAAACCTCAGTTGCAGAACCCGTCCTTCACGCTCGGTCAACGTGTGCAATACCTCTCCAACCTGCTCCTTTAGCAGCTGGAAAGACGCTGCATCTGCAGGGGCCAGCGCGTTTCGGTCTTCAATGAAGTCTCCAAGGTGGGAGTCTTCTTCTTCACCGATCGGAGTTTCCAAAGAGACCGGTTCTTGAGAAATCTTAAGGATTTCCTCAACTTTCTCCGGACCGATTTCCATGGCCAGGCCAATCTCTTCCGGAGTGGGCTCACGGCCGTATTCCTGAAGCAACCGGCGGTGTTGACGCATCAACTTGTTGATGGTCTCAACCATGTGCACCGGGATACGGATGGTCCGTGCCTGGTCGGCGATCGCCCGAGTGATGGCTTGTCTGATCCACCAGGTGGCATAAGTGCTGAACTTGTAACCCTTTCGGTAGTCGAACTTCTCAACTGCACGGATGAGGCCGATGTTACCCTCTTGGATCATATCCAGAAGGGCCATCCCTCTTCCGATGTATTTCTTGGCTACGCTGACCACCAACCGCAAGTTGGCCTCGGTCAAACGGGCCTGGGCGCGTTCGCTCTCGGCGTCAATCCTCCGGAAGTAGGCGCGGAAAAGCGGGTCTAGTTCCTGTAGGTCTGAGAAGCTGTTTAACTCTGACAATTTGGCGTCTAGTTGAGCCAGAGAAGCGTCTTCTAGGACATCCACCGCATCCGGCGGTACCAACCACGAGCTCAAAGAGAGACCGATTACCTTCTGGTAAACATCATCTGAGTACTCGTTTAGGTCACCGGCCATGGCCTCCAACAGGTCAACGGAGACTTCGGCGTCAATGGCGTCGCGGAGTTTCTTATGATCTGTAATTTGGGAGACAGTCAGGTCAGATGGCAATCCGAGTTGTTCTGACAATGACTTGACCAAAGCTGAGGCGTCAACCATGCGCTTTAGGAGTCCGGCTGTGATCTCCCAAGGGCGCGGCGGGCGACCTTCCTGTTCGGTCAGCTCATTTCGTAGGCCGTTCAGATGCTTGCCACCTTCGATCTTGCGGGCCAGGGAACGCTCATCGGCGGAGGTTAGTAGTCGAACCCGTCCAATCTCACGCAGGTACATGCGGACCGGGTCGTCCAAGACTTCTACAGACTCGGTCTCCGGTTCCCATTCCGGCTCTTCATCATCGTCGGAAGAAGAATCAGGGGCTGTGTTTACTACAGTGGTAGTTGTCTCGGTGGAATCACGGTCTTTTTCAGTCTGACCGCTGTCCCAAGCAGCTTCACTGCCGGATTCAGTCATCGTGGCATTACGCACTCCACCGGACATGCCTTCTGCATCGGTGCCTTCTTCGTCGCGCACGGCATCCACGTTACGGATAATGTCCAACACCGGGTTGGGTGAATCCGAGTCGTCTTGCCTAGATTCTAAAAAGTCCTCTGGGGTCAATTCGCTTGCGCCGTCTCGTCGTTTTGCCATATGCCTCCTCAGCCGGAGATTTCTTGGGCCTGGCCTCTCCGGAGGCCTTCGTTCTTTTTGATCTGCTCATTTAGGAGCAGGATATCGTCTTGTTCGCCGTCCTCCACATCCGGAGGCGAGTCGGCGAAGCGTTTAACTTCTTCCATTTTTAGGTTTTTCAGGTTGCGTTCTTCCAACCTCGTTACCACTTCCGCCAATGATTTGGCCCGTCCGGTTGCGTCTGACGGAATCATCGGTTTTTCTGTCAGCGTTTTCAGTTGCGCGGTAACCTCGTCGTCACCGTCGCGTCTAACCGCTGCCAACGTTTTATCTTTATCCATTCCTGGCCCTACGTCCAGCCATCTGGCGAACAGTTCCCGGTTCTCGTGTCTAGTGAAGAACTCAGGTCGCAGTCCTCCAGCCATCTCCCGCACCTCGGGGTGACCCAGTAGCAGTTGCAGGCAGTACTCCTCCATTGGATCGTGGTCCAGCTTTGCGAACGGTGACGCTGTCGACGCCGCCGATCGCGGTTGTTCTGGCTGCCGGGTCCGTCTGGCCACGGATGGGCGACTCAAAGCCGCCTTTACTGTGTCAATCGGGACACTTAGGTTGCCCGCTAACTGCTCTATCGCGTTGGCTTGCTGGATACCACCGGCGAGTAGGTGGATGAACGGTGCCGCTTCAGCCACACACCGGGCCTTGCCCTCCGGTGACGTTAAATCGCCTCGTCCCGTAATTGCATTGATGCGGAACGTTATCGCCGGTATCGCTGATTCCACCAGGTTTGTCCAATCAGATGGTGAACGATGGATCACTTCATCAGGGTCTTGGCCTGGCGGCATTACGATGATTCGTGGGTCGGCATCAACTGTTTGTGTCGTGCCGTCCGGTCTTTGTTTGTTAACTGTCTTGGTCCTGAAGTTTTGAAGGACCACGTCCAGGCTGCGCAGAGTGGCGTTCTGACCGGCAGCGTCTTGGTCCAACGCCATGGTCATCTTGCCAGTGAGGCGCCTGATCTCATCAACTTGAAACTCGGTCAGCGCCGTTCCCATCTGGGCTATTACGTTTTTAAACCCGGCCTGGTGGGCCGCAATGGCGTCCATGTAACCTTCAACGATTACCGCACCATTTTTTCTTACGCCGGTTCGCGCCCGGTCCATCGCGTACAAGATGCGACTCTTGTCGAACATGGGACCCTGGGGCGAATTCAGGTACTTGGGCTCCGTGCCGTCCAGTGTCCTGGCGCCAAAACCAACTAGGTTGCCATGGGCGTCACGGATGGGGAACATCAGACGTCCCCGGAACAGGTCATGGCTGACACCGTCGTCGCCCACGCGCACCACACCGGCGCTGACGAGTTCTTCTGGCGAGTAGCCTTCTCTGATTAGATGATTTTTAAGTGATTCTCCATCGGAGGGGCTGAGTCCCACTCCGAAGGCTTCGATTGCCTGTTTATCCACACCGCGTTTTTCCAGGTATTCCCTGGTGGACACGCCCTGGGCCGATGCCAACGTTCGCTGGAAGTAAGCCCGGGTATCTTCGTTTATCTTGTAAGCAGCTTCATTCTGCGGGTTCTGTCCACGCTGGGGCAGGGTTACTCCGGCCACTTGCGCCATCTGCTTCAGGGCCTCGCCAAATTCCAAGCCCTCGGCTTTCATCACGAAGGATAGAACGTCACCGCCGGTGGCACAGGCGCCAAAACAGCGCCACGACTGCCGGTCAGGGAATACGTGGAATGACGGCGTTTTTTCTTGGTGAAAAGGACAAGGGGCTTTGTAGCTGTTGCCGGAGCGTTGAAGTGGTACTCTCTGTGATATTATCTCAACGATATCCAACCGACTCTTGACATCATCGACGGCGGTCATTGTCCGCCCTCCATGTCACTGAGCCTAAAAACCCTTGACTGCTGATCTAATTCCATCAGTCGCTTCGTGACAACACCGCCCATCTACAGCTAATACCTTGTAAATCCATGCAAATAAGACACAATTTCACAACCTTATTTTACCATAGTCTTCAACGTTTTGACAGCCCATTTAGCAGTCATGAACATAGGTGATTACGGCAAATTCCAGTGCGACGGATAGGCTAGCCGGTCGGCCCATTCTTGCTTGCGGTCCAACATCTCTTGCAGGGAATCAGTGACGATCGCATCCAGGCGGACGGCGGCCATTTTTTCGAAATCTCGATCAAAGTCCAAGTCCCAGGCCAAAACTCTGGCACCTTTCGCTTGAAACTGCCGGTGCAACTTGGTGTTGTAGGAATCGTTGGCTGGGTCGTACCAATCAGCCTCCACCAGTGGGTTGAATATTCTTGACCTAATCGGGAACGGATGGTTCTTGGACCAGATATACCCACGGTTAATCTTGGGCTCAATAATTCTCAGTTCCCACAGCGATATGGGGTTGAAGCTGGCAACCAAAGTGCTATCCCATCGGGCGTGACGGCGCACGATTTCCGCGGTTTTGTGAGCAATCAGCCGCATACCCTTCATGATGACCTTCATCTCAACGTTGATTAGAAAGTCAGCCGGCAGAGACTCAAATACCTCGTCCAGTGTCGGCGGGTGTTCGCCGTAGAACTCGGGGCCGAACCAAGAACCGGCATCAAAGGCCAGTACTTCCTGCTGGGTGCGGTGGTTCACTGGCCCGAAACCATTGGAGGTTCGCTCCAGGCAGCGGTCATGGAACACCACCAATTCGTTGTCACGGGTGAGTCTTACGTCTAGCTCGATGCCATCGGCGCCTAGTTCCAGCGCTTTTGTGAAGGCAGCAATCGTGTTTTCCGGGGCGTTCGTTCGGTTGCCGCGGTGGGAGATTACCAAAGGAAGAGGCAGTGAACCGGGTGGAAAATCCCAGCGTGTGGTCAGGGGAGTCGTCATGTCCGATGCCAAGATGGAACCTCGGTGACAGGAGTATAACCACGATACTCAGGGCTGCGCCGGAGTGTCAAACTCAGTCTGAGGGCGCCGTGAATCCGACACCCGGAGTTGGGGAGTAGAATGACGAGTCTAACTGACCTAATAAATCCCGGTGTCGCCATTATCAATTACCATTTCCAAATAATGGGGCACTGGCGTTCATCTGAGGTATCTTGGCGGAATGAGGCCATTTTCAGGGGCTAAAGGGACAATCTGGACGGTGTTGCAGAACCCCGATTTCAGGTCTATCTGGTATGTGGGTAGCCTGGGCGAGGTTGGCCGTCGCATGGAGTTGCTTGTTTTAAGCTGGCTCATACTCCAGTTGACCGACTCCTATTTCCAGCTGGGTCTGGTTTTCGCCTTCAATAACCTCCCTCGGCCCATGGTCTCGTTGTACACGGGTTACATCGCCGACCGTTTTCCTCGGGCCAAGGTTCTGATGGCCGGGCAAGTTCTAAATGTCCTCACGGCGGTGGTGCTATTGGCCGTGATGGCCTACGACTTTGACCTGATTAAGCCGTGGCACGTGTTTGGCGCGGTGTTCGTCCAGGGCATCACCAAATCCATTGAAGATCCTTCCCGCCGCACCGCCATCTTTGACATTGTGGGCCAGCAACGGTTGGTAAACGCACTCTCCCTGGACGTTATCAGTAACAACCTGGGCAAGATGGCCGGGCCGATCGTGGCTGGGATATTGTTGGACGTTTCAGGATTCATTGGCGCCTACTCCTGCTTGCTGGCCGTGCACCTGGCCAACCTGGCGTTGATGACCCGACTACGAATTCCCGATTATCAGGGACCGGCCCGGGTTGAGCCAGTCGTACGTAGCATGAGAGTGGCGATTAGCTACGCCTGGGGCAGTCCGGTGTTGGTTGGACTGTTCTACATCACCATCGTCATGAATACGCTGGCGTTCCCCTTCCAGCAGTTTATCCCGGCCATCGGGCGCGATCACTTAGAGGTCGGCGTGGTTCTGGTGGGTTTGCTGGTTGCCGCTGACGGCTTTGGTCAACTAGCTGGGGCCGGAATCATGGCATTGACCCGTGACCTTAGATTCCACGGCCGTGTGTTTGTTCTGGGCTGTGTGGGTGTGTTGGTCTTTGGCATGATATTTGTGTGGTCGCCTTGGTATTCTCTGACGTTTGGCTTGCTGACCGTGGGCGGCGTCGCTCAGTCCGGTTTTGCAACCATGCAGAGCGCCATCACGATGCTATCGACGCCCCACGATATGCGGGGCAGAATGATGGGCCTGCTTAGCGTTTTCATCGGCGTGGGCACTCCCGTGGGCGCCACGGAGATCGGTCTGGTGGCATCTACGGTTTCGATCCAGTGGGCCATCTCCTTGAATATGTTTGCTGGTTTGGTACTTCTTATCCCAGCCATCATTCTTACGCCCTTGGCCTGGAAGCCTTTAACCCAGGTGGAGTCTGACACTGACTCGGATGATATAGCTGCTAAGACGGCAATTCGGGAACCCAGATCCCCTGAACTTGGCGACAACTGACCAAGATCATTTTGGCGCTTCTCCTTGCTCGCACCTATGGGAAACGTTATATTCTGATTGGTAAACCTCCGTAGGTTCAAGTCTGCGTAGCCACCAGTAAAGAAACCGGGAGTAAACATGCCTCAACTCGTAGATTGGCCCGCCAGGATGAAAGAGGTTGCCGCATTTGTGGGCCTGGGCCAAAACGAACTGGATATTATCGAGTCCACCCGTGAGTTGATTCTAGCTAGGGGTGAGGAGATCACCGCCGCCGTTTACGACCATTTCTTGCAATTTCAGGAGACGCGCCGCTTTTTCCTCGATGAAGATAGCGTGGTTGACGATGACCGGTTGGAGCGACGCAAACACAGCCTACTGCGTTGGCTGCGAGGGTCGTTGGACTTCAAGATCGACGAGGATTACCCGGTGAGGCTGCTGGCCACCGGAATCGTCCATAGCCATCCGCCGTCGCACCGTGCCCATATGGGTTCGGTTCCCAGCAAGTACATGATTGGATCAATGTCGTTCTTGCAGACGGCCCTAGCCGATATTTTTCAGGAAGAGATCCCAGATCGGAAGGACGCTCATCAGGCGTCGATTGCTTGGAACAAAATGCTGATGGTTCAGCTTGATATCTTGCAGGCTGGTTACATCAACGAGACCCCGACGGCCGCGACGGAAAATGCCCCACCGATTCCTGATTCCGAACAGGGGCCAACTTCAACCAGAAAATAAATTAAGCCAGCCGTTCCTGGTTAAGACAAATAGAAGAATTCAGGAGAGCACATCATGGGTAAGGTATTGGTAATTCAAGGCGCAGGGATGAACATGAGAGGAAAGGTCCAATTGGAGACTTTTGGCCCAATGACCCTGGGAGAAATGAACGAGCAGATTGTTGGCTACGGAAAAGAATTGGATATGGACATTGAACTGTTCCATTCCAATCTAGAAGGCGAGGTCATTAACGCCCTTTATGAAGCCCATGACAACGGTTATGAAGCTGGGATTATCAACCCGGCCGGTTTCACCACCACCACTGGGCCCATCAAGGCCGCCATCGCCCAGGTGCAGTTCCCAATGATCGAGGTTCACGCTTCCAATCCAACGTCCCGGGGCACCGTTTCCCAGATTCAACCGGTCTGTAAAGGCTCCGTCTACGGCTTTGGCATCTACGGTTACAAACTGGCGCTGGAAGCAATCAAAAGCATGCGCTAAAGGGCTTTAAGACCTAGTCGCACCTGAAGCAGCGTCGCTTCCCAAACACTTCGTCATGAACATTCCGGGTGGCTATTAGATAGTCGACAATAGCCCGGAATGTTTTGCTTTCATCCACAATCTCGTATTTATCTTTCATCGACCGGATAAAGGCCATCTGGTCAGTGCCCAATTCAAGTTCGTATGTTTGCTTGGGATTTGCCATCTGTGGTGTCTCCTGAGGGTAGACCGCCTGCTACAGGGCGGCATCCAGCACTGCTTGAGAAATTGCCGCCAGTCTTGGGGTGTTGGTAGCTTCGGCGCGGAATCCGTTGGTGATGTAGGCAAACGCCAGACCCGAGTCTGGATTGGCCCAGCCAACGGATGTTCCCGAACCGGCGTGGCCAAAGGTGCGAGTGTCTTCGTTGCCGGGCGCGGCTGACCGAGGGTCTCCTAGTGAGAGACCCAAAGACCGTATTACGTTGCGGTCTAGGCTGTGGTCCAAGCCCTCTGACTGCTGTTTTGTGACTGCGGCTACCGTCTCAGGTTTTAGCGTGGTAACGCCGTCCAGTGTGCCGCCGCCGGCCATCATGGCATAGAACCTGGCCAACCCTCTGGCAGTGGCAATCCCACCGCCAGCCGGCAGCACTGCGGTATGCACTTCTGGTCGATTGTAGATATTAACCTGGCTGGTGCGGTCGCAGTCTTCCATGGCGTGTAGTTTGGAAACACGGTCTTCCATCGAGGGGTCTATCCCCAGGTGAAACTCTTCTATCTCCAACGGACCAGTAATTTCTTCTCGGACGAATTGGTCAATGGCACGGCCGTCTATCCGGTGAACCAACTCACCAACTACCCAGCCAAAATTGCGGGGGTGATAGGCAATCACGCGGCCTGGTTTGTAGTCCAGGGGTATTTGCTCCATGGCATCCACCACGGCATCCCAGTCGTGCCAGCGGTCCCAGGTCATGTGGCTTGGGGTGTCTGGGAACCCGGATTGGTGGGTCAAGACGTGCCGGATGGTGACGCCTTCCTTGCCCTTTTGAGCAAACCCAGGCCAATGGTAGGCAACGGTGTCATCCCAGCCTAGTTTGCCCCGCTCCCAGAGGATGTGTAAACAGGCGGATGTGACCGCCTTGGTGGAGGAATACAGCACAAACATGGTGTCTTCTGCCACGGGTTTGCCGGTCTCATGGTCTGCCAGTCCGCTGTAGAGATCAAGTACGGGCAGGCCGTGGCGGTAGACTGCCAGCGCTGCGCCGGGGTGTACCCCGGTCTCTATCTGCTGATTGAACAAATCTTCCACCCGGCTGAGTCCGGCGGGATCCATCTGAGCGGTTTCTGCGGCTACCACCATTCAGTTACTTCCTCTGTTCTTGGTGTTCAAATCCGGTTGGGGATTTAAACGACTTTTAGCTCTGCGCTGCCGAGTCCCTCAATCATTATGGAGGCTGTATCGCCTGGATTCACGACTTTGGGGGGCACGATACTACCGGTAATTATCACCATTCCAGCTGACAAACCCAAGCCTTGTTCTGCCAATTTATTGGCCAGCCAGGCTAGCGGCTCCAGCGGGTGGCCCATTACGTCAGAGCCGTGACCATCACCCACCATGACGTCGTTGATGGTCATTGATCCATAGGCAGATTCAAGGTCCAATTCCCGCCAATTGGTCACGGGCTCACCCAAGACTACTCCGGCGTTGAAGATATTGGCGGCCACACCTGTGATAAAGGAAACCTGGCGATCCATGCCGGGCGTGCGTCGTAAGTCGACTATCTCAAAGGCCGGCATCAAGGACTCCACAGCTTCTGAGACCTTACCTCGGTCATAGGGAGCACCGGCCGGACCTAGGTCGGACCTGAGCCGGACCCCAACTTCACATTCCAGAGCCAATTGACAAAAATCAGAGGCTTTTAGAGTGCTGGGAGAGTGGCGAATGTTGTCTTCCAGCATTATGCCCAACACTGGATCACTCACACCAACGGACTCTTGGAGCTGAGCCGTCGTATAGGCCAATTTATAACCGGCGATGGCGCCTTGTGCCTCGGAAACGTGGGACTGAAACTCGCGTTGGATCAGATATGCTTCATCCAAATCAGAGGGCATAAGCCGCTCTTCTAAAGAGTACAGCTCTTTGTAATTGAACTGGGTTAGTAATGCTTGCGCTGCCTGTTGGACCTTGACGTTTACCGACATTTGACCGACTTCCTTTGTTTATTCTGTTAGGTGTGATTTAGACGAATGGTTGCAGTTCTATTTCGTGCAATGCAGGGACTACTTCGCCGCCCAGTAGCTCCAATGATCGCATCACATCTTTGTGGGGAATGTTGCCGTCACTGCCGATTAATATCAAATAGCCGGGACTCAGTTTTTCGACTGTGTCCTTTAATTTTGCAATCACGGTTTTCGGACTGCCGACGACTATCGCGTTCACGTCCTGCAGGTCTTGGTAGGTCATGGGAGGGCCACCGCCGCCGCCCAATCGCCGGGTGGACATCTGACTGGCCACACGTGACTGATACCCGGGCGGGTCAGTGTGTTCTACGGGCCCACGCATTCTGTGCTTCTGGGCCCAGAGAAACCCTTTGCCAATCTCCTGAGCTTTTTCGTCAGTGTCGGCAACCAGAGCTCGTACCTGGTAACCAAAGTGCTTTGGTGTCGGTGTGAATCCAACTTCCTTGGCGGTATCAATGTAAACCTGTTTCAGTTCTTGAGTCAGACCAATCAGCGCCCCTAGGTTCATGTATGCGTACTGGTGTTTGGCGGCCCAGACCACACTCTCCGGGCTGCTTCCGCCGGGAAACCAGACCGGGGGATGGGGTTTCTGAATGGGCAGTACCCAGGGGTTAACCACGCGTCGTTGATAATATTGGCCCTCAAAACGGAATGGTCCTGGTTGGGTCCAGCACTTGATGATTAGGTCATGGGCTTCTTCGAACCGGTCTCGGTTTTCAGTGGGTGACAGCCCCGCCTGAAGCGTTTCAACCGCGCCACCACGGACGAAACCGGAGATAAGTCGGCCACCGGAATAGCAGTCCAACATGGCCAATTCCTCGGCCATACGCACCGGGTCATTGATAGGGATGATGTTGCCGAGAATGGCGATGCGCACCTTCTTGGTAAGACGGCTGATTACCGCTGCATCAATGTTGGCAGATGGTTTCATGTTCCAGTAGGCGGCATGATGTTCGTTGGTCATGATGCCGTCCAAACCAGCCTCGTCGGCCAAAATGTATTGCTCGTGGTACTGGTTATAGAGTGCGTGGGCCTTTTCCGGGTCAAAGTAGCTATTGGGGAAGCCCAATCGCCCCGAGTCATATTTTTCCAGGTCTTCTCCTTTTACGTGTATGTATGGCTGCTGCGAGTGGAAGAAAACCTCGACATGGTCTTTCATAACAAAAACATCTCAAAAATGTCTGGTGGGATCAATTCAGACGATTCACGTTCGAAATCAGCCTGCGTACAGGGTCAAGGGAAGACGAGCCTAGTATAGCACCGTGTTTTTATGTCGCCTTGGGTATCTCTTTAACCGATCTCGATGCCCACTGGGCAGTGGTCTGAGCCATAAACATCGGACAGGATAAACGCTCCGGTCAGGCGCTCCGCAAACGCATCGTCGGCAAAGAAATAATCTATGCGCCAACCAACGTTGCGGTCTCTGGCGCGGGTCATCTGGTCCCAGTAGGAATAGTTGTCCGGCTCCTGATTGAAGATCCTGAGGGTGTCTTTGTAGCCTCGGGCCAAGAATTCGTCCATCCAGGCGCGCTCTTTGGGCAAGAACCCGGATACCTTGACGTTTTCCTTGGGGCGGGCTAGGTCAATCTCTTTATGGGCGGTGTTCACATCGCCGCAGACCACCACGTGCTTGCCGCTTTTGCGGGTCTTTTCAGCGTATTCCAGGAAGGCATCGTAGAAGTCCATCTTGTATTGCAGGCGGTCAGCGGAGCGCTTTCCGTTGGGAAAGTAGATGTTGAAAAGAACAAAATCTCCAAAGTCGGCGATGATGGTGCGGCCTTCGGAATCGAAGCGGTCGCCAAATCCGTACTGCACGCTCTCCGGTGCCTTCTTGGCGTAAAGACCAACGCCGCTGTAGCCCTTTTTCTCCGGGGTTGAAAAGAAAGAAGTGTAGCCTTCAATCGACTTCACTTCGTCGGGTAATTGAACTTCGTGAGCTTTAGTTTCTTGAAGGCAGAGGACGTCTGGCGCTTCGTCGCCGAACCAATCTAGGAAGCCCTTCTTATGGGCTGCTCTGAGACCATTTACATTCCAGGATATAACCTTCATGAGACCACCCCTTACCTTTTCGACTGAACGGACACAGGCTGTTACCCATCTAGTCCCACTTAAAGTCCCTATTCGCACTTGCAGGACCAGACGTGTACCAGACGGTGTGGGAAATTTCGCGTGGCTCGGGTTCTCAGATATCGGCTAGGCCGAAGGTGCCCTGTCGTTCCCGAGATGGCCCGATTATATCTGTTGTTGAACCCCCGTCAATCAGCAGTGTTCATCGGGTTACTGAGGTTTACTATCCTAAGGCTGGCAGTGGTGGCTGTGATATTATTGCGCCCTCAACCGCTAGCCCGTTTTTGATTAAATAAAATGAGGCTGACTGACTCTTGATTGCGGAGTGCACTCAATGACCAAAACCGGACAAAATCACCTTGATAGCTTGCGGGACGGTCGTAGCGTTTTTCTGGACGGCAAATTGGTCGGCGACGTTGTTGACCACCCGGCCTACCGCAACGCCATACGGTCTACGGCTAAGCTGTATGACTTTCAGGCGGCGCCCGAGAACGAGGAATTGATGACTTTTGTCACGCCCACCGGTGCGCGGGTCAACCGCAGTTGGCATCTGCCTGAGTCCTACGACGAGTTGGTGCAACGGCGTAAAGCGATCGAGGCCTGGGCGGAACAGACAAATGGATTCCTGGGCCGCTCTCCGGACCATGTGGCATCTTCCCTGTGCGGCATGATGATGCGCCCAGACCTATTTGAAGCCCACGGAGAGAAACGCGCCAAGGCCTTTGCCGATTATTTTGCCTACGTGAGGGACAATGACCAGTTTGTGACTTACGTGGTTGTTGGTCCACAGGCCGACCGGTCTAAGGGCGTTAGCCAACAGGCGGATGAATTTCTGACTGCCGGGATTTGTGATGAGGATTCCCAAGGAATAACCGTGAAGGGCGCTAAGATGCTTGGCACCAGTTGCATCCTGGCCAATGAGGTCTTATTAGGCACGATTCAGCCCATGAAACCCGGTGATGAGCAATACGCATTTTCAGCGGCCGTGCCCATTGGTACCAAGGGAGTAAAGCTGCTTTCCCGTAAATCGTATGAAGCTTCTGCGGTTTCAGGATTCGATAACCCGCTTTCATCCCAATTTGATGAAAACGATGCGGTGGTTTACTTCGATGAGGTGAAAATTCCGTGGGATCGCGTGTTTGTCCACCGCGACCCGGCCATGTGTTACGCCCAATACCATGAGACTCCGGCCCACGTATTCCACAATTATCAAGCACAAATTCGGCTGATGGTGAAGCTGCGCTTTCTAGTTGGCGTGGCCCGAAAGGTTGCCGAGACGACAAACGTTATCGCCTATCCTCAGGTGGTGGAGAGTTTGGGGAGTTTGGCGGGGCAGGCAGCTCTGATAGAAGGCATGGTCCACGGGATGGAGGCCAAGGGCACCTGGGTGGGCAAGTACTACGTGCCAGACCGTCATCTCATGTACGCGTCTCAGGTGCAGGCCCAGAAGATGTATCCAGAGGTGATTCAGGCCATTCGGCAGATGACTGGAGGCGGGGTGATTATGATGCCGTCATCCGTGGTAGATTTCTCCAGCGATGAGACTGCTGGCTACATTGAGAAGACCCAACAATCACCAGTCAGTAACTCTAAAGACCGCGTCAAGCTTTTTAAACTGGCGTGGGACGCGATTGGGTCTGAGTTTGGCTCCCGGCACGTTCAGTATGAGATGTTTTACTCGGGCGCTCAATTCGCAGTTCGTAACCACTCGTTCCGAACTTACGACTGGGAGAAAGCCACCGACATGGTGGATCGTTTCTTGAGCACCTACGACCTGTCGGAGTAACCACTGGGTTCCATGTCGGCGTTTGGGGGTGTTTGGAGTAACGGGTAGGTCTAGGCTGCCTGTGCGAGCATCCTGACCTTGCCAGCAAGTTCTGACACCGAGAACGGTTTGGCCAGGAATTCAGGTTGGAATTCCGGTTCGCGGCGATTCGTGACTTCTTTAAGAGGCAAACCGGAGGCCAACAACACCTGAAGACCCGGGTGTGTTTGCCTTAGACTCTCAGCCAACTGAATGCCTCCCATATAAGGCATCGCTACGTCGCTCAGCAGGATATCTATTCTGGGGTTGAGCTGGGCCTTAACAAGGTTGAGGGCTTCCAGGCCGTTCTGTGCAATGAGAACTGTGTATCCTTCTCTGCGTAACACTGTTGAGAAAAACTCCAACAACGGTCTGTCATAATTTACTAGAAGAACCGTTATTGTTTCTATTGGGTGAGCTTCTCCCGCCTGTGTCTTTGGGCAAAACGCTGCAAGGCAACCAGCGCCCATAGACCTTCAATGACGGTTATGGGGTAGACACCTTCCAGGCCGCTGTAGAGAGACGTCATACCCGATCCAATGGCAAAGATTAGTACCAGCCACTTGGACCGTTCTTCAGTCCAGTAGGAAAGGAACATGATGCTGACGGCGATGACGCCGAATATGGTCAACATGTGTGGCCTACACCTCTGAGCCGGTCAGCTAGTTCGCAAAATATCGACGTTGGAAAAACAGGGCTACGTTGACCAGTCCGATCAGCACCGGCACTTCTACCAACGGCCCTACCACTGCCGCCAGAGCCTGACCAGAGGCAATCCCAAACACCCCGACTGCCACGGCAATTGCAAGCTCAAAGTTGTTGCTGGACGCGGTGAGCGCTACTGTAGTCGTCTTTGAGTACCCAAACCCCATTCTCTTTCCCATGTAGAAGGAGATCAAGAACATCACCACAAAGTAGATGCTGAGCGGAATGGCAATTCGCACCACATCCAATGGGATGTCTACGATGACACTCCCCTTAAGTGAGAACATCACAAGAATGGTGAACAGCAAGGCCACCAAAGTTATTGGACTAATCTTGGGGATGAAGACCTGCTCAAACCAGAACCGGCCCATGGTCTGCAGCAGCACGTACCGCGAGATTATTCCCGCCAAGAAAGGAATCCCCAGGTAGATGGATACGCTGCGTGCAATCTGAAGAATGGTTATGTCCACCACCACGCCTTCCAAACCGAAAAACGGTGGCAGGACGGTGATGAAGATGTAGGCATAGAGGGAGTAGAAAAGGATTTGGAATAGCGAGTTGATGGCCACCAAGCCCGCTACGTACTGACTGTCACCCTTGGCCAACTCGTTCCACACGATCACCATGGCGATGCAACGGGCCGTGCCAATGAGAATCACGCCAACCATGAACTCCGGGTAATCCCGGAGGAACAAAATTGCCAGGAAGAACATCAGTACCGGGCCAATTAGCCAGTTTTGCACCAGGGACAGCAGCAAGATTTTCCAGTTGCGGAATACCTCACCCAGTTCTTCATAACGTACCTTGGCCAACGGCGGGTACATCATCAGAATCAGGCCCATGGCAATAGGGATAGAAGTGGAGCCAATGGTCAGGGATTCGGTGACCGACGAAATCTCAGGCCAAGCGTTGCCGCTGGCGACACCAATGGCCATTGCCAGGAATATCCAGACCGTCAGATAGCGGTCAACCAAGGACAATCGGGCAAGGCCAATCGTAGATGGCTCCGGAGGAAACGGGGATTGCAAATTACTCATTCATAGCCTTTATCGAGACCGAAGTTATGCCAGCCCTAGTTGGTCGGAAGGCCTTCGTCAAACTGCACCAGTATGCCGTCCGGATCGTAAACGAAGATGGTCCGCACATTGCCGGAAGCATCAGTGAAGTCTTCCATTGAGCCTGCCAGTGGCACATTCTTGGCGATTAGCTCCTCGGCAAATTCCTTTACGTTCTCCACGCCAAAGGAAATGTGGCTAATACCCTTCTGGTCCAGCTTGATGGGCTCTCCGCCAACCACGTCTCCAGGGTGTGAGGTCAGCACCAGAAATGGCTCGCCATGGGCCGGGTCGTCGAACCAGATGTTGGCCACTGTACGCGATTTTCGGGGAGTCTCGTACATCTCAGCAGACTCGGCACCGGGACGATTTGCCATCTTTTGGGTGGTTTGCATCTTCACTATGAGACCCAAGTGGTCACGGTAGAATTCCAGGGATTTCTCCAGGTCGGCAACGCAGATTGCGATGTGTGATACGCCTCTAGCTTTCAATTTGGACTCCGTCTGAATTATTCATTTATTAGATTCGCCGAATTGTGGCGGGGCTCGTCATTGGCGGCGGCGCACATATTAGTGGGCAGACGCGGGAATGTCAAAGGCAGTATAAGTGCCAGGCGCAGTGTAAAATGCTGGAAAATATGAATATACGCCTTCTCCTGTGGCTCTTTAGCGGTTACTGAAGAAGGCATGAGGTGTTTCGATGACTCAAGAAAGGAAAAAATTGCCCCTGCCACTGGAGGGTATCAAAGTACTAGACGCCACCCATATCGTCGCCGGGCCATTTTGTTCGATGATATTAGCTGATATGGGCGCAGACGTAATAAAAATAGAACGTCCGCGCACCGGTGACCTGGCGCGTGGTCGCGGCCCGTTCATCAAAAATGAAGATGGCCAAAAGACCAGCTCTCGGTTTCTGGGGGTAAACCGCAACAAGAAAAGCGTCTCGATAGACCTGCGTAATCCCCGGTGCAAAGAAGCCTTTGAAGAGCTGGTGCGGAACTCCGACGTTCTGGTGGACAACTGGGGTTCAGGCGCCTTCCGCCGTCTGGGGCTTGGCTATGACCACCTGAGTCAGATTAACCCTGGCCTGGTCTATGCCAGCATCACCGGCTACGGCGATAGCCCCGATTTAACTGGACCCTACTCTGACCGTCCAGCCAATAACCTGGCCATCCAGGCGATGTCTGGCTGGATGGAGATCACTGGCGACCCCGATGGCGTGCCTCAGAGCGTGGGAGATAACATCGGAGATTCCATACCCGGTGTTTGGTCGGCCCTGGGAATCGTCTTGGCTTTGGAGACTAGGCGTAAGACCGGTCTTGGCCAGTACGTGGATATGGCCATGTACGAGTGCATGGTCTCGCACATTGAGAGCAACATGAACGCCTATCAGGCCACCGGCAGCAACCCGGCCCGTTCCCGCGACCGCAACGCCACTGCCGGTATCACCTTCAAGGCCAAGGATGGCCATTGCGTGTTGGCTGGTGTGCGCACGCCAGCACGGATGCGAGACTTGTGGACGCTGATTGGCCGCGAAGACCTGTTGGAAGGTGACGCGAGATACCTGGCCGGGTCGGGCATGGACGGCCAGTTCTACACCGATCACATCATCCCGGCCATTGAAGGCTGGTCCACGAACATCAACAAATTTCAGGTGGCAGCGACCCTTACTGAGATTGGCTTTTCGATGGGCGTGACCCAGACTGTGGCTGACCTAGCCAACTGCCCGCAGCTGGAAGCGCGACAGATGTTTGTGGACACCGGTGACACCCTTGGTGGCACGTTCCGGGGCGTAAGAACCCCAGCCCGACTTACAGGCTGCATTGACTCGCCTTCCGAGACTGCGCCAACGCTGGGCCAGCACAACTCTGAGATACTCTGCTCTCTAGGTGGCATGTCGAGTGACGAAGTTATTGCGCTGGAAGCGGAAGGGGCTTTGTAGCGCCGTTAGTCGCTGGGCGGCGGGGCAGTTGGGTGTCTGACTAGGGGTGAGAAGACCATCACCGGCACCAAGAGCAGCAGTCCCAGGGATATGCTGATGGCCACCGCCGTCTGAGCGCCCATGTAGTTAGCCACTGTACCTATAGCCAACCCGCCCAGGGCCGCCACGCCGATGCAATGCCCCAGCATCCCCAAAGCCGTACCTCTCATCGCGGGTTCCGACGAGATCATGATGATAGTGGTCTGCATGGCGCTAAATCCCGCTGCGCCCAACCCAGCCACCATCATCATCACGATAGACAATGGATACCACGGTGACAGAGCGAAAAACAGCACGGCAATCATCTGCAGCGTCAAGCCCAAGCAGAATATGCGCCCGTGGTACCGCACTACCGCCAGCGATGCGATGACAGTTGCGGATAGCAATGACCCGATAGCGGGAGCTGCAATCAGTATCCCGGTTAACCCCGCGCCAACCCCCAAGTGGTCCCTGGCCACCACGGGATACAGAGATTCCGTGCTGAACGAAAGTGCATTGAAGATAAACGTAACAATCAAAACGCTGCGAATGGTGTTGTTCTTCAGAGAATAAGTGAGCCCTCTGGACACTGTGCGCCAGAAGGAGTCAGAAGCCGTCGACCGAATTGGGCCCCTGGATTCCACCTTGAATGTGAATATAAGGGCCAGAATATAGACCGCCAGTAAGAATACGTAAGGCCCTGTAAAACCGGTCAGCTCGATCAGGAGACCGGCCATGAAAGGGCCAACGAACTTACCTAGGGTGGAGTTGATGGTCTCCAACGACATTGCGCCAACGATTCTCTCGCTGCCCACCAAGTCGTAGATCAGAGAACGACGTGACGGGAATTCCAGCACAAAGATGCAGCCCAAGAAGAACGACGCGATGAATACGTGCCAAGGCTCCACTCTGTCTATTGCGACAAGCACGAGTAGAGCGCTGGTGGCGAGGACGGCCACAATGCGAGCAACCATCATGATGGCCCATCGGTTGGACCGGTCGGCGACCATGCCTGAGATCAGAGCGAAGACCAGCATTGGACTCCACCGAAACATGAACAAAAGGGCCACTTGGAAGGCGGAGTCGGTGAGGTCCAACACCAGCAGACCCATTACCACGGAGTCCATCCAGCGGCCGGTATTATCCAGGCCACCGGTGGCCCACAGTAGCCGATAGTCACGGAGTTGAAGCAGGCTTCGCATCCGTCCGGACCATGACCTAGGTTGTGCCGCGGGTTGGGTCTCTGCCATGTTCTAGAGAATCTCTCCGCGGCTTATGGTCCGAATCAATTCCGACGTCGGATGTGGAAAACCGATGCGGGGTCTGGGGCTGATGTTATGCGTTTTTGGCTTCCAGAGCGTCCAAAATGACATCAGGCGTCAACGGCAGCTCCCGCATCCTGACACCTATGGCATTAGATACCGCGATAGCAATCGCTGATAGCGGAGGAATGATTGGAGCTTCGCCTACCCCACGCAGCCCGAACGGGTGCTTAGGGTTGGGCACTTCAATCATCACAGTATCGATCATGGGCACGTCCAGCGTTGTGGGCATGCGATAGTCGAGGAAACTGGAATTGAGCATGGCGCCGTTCTCGTCGTAGACGTAGCCTTCGTTCAGAGCCCAACCAATGCCCTGCACCGAGGCGCCTTGAATCTGGCCCTCTACGTACGCCGGGTGGACTGCTGTGCCCACGTCCATGAAGGCAGTAAACTTCAGGACATCCACCTTGCCAGTTTCAGGGTCAACTTCCACGTCCACAATATTCCCGGCGATGACCGGGCCGATGCCGGGTGAGACGGTGGACATCGAACAAGTAACCGGCCCGCCGGTGCGCATCAGACGAGCTGAGAGGTCTTTGAAACTAATCTTATCCTCAGTACTGGCGCAGATGAATTGTCCGCCTTCAAAGGTGATGTTCTCTTCGTCAACCTCAAAGATCAACGCGGCACGTTGAGACATTAACCGTTTGACTTCCTCCGCTGCTTT
>DUCU01000030.1:0-7360 GCA_012959605.1 Dehalococcoidia bacterium | reverse complement strand
GTATTGGCCGTGTAGCCCACGGAGTCGGTATCCACCACTGACGGTGAAACGTCTTCGGCAGAGATGCCAAGTACCTCGGCGGCCTGCATGGCAATGGCCGTTCTTGAACCGCCGATATCAACCGATCCAGAAGTCAGGCTGATGGTGCCGTCACTGTTTACATTTATAGTGACGGACGAGGCCTGTCCGCCCTGCCAGCGGTATCCGGTGGCGACGCCGCGGCCCTGGTTAGGACCGGTCAACGGAGTGTTGTAATGGGGATGATCCCGCATGGCTTCTTCCATCTCTCTGGCCCCAAATATGGGATGCTGGACACCGTTGGGCTGCCGGTCGCCTTCTTTAACCACGTTCATCAGCCGGAACTCCATGGGGTCCAGCCCGAGTTTCTCGGCCAATTCGTCAATCACCGGCTCCACAGAGAACGACCCTTGTGGCTGGCCGGGTGCGCGGTAGGCCTGGACCTTTTGGTGGTTGGTGACGACGTCGTAGCCGTCAACCAGCAGGTTTTCAATGTTGTACTGTCCGGTAGCACACAGTGTTGCTCCGCCGACTGGGGAGCCGGGGAATGCGCCGGCATCAAAGGCGATCCACAGTTGGGCGGCGGTAATCTTTCCGGCGTTGGTGGCGCCGATCTTGGTCTTCATCCAGGATGCGGCGGCCGGTCCGGTGCCTTCAAAGACATCTTTCCGGCTCATGATTACCTTCACCGGGCGGCCACTCTTCTTGGACAGAATGGCGGCCACCGGCTCCAGGTAGGTGGTGGCCTTAGCGCCAAACCCGCCGCCAATCTCTGTGGGAATTACTTTGATTCGTGACTCTGGGATGTCCAAGATTGCGGAACATGATGATCGGATAGCGAACGCGCCCTGGGTGCAGGTCCAGATGGTCAACCTGCCGTCTCCCGCCCAGGTGGCAGTGGACGCGTGGGGTTCAATGTATCCCTGGTGGACGGTCTGGGTGGTGAACTCGCGTTCTAGGATTACATCGGCTTCTGCGAAACCCTTTTCGATGTCGCCGAGTTTGTGTTGGATGTGGGATGCGATGTTGCTCTGCGCACCGGTATCGTCGCCCCTGGCGAACCGCTCAATCTTGAAGTGAGTGGTCAGGTTCTCGTGCAGTAGCGGCGCGTCATCGGCCATCGCGTCCTTGATGCTGAGCACCGGCTTGAGCACTTCATAGTCGACTTCTATAAGCTCTAGGGCTGCTTCGGCTATGTGGGCGCTGGTGGCAGCGACTGCTGCAACGGCGTGACCCTTGTAGCGGGCTTTGTCAGCGGCCATGATGTGCTCGGCCAACAGGCGGGAGCCGCCTTCCGCCAAGTCAATCGTGACGTTGCCAATGATTGGGAAGTCTTTGGATGTGACAACCGCTGTTACGCCGGGCAGCGCCTCAGCCTTGCTAGTGTCGATGCCCAGAATCTTGGCGTGGGCATAAGGGCTGCGAAGAACCTTGCCGTGCAGCATCCCGGATAACTGAGTGTCGGCGCCAAACTTGGCGGAGCCGACCACTTTGTCCAGACCGTCGTGGCGGATGGGTCGAGTGCCTACGACGTTGTATTGTTTTGTTTGTTCTGATTGCTGAGTGCCGGTGGTTGTGGCCATTATTTATCCTCTGCTGTGGAAATTTTGGCATGCGAACGATTTTACGACTGGATGCCTGTCTGCATCGATGTGCGTTTCACTATATCTTTGGGAGCGTAGAAGTCAATCGTGCAACATCGCTATTGAATACCGATTTCAGATAGCCTAGCTGCGCACTGCAGGCAAGACTTCTTGGGAGCAGAGTTCAAGTTGGCCGGCTTGGTCCGGGCTTCCGAATCGGATGACCATGGTCTCAGTTCCGGCGCTAATGAATCCCTTGAGCCAGGCCTGTGCCTCAGCCACGTTGCCGGTGAAAACGCTCTGGGTGTGGGCCATAGTCTCAAAGGGCATGTTGTAATAGCCTTCAATGAACTCGCGCATCTCCTTTTCCGCTTGCGCTTTGTCCTCGTTGATGTTGAGGGTGGTGTAGATGGCTTTGTGTAACCGGCCAGAGTCGGTACCGGACTCCTTGGCGAGGGCTTCGATCTGATTCCAACCTTCTGTGAATGCTTCTGGAGACCGGGAATTGGGGAACCAGCCGTCCCCTATTTGAAGCATGCGGCGCTGGGGTTTCTCGGCGCTGGCGGCCATCCAGATAGGGATGCCGTCTTTCTGCACCGGTTTCAACCCCAAACTAACGCCGTCCAACTGGAAATGGCGTCCGTAGAAAGACACCTCATTTTCCGTCCACAGCCGGCGCATGATGGTGATGATTTCTTCAAAAATGCTAACTCGGTATCTGAAGTTGACTCCGCAGGCTTCAAACTCTTTCTGCACTGCCGGGGTCTTGCTGGCGATACCCACGCCAAGGATGACGCGACCCTGGGAAATGATGTCTAGGTTGGCGACTTCATTGGCCAGTATCACGGGATTTCGCAGGGCGGGCAAGAACACCGCCGTGCCCAATTTAACCCGCTTGGTGCGCCCGGCAATGGCTGCCAAGGTGCTCAATGCTTCCAACCGCGGACGGGCCAGCACGCTATCGCCGCACCAGACCGAGTCAAAGCCGTAGCCCTCAGCCGTCTCTGCTAGGTCGATCATTGACACGAAATCCGGAACTCCAGGGGCCATGACCACTTCCCTGGTGGGCAGCAAGTAGCCAAAAGAAGTCTTGCCATTCGCCATGATGGGCCTCGCTTGTTTTTGGATGAATCACACGATAAAGGTGCCACGCTGGTTTTTAGCACCGTGGCACTCTGTTAGACCCTAGATTATAGCTTGCCCTGAAGTCAGGCGCTTAACTCTGCGTTGGGGTTAATCTTCCTTCCGAAGTTCCATCCGGTAGGCGCCGAAGAATAGCAAACCCAGGGAGATTATCTGCCGAGTGCCGAGGGCATTGGCGACATCGGCACTGCCACCGCTGGTCAGGAAGTCCGGTGCGCCAGCGGCCTTGCTAGCTGCGGCCTCGTCCTTGGAGTCCGCATCGCCAATCGTTACCCTAAAAGGTCGCTCACCAACGGGAGATGGGGCAATGGAAGGGACCGAATCGCCGTCGAACCCACCGCCGGAGCGGCCTGCTTCAGAGACTGAGAACGAATTGCTCCCGGACCAGAAGAACAGCCACGACAGGAATATGGCCAGCGCTATAGCAACGTCTATCTCAGAACCCACCAAAGTTTGTTTACCGGTGAGGCGCCTACCATCATTCCGGGTCCGGTGCGGCCGGGTGCGATTGTTGCGGCTGTTAAGTTACTCATCAGGGTCTCTTTTCCTCGCCAACCCATCCAACGGTGGCGTTTGGCCTTTGGATGATCGGTTTCTGAATTAACTGTCAATTAGCTAGACGGAAAGGAGTTTAGGAAAGTTCCCACAGGCATCAACCTGTGTTAGGTTTACTTGGCCAAAAACTAGCTGATAACCAAGTAAAACGAGACTCGGAGTGAAAATCTTGATTGATCCAGAGAACTTTAAATCGGTCCAAACCCCAGTGTTGAACATCGGGTATGGAGACTATGGCGATGCCACGGCATTCCCAATTTTCCTGCTGCACGGGTTCCCCTACGAAGTGATTTCCTTCGACGGTGTGGTTCAACCGTTGATTGATGCTGGATACAGAGTGCTTGTGCCCTATCTGAGGGGGTATGGGTCGACATCTTTTATAGACCCCGACGCTCCGCGCATGGCCGAGCAGGCCGCCATTGGTCAAGATGTTACGGACTTTGCCGACGCTTTAATGATTGGACAGTTTGCAACTGCCGGATATGACTGGGGGAACCGCGCCGCCTGCCTAACGTCAATTTTTCATCCAGATAGAGTCAAAGCCCAAGTTGCCATCGGGGGTTATTCCGTGCAGGACACGGTCAACACAGAGAAACCTGTCTCGGCCATGCGGGAAGCCCAACTCTGGTACCAATGGTATTTCAACAGTCCGCAGGGAATAGTAGGGCTGACTGAAAACAGACGAGATGTCGTCAGATATCTCTGGGAGACTTGGGCACCGGAGTGGAATTACACTGACGAGGACTTCAACCGGGCCGCCCCCGCTTTTGACAATCCAGATTTTGTCGACATTGTTATCCACTCGTACCGGCACCGCCACAAAAACGCCCCGGGTGAAGAACGGTTTATGGAAGCGGAACGCCGTCTGGCGGAACAACCTAGGATTACCGTGCCTACCATTGTATTACTTAGCGGGGCCAGTGGGTTTGGGCGACCATCCACCGACCCGTCACGGGACCAAGATCGGTTCCCGGGAATGGTTGCACGGCGGATAGTAGAGGGCGCAGGGCATGACCTACCGACCCAGCGCCCCGCCGCTGTGGCCGACGCCCTGATAGAGCTCCTGCAAGGATAAGGACTCCGCTGGGAGCCTGGGGCTACGGGTCGGTTGGTTTATTTATTGAACGGAGCGAAGAAATCTTCTGATTTGTTCTCGATACAGGAGTTGGTGAGGATTTTTGTGGGCCCTAAAGTGGCCTCTATGCCAAGTCCTCCATGCTTTCAACTGTTTTTCCTTACTTCAGGTTAAGAGAATCAAAATGCCTTTTAGATGCTACCAGGCAAATTGAAAGAGAATGGTTTGACTAGGGTCAGAGAATTAAGTGAAAAGACGAAACTGGCGAAATTTTGACCAAACTCAATTACGGTTCCTTACATACATCCACCGTCTTGGATTAAGCGATTCCGTAATAATTTTACGAAAATCATTGTTTTATAAAGAATGGTAGCCATTTTGATTAATTTAGGCTATTAACCATAAAAACCTGAGCTGGTCGTGTTTCAACCAGCCCAGGTTTCTTTTTAAACCCCTGATTCGTAGTCGAGAGATTGGCCAATGGCCTGTAGTTGATGGCCAGGCTGCCAACCTCACGCTCTTTAATGTTCTGCTGTCTCAGAAGCCACTGGGTTGTATGTAACCCGTCCTACGGGGCTCTGTGACTCGTTTTTCCATTGGTGATGTTCATTGGGCGGCACCAGAATGGCATCGCCGGCCGAAACGGTGTAGTCCTTGCCGCCACAGACCAGTGTTGCTGTTCCTTCCAGTACGTACACGACATGCTCCCATTCATGGGTATGCCCACCGGTGTCAGGATGGCTGACTGCACCCGGCATCATGGGGTTGTTGTGCAGCATGATGTAGTTGGGTGCGCCGTCATTACTGGCAATCAACACGTGACCGGCGCTACGGTCTAATTCAGTATGGTTGCGAATGACCGGCGGGGCGCCAGTGCCCTGGCCACCGTCGTTCTTTGCTCCACCGCTTTGGGCGGCGATTAGCGGGTTAATCTCTATTCGGTGGATGTCGCCCTGGCCGCCGTTGTTCAGTGTGTAGTGGTCCACGTTCGGCGGTATGAACATGGCGTCGCCGGCTTTTACCGAGTACTCCTTGCCGTCACAGATTAACGTGCCAATACCCTCTATTATGTAAACTTCGTGTTCCCATTCGTGGATGTGATGGGCGCTGGTTCCGTCGGGCGGTATCACTGAATAGCTGAGGGTGCAGGTGGGCGGGTTATCATCCAGATTAATCATCCTGGCAGCGTTTGTGCCGTCAAAGACGTCTTTGATGTTTCGGATTACTGGTTCCATAAATTTTCTTCCTTGTCTTGGTAAAAGTCCCGTGACTTGGGCCGTTGTTGGGCGTTAGGCCTTGGCAATCCAGTCTGCGGCGCGCTCCCCGATCATTAGGACCGTGGCGTGGAGACCGCCAGACCTGGGAACTCTTGGAACTATTGACGCATCTACTACGAATAGACTCTGCATGCCCTTAACTTTGCAGTACTGGTCAACAACAGTTGTGGGGTCGGAATCGGGTCCCATCCTGCAGGTGCCGGAGACGTGTCTGGCGCTGCCCACGTTTTGACGTATCCATAGGTCCAGTGCAGTGTCGTCGTTCAGAATATCGTCTTTGGGGTTGATGCGGTAATCGCACACCTCTTTGTACGCCTCGGTTTCCAGAAGATCGCAGCCCATCCGGATGCCTTCTCGAACTCGTTTGATGTCATTGGCGTTCTGAAGATACTGGTAGTTGAAGGTCGGCTGGACCAACGGGTCAGCCGACGCTAACCTAACGTACCCTGATCCGTCCGGAAGACCGAGTGTGCATGAGATGCGTCCTACTTGTTCTGGTGGTAATCCATCGGTGACGTACTTGGTTCGCAGACCAGGAACTTTCTCTTCACGCTCGTCGACGACGGGGTTAGTCCGCAGCACCATGTCGTTGGCTTCACTTGATCCGTCCGCGGTGTAATGCAGGCTGTAGTGAACAGCATCAGCTTCTCCGGAGAGGGTGATTCCGTCCTTTACCTTGAAGGCGATATGAGAGCTGAGGTGGTTCCACAGATGATTGCCCACGCCAGGGAGTTCATGGATCGGGGTGATGCCAAATTCTTTCATTTGGTCGGCAGAGCCGATGCCCGACAACATGAGCAGATGGGGTGATTTTATTGCTCCTGAGCAGAGCACAACCTTGTCTGCTTCGATGTTGAAAACCTCGCCCCCACTCTCTGCCTCCACTCCAACAGCCTTCAGGCCCTTGATGATGATCTTCCTGACGGCCACGCCGCCTCTGATGGTCAAGTTGAGACGATGGCGCACCGGGCCAAGAAAGGTCATGGCTGCGCTCATTCGCATGCCGTCTAGGTTGTTTGACGGAGATACTCCGACGCCGGCAGGGTTGGCGCCGTTAGTGTCATCGGTGGGGTTGTACCCATCGCTAATCAAGGCCTCACGGAACGCCCGTTGGATGTCTGGTGTGGGGCCAGACTGACGGCGTCGCACTGGCATGGGGCCATCTGTGCCGTGGAAGTCATCCCGAATGTCCAGGTCATGCTCAGACTTTCTGAAGAACGGCAGAACCTTGGAGTAGGACCATTCATCGTTGCCAAGGGCAGACCAGGCTTCAAAGTCCTCGGGCAAACCACGCTGCATCGCCTGGCCGTTGATGGACGATCCACCACCAATTACCCGTCCTTGGGCTACGTGAATCTCGCCTTGTTCTTCGGTGATGGTCCCGCGCAAGGCCCAGTTGTGCTTCGAGTCTTGGGCTTCGGCATACCGGGTGCCACCAAATTTAATATCGTCAGGGATGTTATTGGGATCCGGATAATCCGGTCCTGCTTCCAACACCAAAACTGAGGTATCGGCGTTTTCGGCTAATCTGCTAGCCAAGACTGATCCGGCGGCTCCACCGCCGACGATAATCACATCGTATTTCATTAATCCTCCATAAATGATTTTTGAACTTATTAGCCGAATAAAACGACCCGGCCGACGTGGCCGGGTCGTTTTATTCGGCTGACCCTTATTTTGGTAGAACAATCACCAAACAGTAATGATAT
>DUCU01000029.1 GCA_012959605.1 Dehalococcoidia bacterium | reverse complement strand
ACTTAATCACGGGGTACACGAAATGGTACCGCCAGATGGGACTATAGCCTGGCCATGGCGGAATGTTAGCGGAGGATCTTTGCATTGTCTATTCGAGAACTGCTGTATCCAGTAGAATATGCTGAACCACCCTACTAGGAATCCGTATGAAGCCACCAGTCGTTTTAGCGGTACTGATTGGAACCCTTCGAGCGGGCTCGTCGAGTTCCTGATGCTTTCTCTTTTAATAACCACAAGTGGTCACGCCCCATTAGATCCGTTGGGCATATGAAGAGATCTTTTCGAAATTCAAATAACGGTCGATGAGTAAATCGATCCATTCATCGTCAGTATGGCGCTTTATCGCTTTTGCCACCGATTCTAAAGTCCAAGTCGCCAAGGTCTGATTGGTTGTGAGGCAATCGGTGTAGCCCTTTATGGCTTCTGCGCAATGCACGTTCCCTTTGGGATAGAGAAATACGAAGACGTGAACGGAGACGGTCTGTTGGACGTGGTGTGTCACTTCTATACGCATGGAACTGCATTCCAAGATGGGGACACCAACGGAGTTCTGAAGGGCTTCACCACGGGCGGCGTCGCCATTCAAGGAACGGACACAATTAGACTTGTCCCCGACAATGAAAAAGCAATGGAAAAGACAAAGAGAAAGACGACCAGAAGAACGACGAGTCAGGCAACGGGAAAGGCAAGTAGCGAGACCTCAAACTAATAGCTTGTTAGTAATGCCTAGGTCTTGGGGATTTCTTCTATAAGTCAACCGCTTTAGCAGGAAGAGAGGCTGGGTTAATCGGACAAACGCCCGAATCGTGTTTCTGGTGGTGATTGCTCAACCCAGGACGAGCGCGTAAGATTTGATTCCTGCCTTGAACCCGTGCTTCAGCGCAGATAATCAACCAAAATACTGACACTATAGCCTTGAAGCATCGGACGCTCCTGGCTAGGATAGGGCCGTGCTCGAACAACTGAAGGCATATTTCGGATTCGACCAGTTCCTGCCCCTCCAAGAAGAGATCATTGACAAGGTGCTCGCCAATCGCGACACCTTGGTGCTTATGCCAACAGGCGGCGGGAAGTCGCTCTGCTACCAATTGCCGGCCCTGCACTTCAAAGGCCTGACCTTGGTGGTGTCTCCGCTCATCGCCCTGATGAAAGACCAGGTGGACGGTTTGCGGGCCAACGGCGTACCCGCCGGACTGCTGAACAGCACTCTCACGGCCCAGGAATCGGCCCAGATCCAAGACCAGGCCAAGCAGGGCCAACTCAAGATCCTCTACATCGCACCGGAACGTCTTGCGTTGCCCGGATTCCAGCGGTTCTTGCATTCCCTGCAAGTCAGCCTGATTGCCATTGATGAGGCGCACTGCATCTCGGAGTGGGGCCACGACTTCAGACCCGACTACCGAAATCTACGGTCTCTGAGGAAGGAGTTCCCCGGAGTACCGGTCATCGCCCTGACCGCCACCGCCACCACCCAGGTGCGGGAGGACATCCTCAACCAACTGGGCCTCGACAAGCCGGAGATATTCATCTCCAGTTTCAATCGGCCCAACCTGACCTACACCATTCAGCCCAAGACCGAACCATTGGGTTCCCTGCTCAACTTACTGGAGAAACACCAAGGCGGCTCCACGATCATCTACCGCTTCTCCAGAAAGGCCACCGAAGAGACGGCCATGGAACTGTCAGACCGGGGTTTCAGCGCCCTGCCCTACCATGCCGGTCTGGACCGAGACCTGCGGCGGGAGACCCAGGAGAAGTTCATTCGCGACCAGGTCCAGATCGTGGTGGCGACGATCGCATTTGGCATGGGCATCGACAAGCCTGACGTGCGCCTGGTGGTGCACTATGACCTGCCCAAGACCGTGGAGGGCTATTACCAGGAAACGGGGCGCGCCGGGCGGGACGGCCTGCCTAGCGATTGTGTGCTGTTTTATTCCTACGGTGACCGCTCCAAGCAGGAATACTTCATCAGCCAGATTGAAGACGATGATGAACGGGACAAGGCCCACACCAAACTGGACCAGATACTGGCCTTGTGTGATCTACAGACCTGTCGACGCGCCTATCTGATGGAATACCTGGGCGAGCCCTGGCCCAAGACTGACTGCGGTAGCTGTGATATCTGCATGCTGCCCCGTGAAGAATTCGACGCTACTGAGATTGCCCAGAAGATACTCTCAACCTCGATACGCACCGGCGAGCGGTTTGGCGTTAACTACCTGGTGGATGTCATGCGCGGGGCCAACAACAAGGCCGTGAGAGACCGGGGCCACCACGAACTAACTGTGTTTGGCATCTGTAGAGACGCTGATTCAGACGACCTCAAGGAAATGGTGCGTTCCCTGGTTACCAACGGGCTGCTGGCCCAGCAAGGGAGCGGCTATCCGACCCTGGCGGTCTCGGCTCAGGGCCGAAGATTCCTGAACGACCGTGAGACTCTGACACTGACTCGGCCCAAGCAGGCTGCGCCAGTCTTACAAAAGAGCTTTGATACTTCTGGCCGCGAGACGGCTTACGACACCAGGTTGTTTGACGAACTGGCAGCCCTGCGCTTGGAGATAGCCACTGAGCGCGAGGTTCCGGCGTACGTGATCTTTGGCAACAAGGCCCTCCAACAAATGGCCTTTCACATGCCGCAGAACGATCAGGATTTCTCCAATATCTCAGGGGTGGGCGACGCTAAGTTGCGGGAATTCAGCGCGCCGTTTTTGAAGGTCATCACCGAATACGTACAGGCCAACAGCGTCGCGGTGACCACTGCCCGAGTGCCGGTATCGGCCCCCAAGAAGCGGGCCAACCGGGGTATCAGCACGAGTATCCGTGAAACCCGGTACCTAGTGGCTCAGGGCATGTCCCTGAGCGAAGTGGCCGAGCAACGGGGCATCAGCGAGACGACTATTCGCAGTCACTTGGAAAAACTCGTTCAAGAGGGCGGTACCGTTGAACTGGACCACCTGATGCCGTCTGAAGACCGCCGTACCAAGATTGAAGCCGCCTTCAAAGAGGTAGGCGAAGCCCGCCTCACCCCGATTAGGGACATGCTGGGCGAAGACTACAGCTGGGACGAAATAGCCGTGGTCCGCCTGGCGCTACGGCAGGAGCAGGCGGACGGGTAGTCCCGGCACGCCCTTCGTCTTTCCGGCGCAGGCTGGAATCCATTACGCCACCACATCACATCCTCCCACCCGCTCATGGTGTCCTTCCGCGGAATGACGAACCGCTGCTTTCCCGCAGCAATCTCGCCGACCAACATCCTTCGACAAGCTCAGGATGAGCGGCTTTGATTATTGGCCTAAATTCCCCGACGCTTAGCATTGCGACAACACGTAGGCAAGGGTTTTTAACCCGAAGATCTTCTTGATCTACCATTTTATTGAGGTGAGAAGGTCAGTTTTTTTCCGTGGTACGTGTCCCTCAGTGGAAGGTGTTTGTTGAGAACCGGGCGGGTTATAAACCCGCCCCTACCATTATCTAACTGTGTGGATTCCTGTCCTCACATGAATGACCGGATGGCAGTTCTATAAAAACCCTCCCCCTTGCAATGGGGAGGGTTAGGTCCGACTATGCCGAGACTCTCGACGAAGTCGGAGGTGGGGCAAATTCTCGCCAACAACCATGCGCTGGCCACAAGTAGAATTAGCGAGCGTCAGTGCGCAGTGGGTTCCTGCTTTCGCAGGAAAGACGGGGTGGCATGGCTGAAGAGTTTGTGGAAGATTATTTTGTTGGTTGGCAAAGAAAAAGGGCGGGTTGGAAACCCGCCCCCTAGGATTCGTTGGTTGGCCCGATTGGCGTCTCTAGTCGCCTAGAGCCCCAGCGCGTCTGCCAGACGGCGGCGGTGAAGCTTGGGATCGCCCAGGTAGTTGTAGAGGGTACGGGATGCGGTGGTGTGCAGCGTTAGTCCGTACTCGGTCATGCTGCCCACACCGGCGTGGACTTCATGGGCGAAATTGCAGGCTTCATAGTAGCCCTCGCTGGCCACCGTCTTGGCCAGATGGACGCTGTCGGTCGCGTCACGACTAATGTCCAGTTTCCACAGCGCCTCGTAGGCAGTCCACCGGGCGGCATCAAGAGCGTTCAGTAGGTTAATAACTTGGTCCTGAACCCGCTGGAACCGGCCAATGGGCGTGCCGAACTGATGGCGGGTCCGGCTGTAGTCTACCGAAAGTTCATAGACGGCCTGGCTGCCGCCAACCTGGTAGGCGCAGAGCACTGGAATGGCTTTCAGTTCTGCCCGTTCCAGGGCCGCCCAACCACCGGCCATCTTCTCGCCCAGGATATTAATCGAGTCCGCGCCCACATCTTCCATACTAATTGCAGACTGGTTCCAAGCGAACCCCGGTAGATGCCGGATGGTAATCCCAACGCTATCTGCGGGCAGGATCACCAGGCCAACTTCGTTGTTCTCTTTGGAACGAAAGGCACAGATAAAATGGGTGGCAGTTTCGCCGTCGAATACGTAGGACTTGCTGCCATTGAGGGTCAACCGGCTACCAGTCTGTTCGGCAGACAGTCGGACGTCGCCCTCCAGCCAGCCAAAGTCGTCCTCGGTGATGGCGACCACCATGCGGACTTCGCCGGTGGCCATGAGGGGCAACCATTCTTTCTTTTGTTCCTCGGTGCCACCTTCCAACAGGGTTAGCGCAGCTACCACTGCGGAGCTGAGGTGGGGGCCGGGAACGGGGCCACGGCCCAGCTCCTCAAAGAGCACACCGGCGTCGGTAAACGACCCGCCCTCACCGCCGTACTCGGTGGGAATCAAAATTCCCAACCAGCCGGTCTTGATCAACTGCTCCCAGGGCTCCTTAGGGGTGGACTCGGTGGGTGAGGCAATCTGCAGCAGGGTCTCTTTGGGGTATTCCTGCTGCACAAAGCTCCGCACCGCGGTCTTGAGCATCTCTTGTTCAGGGGTTAGGGACAGGTCCATATCTTTTCCTCGGCGAAATAGCTGTCAGTTTTTAGCCGTCAGCTGATTTTGTTTAATTTAGAAGCGATTAGCCTAGCGCGCCGGCCTTCTCGCGGACTTCTCGGCCGATGCCGATACGGCGGGACATGATCACCTTCTGAATGTCGGTGGTGCCGCCGGGGTGGATGGCAATGATACCGGCCCGTGAGTGGGCTTCCATGTGGCCTTCCGATGCCCCAAGTTCTGGGTCGAAGGTCAGTGAGGCCGGTCCCAAGATGTCCAGAATATGCCGGGACATCTTCAGGCCCAGCGTCTTACGCAAGTAGGAAGCCTGAGGACCTTCATAGGTAGTGGAGATGCCGCTGTGTCGCATCCAGTAGTTACGCAACTGGAACAAGCGAACGATTTCTTGTTCGATATGGACGTCAATCAACTTTTCGCGAGCATCCGGGTCTTTGGTGATGGGCTCGCCGCGGCGATTGGTGGTTTTGCAGTAATCGAACAGACGGTCAACCACCGGGTTTCGGCTGATCCTGCCACCGGTGCCGTGTTCAAGTTCCAAGTGAGTGGTGGCAACTTTCCAACCCTGGTTGTGACCACCAATGAGGTTGAAAGACGGCACGCGAACGTTGTCGAAGAACACCGTGTTCTTCACACCGGAACCGGCGCCAGACTCTCCGCCAGAGATCAACAGATCCATGGGCTGTACGGTGATTCCGGGCAGGGTCGCATCAATCATGAACCAACCCAGGTTCTCATGCCGTTTGGCCTCAGTGTCGGTCACTGTGAGGGTCCACATGAAGTCGCAACCCAAGGAACTCCCAACAAAGACCTTCTGGCCGTTGATGATGTAGTCGTCTCCGTCCTTGACT
>DUCU01000028.1 GCA_012959605.1 Dehalococcoidia bacterium | reverse complement strand
CGTCATAGGCCCAGGCTCCCTTCACTCTCCTGAGCTAAGACATTTAAAAAGCCAGTGAATCCGTTTCCGGCCCACCACTATAATATAACCATCGGACTTGTTCCAAGCGTTCCAATCCATACCCACCCCTTGCGAGCCGCCGGCCAGTTGTATGCAGAATTCCTCCATTAATCCTAACTTGGATTTAGAATCGGCCTACGAAGTCTGCCGGATCATCACCCGCAGAGAGGCCAAGAATTTCTACTACGCCTTCTTGACCTTGCCAGCGGCCAAACGACGGGCCATCTATGCCGCCTACGCCTTCTGTCGCCATTGTGATGACTCGGTGGACGACGTCACCTCCACCGACGCCAAGATCAAGGCCCTGGCCGACCTCCAATCAGACTTGGATAGCACCTACACGGGCACGGCCTCAAGTCCGGTTTACGTGGCCTTGGCAGATGTGGCGCAGAATTACTCCATTCCCCAGGACTATTTCCGTGAGGTCATCTTGGGAGTGGAGAGCGATCTGGTTAAAGACCGGTTTCAAAACTTTGAGGAACTGCGTGAGTACTGTTACCGGGTGGCGTCTGTAGTTGGTCTGATCTGTCTTCAGATTTTTGGCTACAAGGATCAAGAGGCCAAGGAGTATGCCGTGGACCTGGGCCTGGCAATGCAGTTGACTAACATAATCAGAGACGTGCGAGAAGACTTCAATATGGGCCGGATTTACCTGCCCCAGGATGAGATGGCCAGGTTTGGCTACACGGAAGGTGACCTCAAATATAGCGTCCGCAACCAGGCGTTTCACGATCTCATGAAATTCCAAGCAGATCGAGCCAGGGAGTATTTCGATAAAGGCTTCAAGTTGCTGCCCTATCTCTCACGGCGATCTCGGGCTTGCCCGGCAGTTTTGGGTGCACTTTACTCAAAAGTGCTAGACCGTATCGAGGCGTCGGATTACGATGTCCTAGAATCGAGAGTTTCTCTGAGTAAGGCTGAGAAGATTAGCATCACGGCCAAGACTTGGCTGGGCAGCATGTTGACACTCCCGTATTCCCACAAGTGATCTTTTTGAAAATCAGCGCATGACTCTACACAAGATTTTTTGGACGGCAGTTTAGATGGCCCAACAGGGAAAGGTAGTGGCAATCACGGGAGCCTCCGGATACGTTGGTGCCAAGCTCCTGGCCCAGTTGGAGCGGGAGCCGGGGCTTAGAAAAATTGTGGCATTTGATGTTAACCCGCTACAGGTGCCGGTTCATAACATCGCCTTCTACCGCAAGAACGTTTCCGAGCCCATTGACGACGAATTAAACGACCAAGATGCAACCACCGTGGTGCACTTAGCGTTCAACCCTAAAAATGGCGCCAACCGCCGCGAAACGGACGCCATACGCGAGGAGAACATGGAAACCTTGCGGTCAGTAATGGCCTCTTGCGCCAGAACCAGGGTCACTCACCTGATTTATCTAAGTTCCCATGCTGTATACGGGCCCCACAGCGACAACCCAATTCCAATCTCGGAAGATGCCACCATGCGTCCGTCTCCCGACGATTCCAGCGCCCATGCCAAGCAGCAATGCGAGATGGTTTTGCAGGAATTTGCGCTCGCCCAAGACGACATCAAGATTACTACTCTGAGGTCATGTGTCGTGCTAGGAAACGGGACCGATAATCCTACGGTTGATTCCTATTTCCGCCCATGGATGCTGGGTTTAACGGCCTACGATCCGCCGCTGCAATTCGTCTACGACGACGACCTAGCCCGAGTCCTTTCTTTGATAATTCAGCGAGAAATCACCGGCACGTTCAACGTAGCCGGAGACGGTATCGTCCATTATCGAGAGATGACCCAGATACTCAAGAGCAAGGTAATCAGCCTGCCCCCCTTCCTGGCCTACCCGCTGATGAAGCTCTGCTCGGGATTGCATCTCCAACGTGACGCCACGGCCACCAGTCTGGACTATGTCCGGTGGCCCATATTGATGAGCACTGGCAAACTGCACCAGGCCACCGGCTATCGCTTCTTTCATACCGCGTTGGAGTCATTGACCGCCTTCGCCAACTCCACTTATCTCTATAAAGACCCCTCCCTGTTTTAAAACCCCAAGAACGGCGAGACTGGATTTAACACCCCTGATGGCAGAACCAATCAAACTGATAATTGATACGGACCCCGGCGTGGACGACGCCGTGGCAATACTGATGGCCTTGGCCGTTCCTGAGATTAAAATCTTGGGTCTGACCACCGTTGGTGGCAACGTCCCATTAGCCCGGACCACAAGGAATGCGCTGGCCCTACTACAGGCGGCAGGCCGGAGTGACATCCCAGTGGCCAAAGGAGCCTCCCGTCCGCTGCGTGGTCGGTTCAAGTACGCGCCCCAGTTCCACGGCCCAGGAGGCCTTTCCCATCGCCTGCCAGACCCATCTGTCGACCCTGTAACCAAGGGCGCAGTGGAATTCCTTTACGACCAGGTAACTGCCGATGAACCGGGTGAGGTGACTGTGGTTGCCCTGGGCCCCCTGACCAACATTGCGCAACTATTCTGGGAGCGTCCATTTGCCCTGGAACAGGCTAAGAACATCATAGTCATGGGCGGCGCGGTGAATGCACCGGGCAATGTCACCCCTAAAGCAGAGTTCAATATCTACAGTGATCCGGTCGCTGCCGAGGTGGTGATTGCAAGCGGACTGCCAATCACTCTGGTTGATCTGGCAGCGTGCCGTCAGGTAGGTATCAGCCGTGAACAGGCCATGGGGCTGCGGTCTGACCATCCCATGGGCCGTTTAACCCTAAACATGCTGCAGGGTTGGTTTAGAAAAGAACCCAGCAGGCAGAGATTCGAGTTCTACGACCCACTAGCTATGGCCATCGCCTTGGAGCCTGCCATCGCCACCGTCACCAAGGTAGACCTCGATGTGGGCCTAGAAGAAAACGAATCTTGGGGTGAGACCTCTGAAAGCGGCGGGCCGGGCGAGATCACCCTGCCACTGGAAGTGAACTCAACCCGGTTCTTTGGCCTGCTTGTGGGGTTGCTGGAGCTAAAAGGGTTCTAGATAACCAAAAAGAGCCAATCTTTCTGAAGATTGGCTCTTTTTGGTTATCTGGCCAGCGCCGCTGCGCCGTCGCGGACTCTGGGAATCAACTCTTTACCCCAATCGATGGTGTCTTGCATTGGGTCAAACCCTCGGATGATAAACGCGTCCGCACCTATCTTTTGGTAGGCCAATAGAGACTCAGCCACCTGTTCGGCGGTGCCAACCAGCGCGGTAGTATTGCCAGCGGCCCCAGTACTGGCGGCAATCGGCATCCAGAGTCTTTGGTCGTGGATGTCTCCCTTAGCGGCGAAGTCCAGCAGACGGCGTGATCCCTCTGATTGTAGGCGTGCCGGTTTAGCGGGGCCGATGGTTTCTCCGACCGATGACTTTACTCGGTCAAGAATCCCTCTGGCGCGTTCCCACGCCTCACCCTCTGTATCACCTAATATGGGCCTCACGGAGACGCTGAAGCGGATCGTCCGGCCATACTTGGCGGCACGCTCTCGTATATCCCGGATCTGCTCCCTGATGGCCTCCAGCGGTTCACCCCAGAGAGCAAAAACGTCTGCCCGTCTGGCGCCTACTTCTTTGGCAACATCAGATGCCCCGCCAAAGTACAGCGGGACGCCGGGTTGTTGGTAGGTGCGGACTTCACTCAGGTTCTGCTCAAACTTATAGAACTCGCCGTCATAGTCGAAGGGCGAAGTTTCCGTCCAGACCTTACTCATCACCTCCATGAACTCATCGGTGCGCCGATAGCGGGCGTCGTGGTCCGCCCAGTCGCCGTCGCGGCGCTGCTCGAGGTCGCTGCCACCGCTGATGATGTGCAAGGCGATGCGACCCTTGGTCAGCTGGTCCAATGTAGCTGCCTGGCGGGCGGCCAGAGTGGGAACGACGAACCCTGGTCGATGAGCAATGAGATAACCCAGCGTTTTGGTCTTTGACGCCGCGTATCCCGCAACGCCAAAGCCCTCTGCCGTGGCTGACGAGTATCCAATCAAGACTTTGTCGAATCCACTGGCTTCATGGGCCTGGGAAAACTCCGCGATGTAATCAGCGTCGATGCCGGCAGGAATCTCATCTTTAGGGTTGATTCCGCCGCCAAATAGGCTGACTGTCACACCCCGCGAGGAGTCGCGCTCTCGGTTGACACCGATCATGCCCATAATTTCTACGTCTGGCATTTCTTTTGCTCCATTTTCTAGGTCCGCAGGTCTAAGTCCGCTGGGAATGGCGCGGCGGCGCAAAAACGACAATGATGCTAAGGTCTTCCGTAATTGTATGAAAACGGTGGGTCACGTGCTCTTCCACATAGATCACCGCCCCGGCGCTTACTTCGCGGTGCTCACCGTCAATTTCAATCGTACCGGCTCCCGAGACGATGTAATAGATCTCATCCTCGGTGTGCGGTGATTGAGGGTCGGTTTCCCCGGCTTTCAGCACGTAGAGACCAACGCTCAGTCGCTTGGCTTTGAAAAACTCGTGGTAGAATTCTCCGTTTTCGCTGTGGCCCCCAACTATCTGGGCCAAGTCAAAGACATCCATGTTCTCTTACCCTTTGATGGCGTAGGTGTTGGGCGTAGGCTAACGAGCCTGACACCCCGTAATTCACCTGTAATTTTTCGAGTATAACATGGTGATTGTTGAGTTATGTTGACCAAAATAACTCCGGGTCTGTAACAGACAACTGGTCTGAATTTTGGGTGGTGTGCTAACGTGGTGTTATGTCGACAGGAAGCAGTGAAGACCAGTCATCGAAACTGGGGGAGCAAGCAGCCGATTCCATTATTGAACCGGCCCTCGAAACAAACTCTGAAGCGACCGCTGGAACAAGCCGGGCAGCCAGCCCAAATAGGCGGTCACTCCAGAGTTTGGAGGACGCTGCCAGCGAGCTTGCCAGGACCATGGGTTTGCCCGCACCCAAAGGTCAGGCCCAACGGGACGCACTCATCCTGGCGGCCCACCGGGCCCTTGACGCCCCTGATCTAAAGGGCGTAAACCTCAGCGCCCCGGAATGGGATGACCAACGGCAAGAACTGGACGACCTTTTATTTGCTGGCACTGCGCTGTCAATTATCCGCATGGAATACGGGCAATTCCTGACTCCTGAGGCATGGGTCATAGACGCAGACCAAATTCGTGACACGCTGGTTCATTTCGGCACTGGCCCCACTCGGTTCCTCTCCGGTGACTACCGCCACGCCAATAGCGTCCTAACTGAGATTTGCCTCCAATCCGCGCCTTCTGAATTGGCCGGCCAACTCGTCCTGCTGAACGCTATCATCGAATCCCAGGAACGAGTCCGGACGATCGACCGTCACTTGCCTCTTGGGATTGCACTATTCAGCCGGAGCCGTATCTCCGGACCCCAGGCATGGCCAGAGCTAGAAACCATCGCCATTTGGCGTCGCAACCTTGGCGAAGAGATCAAGTCCGCGTCCATCCCTGCTGGGCTGCTGAATTATCTGGAAACAGACTTTTCCCAGTCAGTTCTCCGCCCATTGGTCCAGAGCGTAGAACAACTCTCAGAGGCGCACCAAGCCCATGCCGCTGCGGTGGCTGCCAAACTGGACGCCGCACGGCGAGAACTGCTCGACCTAGGCATGCGGAACCCGCTGCTAAATTACCGCTTGCTCCGCTCTAGGGGCGCTCGGATACAAGGTCACACCCCGCAGGACATCATCACCGCGCTGGACGAAGATGAGATGACGGCCGTCCTGCTGCCGGAGACTGGGGCTGAAGGTGGAAATCGCAAACGCGACCTTCAGTTGAGCACCCCCCACCCAGCGGAGGACTTGGACCGCCGACTCCTCTCCACATACCGCCTGGCGAACTCGTTCCTCCAAGAACAAGGCGTAAATACCCTTTTCCTGGCGCTGGGCATGCTGGAATGGGTGGACAATGGATCCGAGATTCGTCTTGCGCCCTTGGTGCTGCTTCCGGTCAGTCTGGAGCGCACCAATCCCAGGGGCAGTTTCCTGTTGCGCCATACGGGAGACGACCCCGAATCCAACGTATCACTCAGGGAAAAGCTGCGACTGGAATTTGGGATTGGGCTGCCGGAACTACCCGACACCGATGTCCAGGACATCGACCAGTATTTCGACTCAGTTGCCGAATCCGTTAGCGGGTTGCGAGGCTGGACCGTCGACCGCGGCCGAGTTGCCCTAGCTTTCTTCTCCTTCAGCAAATTCTTAATGTACCGGGACTTGGACATTGAGACCTGGCCCGACGACGCATCCCCAGCCGAGCACCCGATTATTGAGTCTCTGCTGGAAGACGGGTTCGACGAAGCGCCGCCACTGGTGAGCAGCGACGATAACCTGGACTCGTTCTTGGCCCCCGGCGACAGCTACCACGTGGTTGATGCCGACGGCTCCCAGACCCTGACGCTGATGGACGTGAACCAGGGCATGAACCTGGTGGTCCAGGGCCCGCCGGGAACCGGAAAATCCCAGACCATCACCAACATGATCGCCGAGGCTGTTGGGAATGGCCGCTCCGTTTTGTTCGTATCGGAGAAGATGGCTGCGCTGGAAGTTGTGAAACGCCGCTTGGACAATGTGGGATTGGGCGACGCCTGTTTAGAGTTGCACAGCCAAAAAACCGCCAAGAAGATGGTCCTCGACGAACTGGCCCGGACTCTGGACCTGGGCCGCCCGCGCACCGGGGCAGTGACCGAAGATGTAAACGAGCTAGTCCGCCTCAGGGATCGGCTGAACGGATACAGCAATGCCATCAACCAGACTGTCGGCGAATCGGGTGTTACCCCATTCCAGGCGGCAGGAGAACTGTTGGCGACCACTCACTTCCAGTCGTCCAAAACACCCATCACCAGCATAAGCCAGTGGTCTCAAGCCGAGTTTCGCCGCAAGCGGGGGTTGGTCGAAGAGTTGCAAGCCAGGGTCATCGCCATGGGACCGCCCAAAGAACACCCATTCTGGGGCGCGAAACTAACGGAGCTGCTACCAGCGGCGCAAGACGACCTGAAAGCCAAGTTGGAAGCCTACAAAGCGGCGCTATTGGCCATGCCGAGCCCCACCGACCTGCTGGTGCAGACCATGTGGCTGGTCGAGCCTACGACACTAGCTGAAACCGACCAATTATCAGCAGCCGCGCACCGGGCAGCCGGAGCACCCAACTTGGAGCAAGTTGACCTGAAGAATGGCCATTGGACCGAGCACCCAGAGGATATTCGAAGCTTGATGGCAGCAGGCGCCGCCATGGCTGCACTAAAGACCGAATATGGGTCATCCCTGCGGGCAAGCGCCTGGGAACAGGACCTGGCTGCGGACAGAATGGTACTGGAAAACCAAGGCACCAAGTTGTGGCGGTTTCTCAGTTCAGATTTCCGACGCACCAAAGAACGACTTACGGGACTGCAAGTTCCGGGCAGAAAAAACGGCGTCACCGAAATGCTGGCGATGGTCGTCGCGGTCCAGTCACATCAGTACAACGAGTCTATCTTCGATGGGCACAGCTCCCTGGGAACTGAGCTATTTGGCTCCCGCTGGCGAGGTGTGGACTCCGACTGGTCTCAACTAACTGAGATCACCAACTGGTTATTGAAGCTAAACGACGATGTATCTGGTGGTCAGATGCCCACCGGACTCCTGAATTACCTATCCTGGGGCCCGGTCTCCAGCCAACTCACCGAGATCGCCAATAACGTCGAAGTCGTTACGGCTGAACTCCGCAGGACGGCGTACGGAGTGGCCTCGGCCTTGGAATTCGATGTCTTCCGAAAGTTCCAACAGTCCGGAGAGCTGGCCGACCAACCATTTGAACAACAACTCCATCTTCCGATGAATTGCCTGGACCGAATGGAAGGCATCCATGACGTAGTACGCCTGAACGTCCAGAGCGCCGATTGTCAGTCCGAAGGGCTACAGGGGATCATCGACGCGGCATACGAATGGACCACCGGAGAAAACGCCTTACGTGACGCCTATGACCATGCTAGGTTTGAGGGCATTTGGGAACGGGCTCTGCGAGAACGAAACGAGTTGCGCTCCTTTGATGGCGCTGCCCACGATCAGGTCAGGGAGAGCTTCCAAGACCTGGATCGCCGCATACTGGAACACAACCGCGCCCGGCTGGCCCAGGCCCACTGGGAGCGCATGCCCCGGAACCAAGGCGGCGGACAGCTTGCGGTGTTGCGTCGGCAGTTTGAATTGCGCCGCCGTCACCTGCCCATCCGCCAGCTACTTGAGCGGGCGGGCAACCCCATCCAGGCGATAAAACCCGTTTTCATGATGAGTCCGCTCTCTATCGCCGCCTACCTCAGCCCCGGCGGAATCAAGTTTGACCTGGTGATATTTGATGAGGCCAGCCAGGTAAAGCCGGTGGACGCCCTAGGGGCAGTGATGCGTAGCGGCCAAGTGGTGGTCGTTGGCGACAGCCAGCAACTACCGCCAACACCGTTCTTTGAAACGGCAGTCGCTGCGGAAGAGAATTCCGACGACGATTTGACCAGCGATATTGAAAGCATCCTGGGTTTGTTCTCCGCACAGAACGCCCCCACGCGGATGTTGCGCTGGCACTACCGCAGCCGCCACGACTCGCTGATCGCAGTCTCCAACCAGGAGTTCTATGGCGGTGGATTAGTGCTGTTCTCCAGCCCCGACGCAGGCCGAGAAGAAAATGGCCTGTTCTACCACCACTTGCCAGACACACTGTACGGCCGCGGCACCACCGGAACCAACCCGCTGGAAGCAGAGGCCGTAACCAGGGCAGTCATGGAACACGCCCGGACCAAGCCTGAACTATCGCTGGGTGTTGCGGCCTTCAGCATGGCGCAAACCAGAGAGATAATGGACAAACTTGACACATTGCGGGAAGCCGACCCATCAAAAGAGAGCTTCTTTGCATCCCACCCGGATGAGCCGTTCTTCGTTAAGAACCTTGAGACTGTACAGGGCGATGAACGGGATGTGATCTTGGTTAGCATCGGTTATGGACGCGCAGATGCGGGTCGGGTTGACCTGAATTTTGGCCCACTCAACCGCGAGGGCGGTGAACGCCGTCTCAACGTACTGATCACCAGGGCCAGACGGCGCTGCGAAGTGTTCACCAACATGACCGAGGACGATATTGACCTCAACCGGACCAACTCTCAAGGCGTCCGGGCTCTGCGAACATTCCTGGCCTTTGCAAACCGAGGCGTTTTGGCCACAGCTACCGAGGACAACGAATCCGACGGAGAGGCAGAAACAACAGGACGCTTCCAAAAGTCGGTGGCGGACCAAATCTCTACCAAGGGCTACATGGTTGCGAAATCTCCGGGGTGGGGCACCGGCACCGTCGACCTGGCGATCTCAGATCCTGACCATCCGGGTCGTTACATTTTGGGCATCGAATGCGACGGACCGTCTTATAACAGCGCCCGTTCCGCCCGCGACCGTGACCGCCTGCGCCACCAGGTACTGGAAGGACTCGGTTGGCGACTGCATCGAGCGTGGAGTCCGGAATGGGCCAGCAACCCACAGCGAGAGCTGGAACGCGTCATGGCGGCGATCGCCGCCTACGAAGCGCCAATCTCAGCTGCCGTTCCGGAACCCGAACCGGTTGAGCCGACCCCAGTGATCATCCGTGATGACGTCCCTGAGTTAGAGCCAACCATCCAGGTTGCCAAGTATCAGGTCGCCAAGCTACGGCTCAAGTCGTCAGACAAATATATGTCTGACGCCACGGCTGTGTCACTGCTGCTTTGGGCCGCACGGGTGGTTGATATGGAGAGTCCGGTACACGTCTCAGAGACCGCGCGCCGCATCTATACCGCGGGCGGTGTCTCTCGACCCAACAAGAGACTGCAAACAACCATGGATGAGGCGATCGACCGTCTAGTTGAAACCGGAAGGGTCTCACGCAGGGGCGACTTCCTCTGGAACAACGACATGTCCCAACCGCCGGTGCGAGACCGGTCTGGCCTACCAGCAGCCACCCGCAAGTTAGATATGGTCAGCGACGACGAGTTGGTCGAAGCCATCTGCTTTGTGGTGGAACAATCTTATGGCATCGATAAGGAACAAGCGCCCGCCGCCGTTTTCAAGCTGTTGGGATATGGTCGGACCAACCAAGCTATGAGAGTCCGGTTCAATGACTTGGTGGTTGAACTGTTATCCGATGGCCGCCTGGGCGACGACGGAGACCACTTAGTTTTAGCCACGCCCGCAGGTAGTTAGCCGACGCATAGGGTTCGGTTCAGATTAGCGTAGTTGATGCCACCGGGCCAATGCTAGCGGTGGCAGATACGGCGATCCATGCCTATGAGGTTGGCATCGTGGCCACGTACGTTGGAAAACAAGTAGCCCCGGTAACAATATTAGGGCGCTTGGTAGATAAGCCCGTTAGGGCGATGCAGGGACCAGCCCATTGTTTCCGTCCAATAATTAGGCTGCAAGTAGCCCCCGGTTGATTGAAACGTGTCTCAGGACCTGGAACCAGCCCCTGGGTTCAAAATGCGCGTAGTGAAGAAGTGGCTCAGGCCCACGGCAATGGGCATTGCCACTGCGTAGATTTCCAGACTGACCGAGTAGCCAGCCGGCCAGGTTAGGGCCGGTATAGCCACTAAAAACACCGCCAGCGGGTAGATTGCCTTGTGGGTGAAATACAGTAATACTAGGCAAAACGCGCCAACGGGCAGCCCCACTATTGGGACCGAAGCGATCAGAACGCCCACCGCAGTGGCCGCGCCCCGTCCGCCCCGGAATTTCAAATGAACTGGAAAGTTGTGACCGACCAAGGCCGCGGCACCGGCCATCATCTCCATCCCGGTGTCATCCACCAGAACCTTGGCCAGCACGATTACCACGCTGCCCTTGACGATGTCGATGGCCCCCACGGCCACACCAGCTTTGGCGCCAACGTTTCGGAAGACGTTGGCCGCGCCGCTGTTGTTATCGCCAATATCGCGGATATCCTGGGCCAGGATATAGCGTGTGAATAGATAAGCCGTGGGGAGGCTGCCGATTGCGTAGCAGACTAATCCAAGCCAAATCCAAGTCACTTGACCGAACTCCTTTTAAGACAGTCCTGAATAGCTAAACGAACAGACGCCCCGATGTATCGGGGCGTCTGTTCGTTTAGCTATTCAGTTACACCTGAGCCGTTAACTAGGCCGGTATTGATACGGGAGTAACGTCCGTGCACCAGTGGAGGTACTTGGGGTTTTTGCCGGCCACGATGTCAAAGTACATCTTCTGCAATTCTAAGGAAATCGGCCCAGGCTTTCCGGTACCAATGTCGCGGGAGTCCAGCGACACTACCGGGGTTAGATGGGCTGCGGTACCGCTGAGGAACACCTCGTCGCAGAGATATAGCTCACTGCGGTCGATGCTCCTTTCCATCACCTGCAGGCCCATTTCGTCCTGCGCCAGTTGAATAACGGTGTCTCTGGTTATACCGGGCAGAGCGTTGTCCTCCAGCCTGGGAGTGTGCAGTTTTCCACCGGACACCATAAATACGTTTTCGCCGGAGCCTTCCGATACATGGCCGTCCTGGTTCAGGATGATGGCTTCATCAAACCCGGCCAGGGTGGCTTCAGTCTTAGCCAGCAAGCTGTTGACATAGATACCAGCGCTCTTGATCTGCGTAGGAATCATGTTGTCGTCAACTCGTCGCCACGATGAAGTGCAACAGCGGAGGATGTCTGTACCCAGATAGTTGCCAAATGGAACGGTAATCAGAGTGAAATCACTATCTAGGTCCTGCAGTTTCAGGTTCGCCACTACCTCTGCGCTTTTATAGGCCAGCGGCCGAATGTAAATATCTGAGTCATGACCGTTGGTCATTATCAGGTCAACGGTAATATTACAAAGTTGATCGGCGGTGTAAGGGATGTCCAACATCAGAATCTTGCAGCCACGAATCAGGCGTTCGTAATGCTCCCGCATGCGGAAGATGAACATCTTGCCTTTTTCTTCGTTCCAGTTGCCGCGGATACCCTCGAAGACGGCCGTTCCGTAGTGCAACGCATGAGTCATCACACTCACCTTTGCCTCATCCATCGGTACCACAGCGCCCTTGAAAAAGGCGTGCAAAGTTTGGTTGCCGTTGACGGATGTTGCTTTATTTGTGCCCACGGTTTGGCTCCTTTTATTTGGAATCTGCAGTAAATTATAGTCGGACGGCCACAGCTAGTACAACCTGGGTTTATAGAGGGGCATACTGTTCGCCAATCACCGACTTGATCCAACGTATTAATACATTACTGAAGAGAGCATGCCGGAACCAACCGCCCGAAACCTATGGGTGAACACAGAGCGTTAATCCGTTAAGGGTTGATAGCATTTAAATTATTAAGACGCCTTCAAGACTGGTCCCAAACGGCTTGGGGTATACTTGAGTTCGACGCCTGAAATCAGGTCAGAAAGCTATTATTGAGGAACGAATAACAATTGTCTGAATACTCCAGAAAGGACGGGCGAGCCTGGGATCAGCTCCGTCCTATCACCATAATCCCCGGTTACCAGAAGTACGCTGAGGGCTCAGCATTGATCGAAATGGGCACTACCAAGGTGCTCTGCGCGGCCTCCCTCGAAGAGAAGGTGCCAGCGTTCATGCGTGGCCAGGGCAAGGGTTGGGTTACTGCCGAATACTCCATGCTACCCAGGGCCACCAACACGCGGAATTCTCGGGAACGGGAAACCGGCAAGGTCAGCGGACGTTCCCAGGAGATTCAACGCCTAATTGGTCGCTCACTGAGGGCGGTCACTAACCTGGATACCCTTGGCGAACGCACCGTGCACATCGACTGCGACGTCATCCAAGCCGACGGAGGAACCCGCACCGCGGCCATCACCGGAGCCTACGTAGCCCTAAACCAGGCGCTGCAGATGCTGGTAAAGAACCGGGAGCTGACGCAGGTCCCGCTGCTCTGCCCGGTGGCAGCCATCAGCGTGGGCATCTTGAACGGCGAACTGCTGCTGGACCTTTGCTACGAAGAAGACTTTGCGGCCGACGTTGATTTCAACGTGGTGCTAACTTCCCAGGGCGGCCTAGTTGAGTTGCAAGGCGCCACTGAGGCCGACCCGTTCCCCCGACATCAGGTGGACGAGGTTCTTTCATTGGCGTCACGGGGCATGGAATCACTCTTCCGAGTCCAACGAGAAGCTGCTCAGGGGTTTTAATGAAAATGATTAATCTGGTGGCCCTGATAAAACCCCCTCAGTAATTGGTCTATCACAAAAGCCTTTATGGTCGTGGTATTCCGGGTAACTGATGGTGTCGGCAATCGAACAATGCTAAACCTAGAACTGGGCGAAAGACCCCAACAATAAACCGCCATCCAAACCTCAACCAATAGAAAAAGCCCGCCAATATGGCGGGCCTTTTGCTAATTTCTGAAAGCTGTTAGCTGGCTGCTGTTAGCTACGAAGTCTCGACACCATCCACATCTAGGATCACGGTAGGAATATCCAACTCCAAAAGCCCCGTTTCTATCTGCTGACGGTCACCCACCACCAGTATCTTGAGTTGGTCCGGGCGAATCAATTCCTGGGTGATGCGGTGCACGTCATCCAGGGTCACAGACTCAACGCTAGACCTGACGGTCTGTAGGTAGTCATCCGGCAGGCCAAACTGAACCATTTGTAGCACCTGGCCCATGATGGCCCCTGGGCGCTCAAAGTTGGCCGGGAAGCTACGCAGGACACTGGCCTTGGCGTTGTCCAGTTCTTCTTGGCTGATGGGCCTTGAGTCTCTGACTTCGTTGAACTCTTTCAGTGTTTCAAACACAGATTCCTTGGTAACCTCGGTCTGCACTGAACCGCCAGCCAGCATCAGGGAAGGGCCGCGGTACCACTGAACGTGGGACTGGTAGCCGTAGCTGTAGCCCTTGTCTTGGCGCAGGTTCTGGTTCAACCGAGCGGAGAACTGCCCACCAAAGGCGTAGTTCATCAAGGTTAGCCCCAAATAGTCCGGATGCAGCCGAGGGATGGTGGTGTGCAGGGCCCGGATTACCGATTGCGGCGCGCCGGGGCGGTCCACCAGGTAGATGGTGGCAACGCCGTTGGATAGCATCACTTCGGCCTTACCATTAGCCGATGAATCACCGCCCTTCCAAGAGCCAAACACCGACTCAGCACGTTTTACGACCTCGTCGACGCTAACGTCACCCACCACTATCAGGTTGGCGTTGACGGGACTGTAGTCCCGTTTGAACTGGCTCATCATATCGTTCCGTGTTAATGCGCCAATGGACGCTTCCGTACCCGACAGCGAGTGTCCGTATCCTGAATCTCGGTTGAACACCAAGCCGGCCATTAGTTGCTCGGCCACGGCATTCGGCTCATCCTTGCCGCGTCTGAGTTCGGTCAGGTGTTCGCGGCGAACTCGTTCCACCTCATGATCTGGGAAGTTGGGGTTCAGAATCAAGTCAGCAGTTAGTTCCAGGGCAGTTGGGAAGTGCTTGGTCAGGGTTTCCGCTGAGAGCAAGGTGTACTCTCGGCGTCCGTCGGCAGAGATTCTTGAACCGATGAACTCAAAGGCCTGGGCAATCTCCTGGCTGGTCTTGCTGTTGGTACCTTCCGGCAGCATCTGGGCGGTGAACCCGGCCAGTCCGGCGAGGTTTTCCGGGTCACGGGATGCACCGGCGTCCATCAACACACCAAAGGCCACGATGGGTAAGCCTCGTTGTTCAATTACTGAAATGCCCATGCCGTTGGAGAGCGTGGTGCGGGTGGGTGTTGGCGGAGTGAAGACTGGCTCGCTCTTAGGCGTCGGCATCACGGCCCGGTCAATGGCTACAGTGGCCGGGGAGAGGGTCGGCTCGGGCAATACCCGCAAACGAACCTGGTTATCTCCAAGGACGCTTTCTGCAACCCGCATCACGTCTTCGCGGGTCACTGACATGTACTTATCTAGGCTGGTGTTGATTAGCTCAGGGTTCTTTGAAAATACACTGAAGTGATTGAGCTGGTCAGCCCGGCCACCGAACCCGCCAATGCGGGCCAGGCTGCGGAAGTGGTTGGCCTCAATGCGGTTTTTAACGCGGGTCATCTCTTCCTCAGTGGGCGGTTCCCGGAGAAACCTTGCCATCTCGGCCTCGGCGGCGGCTTCAACCTCAGCCAGTTCGTGTCCCTCAGCAGCAGTAACCTGCAAAACGGCCTGTCCGGCAATCTCAGAAGAGTGGTAGCGGATGTGGGCGCTCTGGGCAATCTGCTTCTCATAGACCAATGATTTGTGCAGTCTGGAGGTTAGACCGTCAGACATTATGGCCTGGTAGATCTCCAGCGGTGCGTCGTCAGGGTCGCCTTCCGGTGGGGTCGGCCAGGCGATATAGGTCCGGGGCAGTGTGACCTTGTCGCGCATCTCCAGATCTATGCGCCCAACAAGTCCGGAATCGTGCCGACCACGGCGTGGTACTGACTCACCCGGTGGCAAATCGCCGAAATAGTGGTTGACCATCTCGAGGGCCTCGCCCATGTCGATATCACCGGCAATCGCCAGGCTGGCGTTGGTGGGAGAGTAGAACCGATTGAAAAAGTCCTTGATGTCATCCAGGGTTGCGGCGTCCAGATCTTCCTGGGAGCCAATGGTCATCCAGTGGTAGGGATGGGGCATGGGATATAGGGCTTCTTGCAGGTGCCAATGGGCCATGCCGTAGGGTCGGTTCTCGTAGGACTGGCGTCGTTCGTTCTTCACCACGTCCCGTTGGATATCAAGTCTTTGTTGGTCCAGGGCGTCCATCAGAAAACCCATGCGGTCTGATTCCAGCCAGAGGGCCAGATCAAGGTAGTTGGTGGGCACGTCTTCCCAGTAGTTGGTCCGGTCTGGGGTGGTGGAGCCGTTCAGGTTGGCGCCAGCTTTTTGCAAGGGCTCAAAGTGGCTGCTGTTGTGGTGTTTTGAGCCTTCAAACATCACGTGTTCAAAAAGGTGCGCGAATCCAGTTCGGCCTATTTCTTCGTCTTTGGAACCCACGTGGTACCAAACGTTTACGGCGACAACGGGGATCGTATGGTCCTGGTGGAGTATCACGTCCAGTCCGTTGGACAGGGTGTGTTTTTCAAAGGCGATGGTTACCATCTGCAGAAATCCTTGGGGTATTCGGGTAGGGTTAACCAACCCATCTTACGGTGGGCCAGCACTGTTGTAAACAAAAAACGGTCCCACAAAATCACTCTGTATCTAGGGAGTTTCTAATACATTTCTTGCCGCCGAAAAACCCTGAATATTCCAACAACAAAGCAGGCCTCGGATAATATCCGAGGCCTGCTTTTACCTTCAATTTAAGGCTAACTGACCGTTAATAGCAGCCAGTTGTGAAGAAAGGCTAAGAACCTTCTTCATGCTTGTAGTAATTCTCGTCAGTGCGCTCTGCGAAAGGAAGATTGGCCTTGTTTTTGGCAATCTCGTCAATCCCCCAAAGGTTAGAAAACTTGAGAGCCCTAGGGCAGTGCCCGTAGGCCTCTTCAACCTCAACCAACATCCCTTGGAGGTGCTTGGAATTGTCGTCAGTTTCGTAAAGCGAAAGCTCGATGTTCTGGCGTTCCAGTTCCTCTTTGTTGACGATGCTGACCTTGCCGTTAACCCGGACGGTGTCATTGATTCCGGGGATGAAGAAGATTAGTCCGATGTATGGATTGCCGTCGATGTTTTGATAGGACTGGAAAAGGCGGTTACCGGCTACATCAGGGAATAGCAGGTGCTTTTCGCCCATCACTTTCACAAATCCGGGCTTGCCGCCCTTGGGGGATGCGTCACAGCGACCGTCGGCATTGGCGGTAGCCATGATTGCGAATGGCGCGTTCTGGATGAACTCCTGAACATAGGGAGTCAGATGTGATTTTAGCTTGGACACTGCCCGGTCAGATGGGGCGCCAAAATCATCGTGAAACCGACTGTCGCCTACGATCTCCCCGGTGGAGGTTTCTCGAGTAGTAGTCATAGCAAGAGACTCCTAACGTTTATTTTTAGATATTGAAATAGATTCTAATTGCCCAGGCTTTTTTCATCAAGGCCGAATTTTGTCCTGCTAACGAACAGTCTCCGAAACTTGGGTCATCGCTGTCGCCAATCGCTGGCAGTCAGACAAGGGCCGGATGCCGACCCGAATGAACTCTGGCAGACCGAACGATGTGCAGTCCCTTACCACCAGCCCCTTTGCCAGCAACAAGGAACGCCACTTAGCAGCGTCACCGACTTTGACCAGGATGAAGTTGGCCTCTGAATTAGGGATTTCAAGTCCAATGGATTTAAGCTCGCCAGACAAGAAATCCTTGGCGCTGAAAACCGCCTCTCTAGCTCTAGGCAGGTATTCAGTGTCCTCCAGGGCGGACACGCCAGCTTTTTGGGCCAAGCTGTTCACGCTCCAGTCAGGCTGAAATGCACGCAGGCGGGTAACAACTTCCTCTGAAGCCAGGGCATAGCCAAGTCGGAGGGCGGTCTGGGCGTAGTCTTTGGTCATGGAGCGCACCAGCATCACTTCTGGTCGGTCCATCAATGCCAAAGAATCCCAAGGTTCTGCCACGAAGGCCAGGTAGGCCTCGTCCACAACCAGCAAGCCGCCCGCATCACGAGTGGCGTCAGCCAGGATTTCAATCTCCTGGGGATCCAGATAGACCCCGGTGGGGTTATTTGGGTTGCAGATGATGACGATGTTGGGTTTGTTTTCGCTGATTAACTTAGCTGCAGCTCCAAGGTCCCAACTGAAATCCTTGGCAGCGTCGGCGACTAGATTCAATATCTTGGCACCGGCCAACCGGCAGGCACCGTCATACTCGCCATAGGTCGGCGTCATCAACAAAGCGATCCCGTTGTCGGGACGACCCGCCAGATAAACGCGGGTCAGCAGATGGAATATCTCCGTGGATCCGTTGCCAACAAACACCCGTCCAATCGAAATCTGCCTGGACGATGTGGATAAGTGACGGCAGATAGTTTCGCGGAGTTCCAAACACTCCGGGTCTGGGTAGGAACTTAAGTCCACGCTACGCATCGCGTTCCAGACTCCCTCGGGTGGGCCGATGGGGCTGATGCTAGCACTGAAGTCCAGCAGGTCTTCTCGTTTCAAGCCGAGCGCGCGCAGTTCTGTCGGCCCAATATTCCCATGCACTGGACGGCCGCCGGGCGAGCTTTGATTTGGATTCTCAGGCATCAGCAACGGTCAGCCATTAAACTAGGCTGCCTCGAACGTAGATTACTGCAAACGCGATGATTAGGCCGAAGAACCCTACTAGGTACATAGACTGGATCGTGCGGGTGATGTCCTTGGGCTCAATATCCCGGTCAGGTTCACCCAGTTGGTAGCCAAGCTCCGGGTCGTCTTTTTGAAGTTGTACGCCCAAGGCCCCGGCCATCCCAGCCATAGTCCAACCGGCGTTGGGACTCTGGGTGCGGGAATGGTGACGCCACATGATGCTCCAGGCTCTGGATATCTTTTGGCCCGGTAGAAAGCCACTGGCGACCACCAGCAAAAACCCAGCTAACCGTGCCGGAATCAGATTTACTAGGTCGTCCAACTTGGCAGAGGCCTTGCCCACGTACTCGTAGACGCCACGGTAGCCTATCATACTGTCCAGCGTGTTAATCATGCGGAAGGCGAAGGCTCCCGGCAGACCGAAAAAAGCAAAGAACAGCCACGGAGCCAGGAAGCTGTCATTGATGTTCTCCGAGACTGATTCCACGGTGGCGGCGGTGGCCTGATCTGCGGTCAGGCTGGACGGGTCTCGGCTGACCAGCGACGGCATCCGACCTCGCACAGTCTCCATGTCGCCTCGATCCAAGTGCCCACGAATCAGCGCGGCTTCGCGGTGCAGAAGCCGGACAGAGAACGTGGTCTTCAAAAGAAATGCGGCGACCACAATATAGACCACCGAGTGAATCTCTTGCAGCCAGAACGCCACCAAGAAGGCATCGCCGCCCCAAATGGTAGGCATGGTCATGGCGATGGACAACCCCCCTACTAAACCCAGTAGACCTTTTTTGGGCACCCAGCGCTCTACAAACTTGATATGCCGTCCCATCCAGACCGTTGGGTGCGCCCACATGGGCGGCTCGCCAAGGGTCAGGTCAATCAGCACGGCCAGAGCTAATACTGCGAGGTCGTCAGTGCCGGAGAATATCAAAACCGTTCCAGCAGGTCTGGCAGGGGCTCGAGCCATTCCTGAGCCGCCAGGGCCGTCGCTACGATAATCACAGTCATCTCAATGATCTCGTTGGTCGCACCATAGGCGTCACCAGTGAGACCGCCCAGGGATTTAGCCATGCCCCAGCCCATAATCCAAGCCATGACCATTGCGCCGATCAAGAGCCCCAGCCCGGCGAATCCGCCCAGCAAGATCGCCGCTGACAGTATTGATATGCCGGCTATGGCGGTCGAAACTTTGATGCCACTGCCATGGAAAGGCGAGCCAAGGCCATGGGTGCGAACGTAAGGAAATGCGCCCAGCAAGACCACCATTGTCCAACGCGAGATTGCCGGGAAGAGCAGCAGCGCCCATACTTTGCCCGGTTCCGGTATGGTCAACAGGGTGACGAAAGCTGCGTACTTCAGCAGCAAAACCACCACTCCGCCGGCGACACCAAAAGCGCCAACACGAGAGTCTTTCATGATTTCGAGGCGACGCTCCGGGGTGAACCCGCCAAACACGCCGTCGCAGATGTCCATCAGGCCATCCAAATGGAAAGCTCGGGTGATAATCACCATAGCGGCCACTAAGAACGCGGCGGTCATGGGCGCGGAAAATAGCTGGCTAGAACCTTCTTCTACGCCCACCAACAACAGACCCATCAGCAAACCAACGGCCGGGTAGAAGGCCCTGGAGTTGCTAACATCTGAGGGTTCCCAATTGAGATTGCGGGCGAGTGGGAAGATGGTCAGAAAGGTCACTGCCAAGCGTAGTGGCGTGAGCCAGGTGGAAATCAGGAGGAGGCCTCTTCGTCGTCTTCGATCTTCTCTGAGACACCAGCTTCGGCGAAGGTAGTCATGTCGGAGAGACACAGGGCGGCGGCTTCGATTATCGGCATACAGAGCGCCGCACCGGAGCCTTCGCCAAGGCGCATGCCCAAATCCAGCAGGGGTTCCAGGCCCATGTGACTCAGTGAAATACGATGCCCCGGTTCCACCGACTGGTGGGAGGCGATGAAGCTGTGTGCAGCATCAGGGGCGATGGCATGGGCAATTAACGCCGCTGCGCCGGAGATGAATCCGTCGACGACCACTGCGCGATTCCCAGCGGCGGCACCCAGGTAGACCCCGGCCAAGACTCCAATCTCAAACCCGCCGACCTTGATGAGTACGTCCAGCCCATTTTTAGCGTCAGGCTTATTCGTATCAATTGAACGCTGGACAACTTCGGCCTTGTGGGCCAAGCCGGCGTCGTCCAACCCGGTGCCGCGTCCGGTGGTGATATCAGGAGCCGCGCCGGTGATGACTGAGGCGATGGCGCTGGACGGCGTAGTGTTGCCGATACCCATATCACCGCAGGCCAGCAGGTCAACGCCAGCAGCAATCTGTTCGCGGGCAGTTTCAATTCCGACTTCCAGGCATTGGATGGCCTGTTCTCTGGACATTGCCGGTCCAACTGCGATGTTGTCGGTGCCTCGGCCAATTTTCACTGGACGCAGCTGCGGATGGTCTGGCAGGTCAGCTGCGACTCCGGCGTCAATGACAACGATTTCTGCTCCGGCGTGACCGGCCAAAACGTTGATGGCCGCACCACCACCCAAGAAGTTCATGACCATGGCAGGGGTGACGTCTTGCGGGTAGGCGCTGATGCCCTCGGCTACCACGCCGTGATCACCAGCAACCAGAACCACAGTCTTCTTGCTGATGCGGGGCGTGGCCTCACCGAAGATGCCGGCGAGGCGGATGGATAGTTCTTCCAGGCGACCCAAACTGCCTGGGGGCTTGGTCAGTTGGTCCTGCCGCGCTCGGGCAGCGGTCATGGCCGCCTGATCCAGGCCGGAAATATCTTTGACGGTTTGGTCGATTAAGTCTGAGATGGCCATGTAGCCTCGTTTAGCACCAGTTTATACTGGGACTGAATAGGAAGTCGCTTAAAAATTGATTAAAATTCTATGCCTGGTTGGGCCTTGATGCCCTCATGATAAGGGTGCTTTATAACGTTCATTTCTGTGACTAGGTCGGCATATTCCACCAGCGCTTCGGGCGCGTTTCGTCCGGTGATTATCACATGCAGCATGTCTGGTCTTGCCTTCAGTGCGTCTATGACCTCTGCGGTGTCCACCCAGTCATAGTGCATGGGATAGGTGAATTCATCCAGCACAATCACGTCATAATCACCGGACGCGATGACGGTTTTGCATTCTTCCCACTGTTCTCTGGCCAGGTCAGCCGACTGATCAAGGTCTTTGGAGCGCCAGGTGAAGCCGTCGCCCATCGCCCGCATCTCTATACCCATTTTCTGGGCAGCGCGTTGCTCGCCAAAGTTGGCGGTCGAGTGCTTGATAAACTGGAACATGATCACTTTCATGCCCCGACCCCAAGCTCGGACCAGCACGCCCATGGCAGCAGTGGTTTTACCTTTGCCCTTGCCGGTGTTGACGATTACCAGGCCTTTGTCGATGCGAGGCCCCGTGACTGACTGAGGCCCCGGCTCTGATTCTGTATTTTGATTATCTGTGCTCATTATTTATCCTAACCGGCCAAGTTGTTCTTGTATTAAGTGTTCGCGGCGACGCAGGTCTCAACGAACCGTGACGCCAGACCGGGGCGGCTGCCCAAGTGTATGTGGACGTACGATGCCCAGACGTTTCCGGTGCGAAAGCCGTCGAGTCGGTTGTCTTGGTCAACGATTTTGTACACCGACTCGTTAGCTTCCGGCTGTTTGGCCAGGGTCGACCAGTGGAACTCATGGCCGCGTACCCGTTGTCCTTTGGGGAGCACGGGGCTATCAACGCAGGACTCGACTTCCCGGTACCCCAAAGTCAACCGACTCTGTGACATGGCTGATTCTGCGGGTATCACCCCAATCATGGCATGTGTCACGCCTTCCAAATCTGAAAGGCTTTTGCCCAGGTACATCAGGCCGCCGCATTCGGCGTAGACCGGCACACCTTTACCCACTGCCTGGCGGATGGAATCATGCATCGGTTTGTTCTCAGAGAGTTGGTCGGCAAAAAGTTCCGGGAACCCACCGCCCAGGTATATACCACCCGCCCCAGCCGGAAGTTTACTGTCTTCTAACGGGCTGAACGGAACAATTTCCGCGCCCCATGCGGTCAACAGATCAAGGGAGTCTTGATAGTAGAAGTTGAAAGCCATGTCCTGGGCCACTGCAATAGTGGTACGGGCCGGTAGTGGTTCACTGGGATAAACACCAGGCGCTGCAGGCGGTGTCTGGGCGGTTTGGGCCAGCTTCAAAATGGCCGGCACGTCCATGGTGGCTTCAACCTGGTTGATTACGCTGTCGTACCATTTGCTGGCCACCGTGCCTTCCACAGTGGGAATCAGGCCCAAGTGTCGTTCTGGCTGGATGAATTCGTCTTTTCTAGGCAGGTAGCCAAGCACGGGCAGCCCGGTTGTGGCTTCTATTTGCGGTTTGCAGAACTCAAGGTGGCGGTCACTGCCCACTCCATTCAGAATCACGCCGGCCACGTTCAGGTCCGGGTCAAACATCTGAAAGCCCAGCACTTCGGCGGCCACGCTGCGAGCGACCTTGGCGGCGTCGGCAATAAGAATAACCGGTGCGCCGAGAAGTTTTGCCAGTTGGGCGGATGAACCTTCTTCCGTAAGACTGGAGTGGCCGTCAAACACGCCCATCACGCCTTCCACCACGGAAACGTCACGACCGGCGCTGGCGCGTTGGAACAACTCCAGGACTGTGGGGTGGTCGCAGAGCCAGGTGTCTAGGTTGCGACTGGGCACGCCACAGGCCAGTTTATGGTACGACGGGTCGATATAATCCGGCCCAGCTTTGAATGGCTGCACCTCTAGTCCACGACGGGTAAGTGCGCCCATGATGCCAGTGGCGATGGTAGTCTTGCCCACGCCACTGCGTACGCCTGCTATTACGACGGTTGCGACCATTGAACGTTCCTAATCTATTATTAACGGGGAAGCCACAGTACACACCCCGGCAGATTTTATGACGCTCATTATAACTGGCGTCCGGTGAAAACGCAGGGGCTCGGTCTTGTGCGTGGGGGAATTTTCTTGACATCTCTAAGGCCAGGGCATATTTTTAGTGCAATTTCAGCCGGTAAACCCGGCTATTCATCAGAATTTCATCAATAAGGACAAGTCATGCCAAAGCTATCAGCCCTGAGCGAGATTCAACGCAAAAGCATGTTGATGTGGCCCTGTATCGAGCACGACGATACACCCTGGACACCCATGGCCAAGTCTTTATCGGAAAGCAAGGTGGGCCTGGTCACCACCGCAGGGCTCCACCTTAGAGGTGACCAGCCGTTTAGGTCTTCTCATGACGGCGGTGACACAACTTATAGAACCATCCCTCGCAGCACATCCTCTGCAGATATCATCCAAACTCACACCAGCCTGGGTTTTGACCACACCGGCATCTACAGGGATATCAACGTCACCCTACCCATCGACCGGCTTCCGGAGTTAGTGGAGCAGGGTAAGATTGGCTCTCTGTCAGACAATTATTACTCGTTCATGGGTGCACTCCGGGACGTGTCCGGAATCGTTGAGGATTCTGGACCCGAAGTGGCGCGCAAACTGAAAGACGAAGGCGTTGATGTGGTGCTGCTCACCCCCACTTGACCGGCCTGCTCCCACGCTGTAAGCGTGATTGCGCGCATCATTGAAGAGGCTGGCATGACGACCACCGGAATCGTCTTGATCGAGGAGCATGCCCAGCGGGTGAAGCCGCCCCGGATGCTGGCGGTGCCGTTCTTCTTTGGCAACGCCCTGGGCGAGGCCGACAACCCGGAGTATCAGCACAAAGTCTTGCAAGCTACGTTCGACCTGCTCGACCGCGACCAGGGGCCAGTACTGGAGCAACTGCCCGACGACATGGTCCCCGACATCCTGATGCAAGGGTCTGAGACTACCAACGAGTCGTCAGAAAAGGGGCTTAACTCCGCCGATGAACTAACCGAGCTCAGGGCCTACTACGAGCAGTGGATGAACTCTCACGACGGTCGAACAGCCGTGGGTGGAAGTTCCATCCCCCAGCGTCGCTTCCGAGGAGTGGTCCGATTCATTGAGGGCTTCATCAGCGGTGAAGAAACCGACATGAAGGAAAGGCCTGAGGACATCAATGTGCCCCAGTTCCTACGGCTCTGTGTGAATGACCTGAAGGCGTTCTATTACGAAGCCAGGATGGCCCAACGACCCGATGGCGCAGACCGGGACATACACGACTGGTTCTGGTCACAGACGGCCATGGGGGCATTGGTCATGGCTCTAGGAACACACATGAGCGGCATCGACGACAAAGAATCACAAGCAGTGGCCTTCGGTATTGCCAGATAGCCACTGGCAAAGAACGACAACATCAAATTGACTAGGAAGTGAACCATGGTTACCTATAGCTACGACCACATTCATCTGCGCAGCCGTCAACCCTTGGAGACGGCCAAGTATTTCAACGAGATGTTTGGGGCCGCAATCAAAGAAAGCATCCAGTCTGACGGCCAAGCCAGGGTCGACATCGACATCAACGGCCTGGTTGTGTTCATTGCCCAGGCTGAAGACACCACTCCAGATGGCCCCCATGACCCCTATGTGGGCCTGGACCACTTTGGCCTGAGGGTGTACAACCTGGACGAAGCCGCCGCTGAACTGAAGGCCAAAGGCGCCGAGTTCTCCATGGAACCCAAGGACCTCCGTCCCGGTCTGCGCATCGCCTTTGTACGCGCGCCTGGTGACGTGCGCATAGAACTGCTGGAACGCAGCGACTAGGCTCACTTCGCGGAAAATATAAAAAAGCCGACGCTTGATGCGTCGGCTTTTTTATTTTGCTGTTTGAGTCGATCAGACCGGCCCGTCATTCCTGGAGCCCTTCATCCAGAAATAAATTCCTGATGCGATGATTAACACGCCAATCACTACAAATAGCGAGCCAATTCCCTTTATCAGCCATTCGCCCACGGGCGAGACCAAAATCAGGCCCAGCAGAAACAGCAGCCCGCCGCATCCGACTCCGGCACTGGGCCCAGCGCCACCCAGGTTAATCTTTCTGAACTGGATCTTCTCTAACCTTTGGCCATTTTACCGGCGGCCATTTTAAACGTTGCTTCAGATTTCTCTACCCGGCCTTCTTCAGTCAACTTATCCAGGTGGGTGCGTACGTTCCGACCCGCGGCAGCCCGCAAGTTGCGGCGCAGGTTTTTAGAGTACACAGCAGTGACAATCTCCTCCACGGAGTCCACTCCAGACTCCAAAGCCGACAGTACCTGATTTTCACGCTCGGTCCGGTGGCGGATATAGCCCTCAACTCGGGCGGTGCCGTTCTTGATGATCTGGCCGTGGCCGGGGCAGACCAGGTTCGGCTTCAGACCAGCCAGCGTTTCCAGCGACTCCATGTACTGCTTCAGGTTGCGCACGCTGGACGATGAGTTGCCCAGGATGGTGTCGCCGCTGAAGATCACCTTGTCACCTGGGATGTAGTAGGAGATGTGATCCGCCTCATGGCCCGGCGTGAAGTGGGCTCTTAACTTCACACCGCCGCCGGCGATGACCGACTCTCTAGACTTAAGTTTCTCTACACAGCCTTCGCCCAGTTTGTGGGTGAGCAGTGGTTCCAGCTTGGGATGGCAGCGGACGATGCAGCCAAACTGCTCTTGAAGCCGGTCCAGCCCGCCGATGTGGTCGCCGTGGCCGTGGGTAACCACTATCGAGGAGATACGCGGCTTGCCCAGTTCCGAGTAGAAATCCTGGATTTGTTTGGTCCAGGCTCGGTACGGTTCGCCCGAGTCCACCATCACCATATGGTCGTTGGGGTCGCCCACAAAATAGATGTGAGTGCCGCCGGGGTGCATGGCCCCAAAGGTGCTGGGATCTTCTTCAATGTGGGTGGCGTAGATATTCTTGGTAATCTGCATTGGCCCGCTCATCCCCGTAAATTTACTGCTTAAGTTTAGGTGCAGGGATGGTAGCTCTGCGCCTGAACCCCGTCAATCCCCAGATGCCCTTATGGTAGTATCCTGGGGATTGAACCGTAGGATTCGAGAAGGCTAAGGGCAAACATGATCTCTGAAATGATTAACGGACAGGATTTGAAGTCAGCCATCCCAAACCTGACCGCCACCGTGCACCTCAAGGGACTGAACGGGCAAGTCAAGATCTACCGGGATAAACACGGCATCCCGAGGATTAAGGCCGGATCAGAGATGGACGCCTATTTTGCCCAGGGATTTGCCACCGCCCAAGACCGGTTGTGGCACATGGAATATGACCGACTGCGAGGCGCTGGCCGCTGGGCAGAAGCTGTGGGCGAACAGGCAGTCAACCAAGACATCATGATGCGCCGGTTCCGTTTGGAAGCCAGCGCCAAGGCCGATTACCAGGTGATGCACACCCACACCAAGGGGATGTTTGACGCCTACACCGCCGGGGTGAATGCCTTCATCAACAGCAACGACGCTCTGCCGGTGGAATACCGCATCACCGGCCTACAGCCGGAACCCTGGCAACCCTGGCACGGACTGGTTGCCTACAAATTGCGCCACATCTCCATGGGAGTTTTCGAATCGAAGGTCTGGCGGGCGCGGATGGTCCGCGAGATGGGGGCTGAAACAGCTGGCAAGCTCTTCCCAGGTGTTGAGCCTGGTTTCTTGATGATCCTGCCTCCTGGCTCCACCTCCCCCGGTCCTCTGGACGAAGGGCTGAAGGAACTCACGGAAGGCGCAGCCGGACTTAACTACCTGAATGAAATGGACTCAGGCAGTAATAGCTGGGTCCTTTGCGGCGCTGAAACGGCCACTGGCAAGCCCATCTTAGCCGGAGACTCTCATAGGGCACTGGACACTCCCAACGCCTACTATCAGAACCAAGTGGCTTGTCCGGAATTCGACGTCGTGGGCCTGTCTTTCCCTGGAGTCCCCGGATTCCCTCATTTTGGCCACAATGGCCGGGTTTCCTGGAGCGTCACCCATACCGCTGCCGACTACCAAGACCTGTACATGGAACAATTCAAAGAGGGCAATCCAGGCAAATATCTATTCAAAGACCAGTGGCTGGACGCGGAGACATTCCAAGAAACTATCAAGGTCAAAGATGGCAGCGATGTTCAGACCACGGTGACGGTCACCCAACACGGACCAATAATCTCCGGTAATCCAGCCCAGGGATTTGGGCTGGCCTTCAAGTACACGGCCACGGAGAAAGCTTCCACCTGGCCTGAGATACTCTGGAAGATGCTCCGGGCTGAGAACAGCCAGGAGTTGGTGGACTCCATGGAAGGCTGGGTGGACCCTTGCAACAACCTGCTCTTTGCTGACATTCACGGCGATATGGGTTATCTCTGCCGGGGGCGGATACCGATACGTTCTCGGGTCAATGGCTGGCTGCCGGTGCCGGGTTGGACTGGCGAACACGAGTGGGAAGGGGATATTCCATTCGACGAACTACCCGTTTCCATCAACCCGACCGAGGGCTACATCGCCACGGCAAACAACAGGCCGGTAGGCGACGACTATCCCCACTACATAGCTATCGACTTCACACCTGAATTCAGAGTCAAGCGGGTTACTGCAGGACTAAAATCGTTGACCAGACCCACCGCAGAAGACATGGCCCAGGTGCACGCCCAGCGGGTGTCTATCCCGGCGTTGGCCTATCAGAGTGTGGTCAAGCAACTAGAACCTCAGGATGAGTTGAGCAAGACGGCCCAGGAACGGCTTCTAGACTGGAACTGTGAGATGGACGCCGACAAGATCCAACCCACGATCTACAGCGCGATGCGCGACGCCCTGCTGAAAGAGGTCTTGGAAACCAATCTGACTGAGAAGCTGGCCTACGAGGCTTGGCACCCCGCAGACAGGGGTTTGGGTTCTTTCTCCAACCGACTCAAGGCTCGGTTGGTAGCAATGATCGACCAGGATGATCGCTCTCTACTGCCCAAGGGTGGCACCTGGCCCACGGCGGTTGCCCGGGCATTGTCCAAGGCGGTGGCGACGCTGACCGAGCGGTTGGGAGACGACATTGACCAATGGCAATGGGGCAAGGTGCATCAGGCCCGCCCCAAACACAACCTGTCTGCGGCGTATCCAGACTTGGCAGAACTGCTAGACCCGCCAGCCATCCCCACCAGTGGCGATGGTGATACACCGCTCCAGGGTGGTTACTCGCCGGCGAATCCCAACACAGTAACGAGCCTATCCGTGGCCCGTTACTCCTACGACCCATCCAACTGGGATGATTCCCTGTGGGTGGTTCCGTTGGGCAGTTCGGGACATCCGGGCAGCGAACACTATGCCGATCAGTCTGAGACCTGGCGTCAGGTCAAGATGATTCCGATGGGATATGACTGGGACAACATCGAGGGCTCGGCTGAAACCGAGCAGATACTAGAACCCGGTTAAGAACCAAGTTCTTCACCCAGTAGGTCCAGTGCGGCTTTGGCGGCCCCTTGCTTGCACTGATCCCGGTCGCCCGGCAGCAGAACTTCGATAGCCCTATCTTGACCATCTTTGATTGCGAGACCGATCCAGAAGGTGCCAATGGGCAGTCCGGCTCGTCCGGCGGCGGGGCCGGTTACGCCGGTGGTGGACACTGCATAGTCGGTGCCGCACAGTTCCAACACGCCTCGGGCCATCCCAATGGCCATCTGGCTGCTCACGGTGCCGTGGGTGGGGGATACGTCATCGGCCACGCCCAGCACTTTCTCTTTCAGTCCGCCGGTGTAAGCAATCACACCACCGGGGAAATACTTGGAGCTGCCAGGTATCGCGCCCAGCATGTACCCAATCAATCCGGCGGTGTCTGCTTCAGCCACTGAAACTGTCTTGCCGCGTTCAGTCAGTATTTTTGCAATCTCTTCAACGTCCATCGATGTTCTCCTTTTGGTGTTGACCCTTGTTTATCAATTAATTTAATTGATGTTACGGTTTCTGTAATAGTATGAAGAATTCTCGGTTGCCGGCGTCGCCCTGTATCGGCGAACGGCAGATGTTTCTTACTCTGAGACCCTGACCAACGGCCCAGTTGACCGTCCTACCCAACACGTCGGCGTGTATCTTTGGGTCTCTGATCACACCACCCTTGCCTACTTGGCCTTTCTGGGCTTCAAACTGGGGTTTAACCAGCGAGACTATGTAATGGCCCGGCTTCAGGTGGTTCATGGCCTCCGGGATCACCATGGAGATGGATATGAACGAAACGTCCATAACCATCAGGTCCACTGGCTCTGGGAGGTCAAATGGATGGCGGGCGTTGGTCTTCTCCATCACGACTACTCGGTCGTCTTGACGTAGGCCGTAACTCAACTGTCCGTGGCCCACATCAACTGCGTAGACAATTCGAGCGCCACGTTGTAGCGCACAGTCTGTAAATCCACCAGTGGACGCACCAACATCCAGCACGGTCAACCCGGCAACATCAACCTGGAATTCCTCCAGTGCGTGGGCCAGTTTAACGCCACCCCGACTGACAAATGGCAAACGCCCCTTCACCTCAAGTTCCACGTCTTCCGGAAGAGTGGAACCGGCTTTTAGAACTCGGCCTGCGGGGGTGTAAACCTTGCCTTCCATGATTAGGGCTTGGGCTTGTTCCCGAGAGTCGGCCAGGCCACGGTCAAAGACGAGACGGTCGGCCCGAATTTTAGCTGGACGTGCTGTCAAAAGGTCTCTTTTGCTGGCTGTTTAAGCTAGGTGAGGCATTAAAAATATGGCCGTTATTCGCCAATAAAATTGGGGCGGCGCTTTTCCAAGAAGGCTTTATAGCCTTCCAGGTAATCTTTGGTGTCGAATTGGATCAGCGGCAAGTCGTCCTCTTCCTTGGTGAGGTTCTCCAGTGATGGCTTGTTCTGAACTTGCTGCATGGTCAGCTTGTTAACGGCGTGGGAGAGAGGCGCCAGTGACGCTATATCATTCGCCAACTTGTAGGTGTAATCGTGGAGGTCACCGGGTTTCACTACCTGATTGACCAGTCCAATCCTGAGTGACTCCTCAGCGTCCAGCAACCGAGCGGAAAGCAGGATATACATGGCATTGCCCTTGCCCACCAGATTGACCAGTCCACGCATCTCACGGTGGCCGATGCTGATGCCAAGCTTGCCCACCGGAATGCCCATGCGGCTGTCGTCGCTGGCGATGCGCAGGTCGGTTGCCACTGCCAGTTCGCAGCCACCACCCACCGCGAAGCCCTGGATCATGGAGATAGTAGGTGTGGCCATTTCTGAGAGGGCCTTGAGCGCTCCGTTCACAGCGTCGTTGTAACCCCGGCCCTTGGTAGAGTCGGAGCGATAATCGTCAAAGTCCTGGATGTCGGCCCCAGCGGAAAAGGACTCGCCCCCGGCGCCGGTGATGACCACGGCCCGTATGTCCCGGTCGGCATCCAGCTTCTGCATGATGCCAGAAAACTCATGCCACATATCAAAGCTGATGGCGTTGCGTTGGCTGGGGCGGTTAAAGGTAACCGTGGCCACGGGGGACTTAGAGTCGAGCAGGATATGGTCGTTCAAGGTGTCGGTTTCTCTTTTTTTAAGGTAGTCGATCCGCGCTCCGGGCAGGCAAAGCCAGTATAGCCCGAAGCCTGTTGAGTGTCATCACCGGAATCGCGATGCCAAAAAATAACGGCGGGCAAGATGCCCGCCGTTATGATTAACCTAGTTTGCGAACTGCGTGTGGCGGTTAGCGGCCTCGCAGCTTGGGGTCCATGACGTCGCGGAGTCCGTCTCCAAGGAAGTTCACCGCGAATACGACAAGAGCGATGACAAACCCAGGGAACACTACCATCCAGCCCTGTACGTCGATGTACTTACGGCCTAGCTCCAGCATACTGCCCCAAGTGGCAACATCCGGCGGTATTCCCACGCCCAGGAAGCTTAGAGCTGCTTCCACGACGATGGCAAAGCCAAGAGATATCGTTACCAACACGATGTATGTTGCCATGATGTTTGGAATCATATGCCGGAAGATGATTCGAGTTGAACTAGCGCCGATAGACCTGGCCGCCAATGTGTAGTCTAGTTCCTTGATGCTTAACGCCTGGGACCTGATAACTCGGGTTGCTCCCGGTATAAAAATCACCAAGAGTGCAATAACCACGTTGTTTACTGAGGCTCCCAGAGCGGCCATCAGACCCAATGCCAGGATGATGGGCGGGAAAGCCATCATCGCGTCGATAAATCTTTGCAAAATTATGTCGGCCCAGCCGCTGACGTAGGCACTAGTAACACCGACAAGGGTTCCAATTGTGATGCCGATCAAGACGCTGACAATTCCCACGTACATGGAGATGCGGGCGCCATGAATCAGACGAGTTAGAATGTCACGGCCCAACTGATCAGTGCCCAGGATGGCATTTTCGGAACCAGGCCCTCCAAATTTGTCGCCGATTGCTATTTGGGTAGGGCCGTAGGGGGCAATCACGTCAGCGAAGATTGCCACCAATACTGCGAACACAAGTACCATCCCGCCACCAAAGGCTACCGGCTTTCTCCGGGCAAAGTCCTTTAGCCCGGCATAGATGGCCGCAAGCCCGGTCGGCTTTACGCGAACTTGGTTCGCTAGATCGATTGAAATATCAGTCGTTTCCACGGTGTCGGATCGAAATAACTGCATCTTAATTACCCTCAGTCAGACTACCTGGTTGCTCAATTACTTTTTGTTGGGCCCCAAAATCGGGTCCCGCTATTGAGAGGCTATGCCCCTTATGCATACCTGATTCTTGGATCCAACAACCCATACAGGAGGTCAACACCCAGGTTGATGGTCACGATGAAAAAGGCGATTATTGTAATCTCCGCTTGGATCATCGTGTAGTCCCGCTGGAAGATGGACTCGATCAAAATCCTACCCATGCCGGGGACCAGGAAGATGGTCTCAATAATCACAGTGCCGCCAAACAGCCTTGCGAATATCCACCCTGAAGTAGTCAAGACCGGCAGGAGGGCGTTCTTCAGGCCATGGCGGAAGACCACTACGGATTCACTCAGTCCTTTGGAGCGGGCGGTCCGCATGTAGTCCTCTCTGATGATCTCCATCATCGCGGAGCGAGTCACCCGGGCAACGAAGGCCATTTCATAGAAAGCCAACGCCAAGGCCGGGAAAATCATCTGCTGAAGATTGGCCCCGGGGTCCTGCCAAATCTGCTTATAACCCAGGGCCGGGAGCCAATCGAAAATATGCACCAGCCCCAATACAAACAGAATGGCAACAAGGAAAGTAGGCATCGAGATACCGGCCAGAGTGAATATTCTCGCTGCGTAATCAATCCAACTTTCCGGCTTGAGGGCCGAAATGATGCCCAGTGGCACCGCGAAGACCACGGCTATGAGCATCGCTAATACAGTCATTTCAACGGTGACGGGAATCCGCTCGCCCAGTTCTTCCATAACTGGGGCTTTAAACCAGAGGGAATCGCCAAAATCACCTTGGACCGCGCCCCATACCCAATCAGTGTACTGAATAAACAACGGGTCATTGAGGTCGAGCTCGATTCGGCAATCATCAAGTTCTGCTTGGGTGTAGGATGCCTCACCATCGCTCAAAATAGCGATGCAAACATCGCCGGGAATCAGCCTCATCACCACGAAAACGATGATGGTGATCAACAAAATCGTCGGGAAGAATAATGCTATCCGTTTTAGGGCGTACTGTTGCATCTGTCCGATCCTATTGAGTGGAGTATCCGTTCCTGAATTGCCGGTTCATCATACTACGTTGCAATCCCCCGGACGGATCAACTTCATCCCGCCCAAATTGCCGATGGCCTGCTCCGAATAACCGGAGCAGGCCATCTTGTAAACCCGCTGTGTGAGTCTTTAGCTACCGCTTAGCGGTCGAGCCACAAGTCCTCGTGCTTGAAGTGGGTCTGGACGGTCTCAGGTGCGTTGAAGCCGCGGATGTCTTCACCGATCATCCATTGCAGCACTCCCCAGCCCGTTGTGATCCAGTGGTTATCCTGTTGAGAGAACAAGAAGAGTTCCATCTCTTTGTTAATCTCTCTGCGAACAGCCGGATCGGTCTCGTCTTTCTGGTCTTCAAACCAAGCGTTGACCTGGTCATTTTCCCAGTCGGTGTAATTTCGGGTTCCACCCTTTTGGTAGACGCCGCCCATCACACCGTCGACATCTAGGACTACTTGACCCTCACCCTGGCAAGCCAGTTCCCAGTCGCCTTCCGAGTCCGATGACCGGGAGGTCCCGAAGAACGAGTAGCCAGCAGCACTTGGGTAAGTGGTGATCTCGCCATCGATTCCTAGAGTGTTCTTAAGCTGCTCTTTGATGACGGCGCACTGGTCAGGGTATTGGCCGACCTGGCGGACGTCGTAGCGAGTGCTGAAACCGTCGGGATAGCCGGCTTCGGCCATCAAGGCTTTGGCCCTAGCAACGTCATCAGCTCCACCGGGGCCGTCCTTGGGTCGGAGACCGGGCCATTCGTTACACTCTTCGAAGGTGTGGGCTAGACCCATCAGAGGGCAGCCTACGCCGAGCGTGTTGTCGTAGACCAAGTCGTTGTACTGCTGGTAGTCAATCGCCAACTGAATTGCTTCCCTTACCCTGGCGTCGTTGAAGGGAGCCTTTTTGACGTTCATCATCAGGCCCCAGTCAGCCGAAGGGGACACCGCTACAGGAGCGATGGCGCCCTTGGTGTCGATCTCGACCTGGAAAGCCTGGGTCGGGGAAAGGTTGGTGAAACCACCATTGGACATGTCTAACTGGCCGGCCTTGAACTGAGCAATCAAGGTACCGGTGTCGGTGATGATGAAGTGGTCGATACCGTCGAAGAACGGACGGCCATCTTTGAAGTAGTTGTCGTTCTTGGAGACCTTGTAGAAGTTACCACGTTGGTACTCATCAAGGACGAACGGGCCGGATCCAGTGTTGTTGTCGATGATGGTTTCGGCCAAGTTCAGGTCGTGCCCCGCTTCCAACAGGCTCTTCTGCAGGACCTTGACATAGTCAACGGCCAAGAACTTCATGAAAGCCCCTGACGCGAACTGGAGGTTGAATTCTACGGTCAAGTCGTCAATCAGTTTGACGCCGCCAGCTTTGGGTTCCACGGTGTAGTTTCGCCAGAGACCGGACCGGCCAGTGGGGCCATCAAGGTCTCCGTACCGTAGCATGGAGAAAGCGACGTCTTCGGCATCAAGGTCGGAACCATCTAGCCATTTGACTCCGTCGCGGATCTTAAAGGTAAACGTTTCTCCGTTGTTGCTGATCTCCCAACTGTCACAGAGGTCACAGACGACCAAGCTGGTGTCCGTGGTGTCCATCTGTACAATCTGGTTGTACAACTGAGAAACGGCCTGGATGCTGGAAAGAGAGGAGGAACCCCTGGGGTCCCAGTCCTTCGTATCAGCATAAGCCGACATCCTGACGGTCCCACCGTATTTTCCGCCGGTGGCAACTACTGGCGCCTGCGTGGCTTGCGCCTGAGGTGCTGGTACTGCCGTAGCTGCTGCTGCTGCTACTGGTGCTGGTACTGCCGTCGGCGCTGCCGCTTGCGGCGTGTCCGACGATCCGCACGCAACAGCGATAATCGCGATAATCGCTGTCACAATCGGCAGAAGGGATCTGACGTTGAGTAACCGGTGCCTCGACATATGGTTTCCTCCAATGTTCATCTGGCAATTACCCGCAGAAAAGAACGCAACCGTCTTCCTTCTTGAGGAAGACTTATGCGCCTTTTCTAACAAAGTCTGGCTTGAAACGTGCGAAATCAATTGTAAATCTAAATACTATGTATTTCGCTCAACGGCCCGTGCCAGTCTAGCCTAG
>DUCU01000027.1 GCA_012959605.1 Dehalococcoidia bacterium | reverse complement strand
GCAGGTCCAGGCCAAGCGGCGTCTTTGGATCGGACCATGAGACTACTGGGGCAGTCAGCGGGCGCAGTCAGATAACTGCTCCAGAAGGAGAATAGGGAAAACATGAGATACGACGTTGTCATTGTTGGTGGTGGGTCTGCCGGTTGTACGCTGGCCACTCGCCTGAGCGAGGACCCCAACCGCTCGGTTCTACTGCTTGAAGCCGGGCCGGATTACACGACCCTGGAGCAGACGCCCGACGAGTTGAAGCTGGGCCACCGTCAGGAAGCGTCCGATAGTGAATCGCAATTCAACTGGGCGTACAAGGGTCAGGGCACTAAAGAGCAGACCGTGCCCATGCAGGTCGCACGGGGCAAGGTCATTGGCGGCTCCGGCTCGGTCAACGGGCAAGTCTTTCTTCGCGGCGTGCCTGAGGACTATGACAACTGGGCCGCCGAGGGCAACGACCAGTGGAGCTTCATCAACCTGCTGCCCTTCTTTCGCAAACTGGAGACCGACCTAGACGTGAAAGACGATTTTCACGGCACCGACGGTCCCATCCCTGTAAGGCGACTTGCCCGGGCAGAGTTTATGCCGGTGAATGAAGCCTTCCACCAGGCAACCATGGCAGAAGGTTTCCCTGAAGACCCAGACATGAACAACCCAGACTCCACGGGAACCGGTCCGGTGCCCATGAATAACCCCGACGGCATCCGCACCAGTGCCGCCCTGGCTTACCTGAACCCCAATCGCTACCGCCTGAACCTGACCGTCAAGGCGAACGTCCTGGCCCACCGAGTAATCTTCGACGGAGACCGCGCAACCGGGGTTGAAGTGGAAAGCGGCGGCGAGACGTTCACCGTAGAAGGGTCAGAGATTATCCTCTGTGCCGGTGGAATCGCCTCGCCCCAGTTGCTGATGCTTTCCGGCGTGGGTCCGGCTGCTCACCTGGACGAAGTCGGGATCCCGGTGGTCAAAGACTTGCCCGGCATAGGACAGAACCTGCGCGACCACCCACTCATCACGGTGGAACTTGAGCCTCGAAGCGGGGTCAAACTGGCCACAATCGAGCCTCGAATTCAGAGCGGTCTGCGTTACACCGCCGATGGATCGGACACCCGAAACGACATGCAGCTATTCCCGTCGTCATTCACCGGACTCCGGGCTGGCGACCCACTGCAAGGCCGAAGTCCCGACCGCCCCCAGGGAATGCGGATTACCTGCATATTGAAACTGGCCGATAGCTCAGGGGAGTTGACCCTCAACTCAGCCAACCCCGCGGACTCGCCGCACTTGGAATACCGGTATTTTGAGACTGAGTGGGATCGCAAGCGGATGCGCGAGGCGATCTATCTGTCGCTGAAATTCCTGGAACACCCATCTTTTGGGCCGCTGATAGAGCGTCGCATCTCGCCTACCGATGACGACGTAGCCACTGACGATGCCCTGGACGCCTGGCTGAGGCAGAACGTCGCCACCACCCAGCACACCTCAGGCACCTGCAAGATGGGGCCGGAGTCAGACCCAATGGCCGTGGTTGATCAGTACTGCTGTGTTCGCGGACTGCAAAACTTGCGAGTGGTAGACCTATCCATCTGCCCCAACGTCGTCCGCTCCAACACGAACGCCACGGCCATCGTGATTGCAGAAAGGGCCGCTGGTTGGATCAGCTAGCGGCCCCTTTGGCTTTTTTGACGGTGTTTCGGATTAGGTGACTGGAGACTCCGGCATCGGGGCTATCTTGCCAAATACCTTGGGCGCAGTCTCGTCCTTGAACGATAATCTTTGCGATTGTTCTTGCCAGCGTCGTTCGGTGTCCGGGTCTACACCTAGGCCGTCAGCGACGCAACACATGTAGTTGAACAACGCTACCACGTCGGCATCATCCCAACCAACGCTGCGGAGTTCCTCCACCCAGTCTTCTGTCACCGCTGATGAAATGGTTGTTAGGAATTCGGCAAACTCCAGCATTGTGACCTGCTTGGGTGGCAGTCCGGCGTCATGGTAGTTCTCGCCCAGTTGCTCGGCTAGTTGCGATTCGGGGTCCTCACCACGGAGAGCCTGTGCGTGAGCAAGGGTTAAATACTGGCACTTGATGGTGGCCGACACCTCCGCTGCCACCATCTCGCGCTCAGCTCGAGATACACTCGATTCACCAAATATGACCGACGAAACGTGCGCCATCAGGGTTTTCATGATGCCCGGCTTGAGGCTGCTCACTGCTTGGACATTGGGGATGCGCCCGCGCGATTTAGTCATCGTGTCGTATGCTTCTTTTAGCTAGCCCTGGGAGTCCTCATGCGGGATAGTTTGCACGTACGGCATTTCTTGCCTCCGGTTAGGTTTGGGTCTGGTGAATTTGATGCCAACTTCGAGCTAACGGTTCAGTATTCGGGAACGTTGGCACCGTCATTGCCCGTCAGCCAATGGAGGGTTAATCTGTTGTCATATGACAGTCTTAGGCTGATATACTGGCGTCCAATTTCCTGCTTAGAAGCGGCTTTAAAAGGGGTAGATATGGGAATTCTAAACGAAGATATGAAACGGGTGATCCGGCAGCAGAGGATGGGCTTCATGGCCACCGTGTGCCCTGACGGCTCCCCCAACCTCTCACCCAAGGGCACGGCCACGGTATGGGACGACGACCACCTGGTATTTGCCAACCTTGGCTCGCCAGTCACTATCGAAAATCTGAGCCACAACCCAGCCTGCGAATTAAACGTCGTCGACTACTATCTCCGCAAGGGCTACCGGTTCAAAGGCACGGCAGAGCTGCTGACCAGCGGCCCCCAGTTCGAAGAGATTAAAGAGGCCTACGCCACCGGCAGCCGAGGCTTAAACCGGTCTGGGATTGCGGATAAAGGTTACGTCCTCATAACCGTCACTAAGACCGCGCCGCTCATGTCTCCCGGCTACACACCAGGGAAGACCGAATCTGAGATGCGGGAAGAATGGACTGGGTATTGGGCCGGGGTTCAAGAGGCCAATAGTTAGGAACCAGATCTAGGCGGTCTGCATCTAAAATCTGAACTCGATTTCAAACTGCAAACGCTAGGAGTTAATTCATGTCTTGGATCGAACAGGATCCGGAAGCCACAAAGAACCTTCCGCCGGTAATCTCAGTCATGTCCATCAATGAGCAGGCTATGAAAGCCGTGCAGAACCTGAATGCCAATATCACCTTTGGCGCGTCAGCCCTCACCAGAGTTCAGGAGGAAGCGATTTCTACAGTAGTAGCGGCCGCAAATCGGTGCCGGTATTGAACTATGTCTCACGGAGGGTTCCTCCGTCAGCATTCAGACGACACCGAGTTAGCCAACCACATCATGCACGACTACAACAAGGCCGATCTGGATGACCAAACCAGGGGCATGTTGGACTTTGCCGTTAGCCTGACCAAAGACCCATCAGCCAACCGCAAGGCCGACATTGAGCGGCTCCGTAGCCTGGGCCTCAGTGAACAGCAGATACTCTCAACAGTGCTGATTACCTGCAACTTCAACTTCATGACCCGGCTGGCCGACGGCCTGGGCGTGGAAGTGGCAGAAACACGGTTCGAAGACGCCAAACGTTGGATGTCAGCTGACGTCCAAACCATGCCCTGGCTGATGGACCGCAAAGAGGCCTAATCAGCGACCTGATCGACTATCTATACAGCCGGTTCAGATTGGCATGGTTGTCCGGATTTAGGTCTTTGCCAGCGAACGCCGGGTGGTCTGCGGCATACCGGTGGGCACGGAACACTGCGTTGGCGTAACCGAACCTGCTGCCACCAGCCGTAGGCGGGTTCCCAACAAAAAACGGGCTGATGTACTCCCAGACAACCTCCCCACTGGGCGTCACCTCGAAAACCCTGCCGGGTGCGCCTTCACAGATTAGCGTGTTCCCGTTTGGTTGACGCTCCGCAGAGCTGATGTTGTAGCTGTAGAAAGATAGTGGCGGATCCCCCTGGTATTCCCAGACAATCTCGTTGGTCTTGGGATCGATCTCAATCACCTTTGAGAAGTTCATTCCCCGGCGATGGGCACCGTTATCAAAAAGCAAGATATTACCGTTTTCCAGGATAGTTGGATGGTGCTGGTGAGAAACTATTCCCGGCCCCCATTTCCAGGTGAACTCCCCGGTCTTGCGGTCCACTATCCCAATGGTGCTGGTCTGCCGGAAGCTGATCAGGAAATCTCCGTCGGGCGTCAGACTGATGCAGTTGGCATGGGTCCATTCTCGGCGATTCTCCAATGGGCAGATTACGTCCTCTGCCAGATCAAGATGCTCCCAGGCGTTCCAGGTGTTCATGGTTTCGCCGCTGGGTGATATCTCAATCACGCTGTCGCCGTACATCCCCTGATCAACGCCTTCCTCGTAAAAGCCGCCACCAACTGTATCAGCCAACTTTTGGTCCAATTTGTTCCACACCAGGGCGATAGTCGAGCCTGATTCGGTGCGGTGGAAATCGTGATGGAGCAAGGGGTTCTTGAATTCCCAGACCACATTTCCGTCCCAGTCCAGTTCCAGTATCGACTTGGCCGAGCCGCCCATGCCTTGACCTTCAGGGGCAGCGCCACTCCTGAGCAGTAGGTTTCCGTTTGGCAGCAGATACCCGTAGCCGATCCCCCAAGGACTGTACCAACGGTGGCAGACCTGGCCTTCCATATCCAGCAGATTGGCGTAATTCCCGCCACGGGTAGCCGTGAGAGTATATCCCGCATGCGACCGCATGATTGAATGATGGATCAAACCGTTTTTGTGGTGTCTGGACCAGCCCATGTTTTCCCCTCTTATACAAAGATTCGGCCACGAGTATACAAGCGCCACCCAAATCGATATATAGTGAGCGTAGTTTGAAATTCCACCCCCCGCAGCAAGAGGCTTAATCATGGTCCGTTGGGCAGACATTCCAGAATCCCTTCAAAACAATATGAAAACCCGAACCGCGCCCTTCAAGAAAACTCCTTGGGTGGAGGCTCCCAAATTAGCCGACGCCCGAGTCACCATCATCACCACGGCGGCGATTCATCGCCATGATGACCGGCCATTCACAGGCCACGAGGGCGATTATCGGGTCATCCCGGGAGATGTTGACTACAGCGAACTGGCTATGACCCACTCTAGCGTCAACTTTGACCGCAGCGCCTACCAGCAGGATGTAAACGTCTGCTTCCCCCTGGAACATATGCGTGCGCTTGTGAACTCGGGCGAGATTGGTTCAGTGGGCGAGTGGCATTACTCGTTCATGGGCTCCACCGTGCCGTTCAGGATGGAACCGGCGGCAAAAGAGGTCTCCCAACTGATTTTGGGGGACAATATCAATCTGGTACTGCTGATTCCCGTTTGACCCGGCTGCACCAACGCCGTAGGCGTTTTAGCGCAATACATTGAACGGCCAGAATCCAAGGGCGGAGCCGGAATTGCGACAGTCCAGATGAGCCTGGTCCGACCAGTCACGGAAAGCGTTAAGCCATCACGCGCCTTATGGGTGCCTTTTCCCTTTGGCCGCCCTCTAGGACCACCAAACCAACCGAATGTCCAGCTCGATGTCCTGCGGCGCACCTTGGCACTGGTGGACGAGCCATCCGGCCCAATAATCGTCGACTATCCAGACGATTTGGATGAAGAACAGGAAGACGATACGGTGTGGTCTTGCCCGGTAACCTTCCCGGCGTCGGTACCTGAGACCGAATCCGATGCTCTGACGACCCAGCTCCAACAAGAAGCTCAACTGTTACAGCCGTGGTTTTATGAGGGCCTACGGCAAAGGGGTCGCACCACTGTGGGAACCAGTGGCAAAACCGCGGATTCCATAGGCGAAATGCTCGGGATTCTGGCGAGATTTGCGACCGACGGCGATATGACGGTTCCGGATGGTTACGCCCATCCCATGCCTCAGTTACTGCGGTACATCACCGATGACGTCCGTGATTTCTATAACGAGGCAGCAATATCTAAACCCGGAGCAGCCTTCCCCGCTCCCCTGGACCTACTTGAATGGTTTTTTCTAACCACAGTTGCCGGGGATATTTTCTACCAGGTACGCAATCGGTTAAGGGCATCAGATATTCTGGTGCTGATGGCCAAAGGCCTGGACGACACCCAGATTGATGCTCGCCTGTCCCTACTGGATGGGACCACCAGTTCTATCGCTGGA
>DUCU01000026.1 GCA_012959605.1 Dehalococcoidia bacterium | reverse complement strand
TCCCCGCTGAATTCCTGATAGAGATGGAAAAGACGTTTGGCGTGCCCGTACTAGAAGCCTATGGAATGACCGAAGCGGCCCATCAGGTTGCATCCAACTCGCTGGTTGACGGCAAACGCGTTCCCGGTTCAGTGGGCATTGGGACCGGCGTCAAGATTGCCATCATGGATCAAGGCGGCAACATTGAACCGGCCAACGTCACCGGGGAAGTCGTCATCCAAGGCGAAAACGTGACCCAAGGATACGAAGACAACCCGGAAGCCAACTTCAGCAGCTTCACCAACGGCTGGTTCCGCACGGGCGACCAGGGCGTCATGGACTCCGATGGTTACCTCAAGCTGGTTGGCCGGTTGAAAGAAATCATCATCCGCTCAGGTGAGAACATCTCGCCTCGAGAGATCGACGAGACCCTGCTGGCCCACCCGGCCGTGTCCGAGGCTGTTGCCTTTGCAGTGCCCAGCGCAACCCACGGTGAAGAGCCCAGCGCCGCAGTGGTGGTCACCGGAACAGTAAAAGCGTCAGAACTTGTAGCTTTCTGCCGAGAACGCTTGGCCGGCTTCAAATGCCCCAAGATCATCCACATAGTTGATGAGATTCCCCGCACCGCCACCGGCAAGGTTCAGCGTAGAATAGTCTCAGCAGCCTTCGCCTAGGCTGCCCAAATAAACTTCAAACTAGCGCACCTCTAATTTGAGTATCGGCTGGAGTTGGATTCGTGAAAATCGCCATCGTTGGAGCGGGGGCCATCGGCGCTTTCCTGGGCGCTAAATTGGCGCTGTCCGGAGAGGATGTCTACCTGATTGCCAGGGGCGCTCACCTTCAGGCGATGCAGACCCATGGCGTCCAGGTTAAAAGCCCTGAAGGCGATTTTGAGGCCCATCCAAACGCTACTGACGATTACGAGTCCGTTGGCCCAGTTGATTTTGTATTCCTGACGGTGAAGGCCCACAGCCTGACTGAAATCGCTCCTCAGATTGCTCCGTTACTTGGCCCTGAAACAGCGGTGGTTTCGGCACAGAATGGCATCCCGTGGTGGTATTTTCATAGTCACGGCGGGCCATTTGACGGCACAGCCATTGAGAGTGTCGATCCGGGCGGCGTAGTCGCCCAAGCCATCGACCCATCAAGGATCATTGGCTGCATCATTTACCCTTCAACGGTGATTGTTCAACCCGGAGTAATTGAGCACATTGAAGGCAATCGATTTTCCATCGGCGAGTTGGACGGCACTAGCAGCGACCGCTGCAAAACCCTGGCCGCTGCTTTGATCGGCGCCGGATTAAAAGCCCCCATTCGCAGCCGAATTCGCCACGACCTCTGGGTCAAACTCCTAGGCAATGTGGTGTTCAACCCCATGAGTGCTCTGACCGGTGCCACCCTTGAAGAAATGGCGACTCACCCCGAGTCCAGCGCCATCGCTCGGGCCGTGATGGCCGAGGCTGATGAGGTGGCTGTTGCCCTGGGTATACGCCTACCGTTGACCATAGACCAGCGCATGGACGGTGCCCGGAAAGTTGGCGTTCACAAAACCTCAATGCTCCAGGATTTGGAGTCTGGCAGGCCCATGGAATTGGAAAGCGTGGTCGGCGTAGTGATTGAGTTGGGCGAAAAACTGGGTCTACCGATGCCTCACACCAGGACCCTCTACTCCTGCACCCGCCTACTCAGCCAGGTACGCGCCAACTAGCGTCTCTGCCTCGTTTTTCTAGGCGACAACACACCCTCGAGTCATTAGAGCACCCCACAACACCGCTCTTGGTGTCCTTCCGCTGAAGGACGAACCATCCACTCCGAATCAGTCATGCGATACCCCAGCAGTCCGTTGTCAAGCTCAGGATGAGCGATGAAGGCGGGGCGTTATCTTGTTCTTTCGGAGCGTGACTTATGCGCAGCTACATAGATTCCAGCTTTCGCCGGAAATACGGTGGTAGTGCCGGATGAGAGGTTGTGTTGAGAAACGTTTGCCCTCACCCTAACCCTCCCCTTACGAGGGGGAGGGAATTTTTTTAACGGGTTGGACTTCCAACGAGCGCTAGCTATTCCCATGGTTGCTCGGCGGCGGCGTTTCGGCCTGATATGCGGCCGAAGGCTAGGCATTCCCCTATGTTGCCGGTGCCCTGGTAGAGGAAGCTGTAGATGGAACCGAGTTCACCCGCGCTGTACAGACGGGGCAGGGGGCTGCCGTCAGGACGCATGACCTGCCCCTTCCCGTTGCGCCTGGGACCGCCCTGGGTGTTGAGCATGGACGGTGACAACTCCAACGCGAAGAACGGGCCTTCCGCGAGCGGTTTCAGCATCATGGTACGGCCAAAATCGGTGTCTGCTCCGGCTACGGAATCTTCGTTCCATTTACCAACCGTGCTTTCCAAAGTCGACGCATCCACGCCAATGGACTCGGCCAACTCGGCAAAAGTGTCTGCCTTCTTGATCCATCCTCGGTCTAACTCCGCGGAATTGTCATCGCTCCAGTCGTAGCGATCGACCATCGTGTTCCAGCCGGTTTTGGGGTCCTTGTCGTACAAAGGCCCTGAGGTAAACATCTTGTGGTCGAAAATCATGTACATGGGGCAGGGAGTCATTAGTGGGCCCCAACGGCCTGACTCATATACCTTGCCGTGGGATGTTTTTCGTTTTTCATCGGCGAACCGGTTGGCGTCGGGACCGACCACAATCATGCCGCCGTCCAACACTTTGGAGAAATGGAGCGCGACCATCGAGAATGTTGTGCGGTACTCGGGCACTTTCAAGCCCATGGACGGCCCGGCATAGTTGTTCATGTGCCAGAGGTCGGCGCCAACTTCCATGGCCATGGTGATGCCATCGCCCTCGTTGTGGGGTGAACCAGTGGTGTAGCAATACGGCAGGCCGGGCAGGTAATTCCTGATCATTTCCTGGTTGTTCTCGAAGCCGCCGCAAGTCAGAATTACGGCTTTGTTGGCCCGCACGTAAACTGACTTGCCACCCTGTTCCGCACGGACCCCAACGATCTCCCCAGTGCCGTTGCGCTGGATGAGTTCCTTGGCCGGAGATTCGTACAAGACCTCGATCCCTCGTTCATTCACAGCCTTTTCGAACAACAACCAGGTATTGGAGTAGCCCACCACTGGTCCCTCATGGAATTTGTGAGTGCTGTTGCTGCCGAGGAACTGAGGGAACTCGATGCCTTCTGGCGGGTGTTGGTGTTCTTGGGGGTCGCCGCCAATGCTGGCCAGCCAATCGTTATTCAAGCCAATTTCGTCGGCCCATGCCCGGACGACGTCCTGGTCAACCGTAAACGGCCCGCATAGAGCGTTGAAGTAATCGATGGCTTCTTCTTTGGGTGATGCGTTCAGGTAACCCTGTCCCGCAACTCTGGTATTGCCGCCTTCCTCCCCTTTGGGAGCCTTTTCCAGTATCAACACCGTTGCCCCGGAGTTCTGGGCCGTGATGGCTGCGGCAGCGCCTGCGCCGCCAAAACCTACTACGACCACGTCTACTTGTTTGTCCCACTGCGCGGGAAATTCACCGTGACTCGACATTTACACCCTCTAATAATCTGGAGGACGGCATGTCCCCGAATTAATTTCACGTACCTATATCAAGGTTCGAGCATGTTTCTGCCCGAACCAATTCTAAACAACGCCCCACAAAACCAAGTGTAAGGCTATCCCAGGCTGTTGCCCTCGTCCACGTAGGAGGTTGTGCCCACTTTGGATATCTTGATCCGCTGCCGATAGATTTTTTCGCCCAGGTTATGTTCGGCATCGTGCAGTTCAATGATCCAATCAACATCGGTTGGACCGTCCAACAACGCCTCTTCCAGCACTCGACCGTACATGCTTTGGCCGCCAGGAAGGCCCAGTAACTTCAAGATCGTAGGCGTCAAATCAAAGTTTCCGGATGGCGTGTCCACCCGGTGGTTCGATTTGAAACTCGGTCCTTGGGCAAAAAGGATGTTGTTCATCTCGTGCTTGCTCATGGAGCCGTGTTGCCCGGTGCCTGGCTCGCCGTAGGTCGAGTAAGCCGTTCCGGCATAACCGGCATCGTTGGTGTTTGAATCCCAACGGAAGGACATGGTCAACTCAGGTGCCCGCGGCCCCTCATTTCCAACCAACGAGGCCGGCAGGGTTCCAGGGATACCAGCCACAGCCGCCGACGCAGTGATAGTGCCACACCAAGGCTGGGCCATCAGCCAGGTCGCCAATTGTTCTGCGGTGTCGTAATCGCCGGGCGGGGTATAGAACAGGGCCGCGCCGCCATTCTGGGCGACAACCACTCCCCCCTCCTCACCACCAAACGCGAACCCGGCTTCATGGACCAGAGCCTCAACGCCGGCAACCTTGGAGATGGTGGAATAGCCGTGATCGGATATCACAATTATGTCGGTGTCATCGTCGGTGCCATTCTCCCGGAGCCATTGCAGCATGTCGCCAAACTGGCCGTCTGCTTCCTTGATGGCGGTATCCGAGAGGGTGGATCCAACCCCGGCGGCGTGCTGCGCCTTGTCTGGTTCCGATGACCAGATTAAAGCCACGGCGGGCATCCGCTCCGGAAGCACATATTCGGTCATGATGCGCCGGGCGTGGGCCATTCTCATCGTATTGGGCCTCGCCTCTTCCGGCCAGGGTCCAAACCTGTCAATGAGGGCCTCGTGCAGGTCAGCAGGTAGGGCAAAGGTGGGATGTATCGTCGCTCCGCCAGTGTCCTCAGCAGTGGGGTTATGAAGGTACATATTCCCGCTGGTGCCGACTCCAATGGCCACGTACTCTTTTCCGTGCTCAGCGAGTATCTGCCCTAGCGTGGGACACAGGAGAATCGGCACTCCGGATTTGGCAACCTGGGCCAGTTCTGGCTCCATGGCTGGCATGACGTGGTCCGGGTCGTACTCCCGGATCATGAGCCTATTACCAGCCAGACCGTGTCCGCCTGAGTTCATACCGGTAACCATGCTGGATGCATTGACCCTGGTCACAGTCGGGAAGACCGAATGGTGGTTGGTAAATATGACACCAGCGTCGGCAAATGCCGTCAAATTTGGCATCAAACGCGCATTGACCTGCGCGGGCTGGAGTCCGTCAAACACAAAGACCAATATGGAGGACATGATTCTCTCGCTTTAGCTAGTTTCGATATTGAATTAAATTTGATGGGGGGCCAAAGCCCGAATCGTGCTCTCGTAAGATTCTTTCAGGTCTCCGATAGCGATTGGCGCGACGATTAGTTTGGTCAGACCCATATTCCGAAGCTCTTCGATGCGCGCCAGGCAGACGTCAGCCGGGCCAACTACGCCTATTTCTTCCTGCATATTCTCACCGATTGCGGCGGCCATGGCCGGATTGTCGGCATGGTCCCTAGCCGTCTCAGCGCCCACCATCTCGGCCTCGAACCCGGTGCTCCGGAAGAAGTTCTGGTAGTGGGTACTGCTGGAGTAGCGGGCAATCTGCTGCTGCAAACCGGCCCGACCAGCCGCGATATCATCGGTCACTGCAACACGAAGGTAGCCAGAAATCTCGACTTCTGACGGGTCACGGCCTGCTTTTTTAGCCCCGTCTCGCACCAGTTGGATGGCCTGGGGTAGGTAGTGGGCGGCGGTCCAACTCAGCAGTACACCGTCGGCCACCTCCCCGGCCAGTTCCAGCATGCGCGGCCCAAGGGCGGCGATGTAAATGGCCAGTTTTACTTTGGGAGCAGCGGGGCCCAAGGTCACTTGGCTAACCGTGATGGCCTTCCCTTGGTGGCTAACTTCTTCGCCCTGCAAAAGACCACGCACAATCTGAATCAAATCACGCAGGTGGTCTATGGGTTTTTCATACTTCAGACCGTGCCCGTTCTCGGTTGCCGGTCGGTTCCCCACGCCCAACCCCAGGATAAATCGGTCATTGCAGACGGCCGCCAAACCAGCGGACGACATGGCTGTGATCAACGGAGACCGACCGAACATTGGCAGAATTCCCGTTCCCAGACCGATGCGACTGGTGGCCGTGGCGATGGCGGTGAGTTGGGTCAGCGAGTCTCGACCAGCGCCCTCGGTCATCCAGATCTCATCGTAGCCGTGTTCTTCTGCTTGCACACCCAGAGATTGAATGTCGGCAACGCTCAGCTGGGTTTCGTTTCCGAGTCTAAGACCTAGAAAAGCCATGAAATTCTCCTGGCAAGATTGATGATTTCTATTAATCGGCCCTCGACCTGAGGTCAGCCGGCTCCTGTTCTGAGGGCGCTGAAAAGGTAGACCGTGGCAAAGGTGCGGTAGGGTGACCAACGCTGGGCAATATCTTTTACC
>DUCU01000025.1:13091-36383 GCA_012959605.1 Dehalococcoidia bacterium | reverse complement strand
AGTTTCAGGTCGCCGTAGACCTTCAAAATGGTGGTGCGGCGGTCTGGCCGCCATTTGCTAACGGCGCTGAGTTTTTCCCGGAACTGGTCTTCCGTTAGTCCGGAAACATTGTGTATAGCTAAAAATCGGGCCATGTCGGTCCTTACCTCATTAATAAAGCTGATAGCTGAATGCTGTCGGCTGTCAGCTCGTTAGTCTTTGGGGGCTACGAAGGGATAGGGAATATCCGCTCCGCCTTTCAGTGGCAACACCACAGTGGCGCTACCGGGCATGCTTTCCACACCGTCCTGGGTCTTCATGCCCAGATCCATCTCAATGAAACCCATGCCTTCCTTCTCGTACTTGTTGGTCACTGTGGCCCAGACAATCAATGTGTCGCCGGGAACCAGCATGGCACGATGCTCAAAAGCGGCCTTCCAGGGCCAGCCTTTGGGCAGGGTGAAGTCCTTCAAGAACTGGGGCACCACGCTCTGTTTCCAAGATCCATGAATCAAGATGCTGGGGTTCTTATCGTGGTTCAGGCCAAAATCCAAATCGTAGTGGATTCGGTGGAAGTTCTCGATGGCCGCACTCCAGCGGAAAAGGTGAGTGGGAGTGGGCGCGTAGATGTACTTGGGCAGCTCATCGCCCACGTTCACATCTTCGTAGTAGGTCTGAGTTTTGTTTCGCAACTCATCGGCGGTGGGCCGTTCGTTGTGGGCCTGAATCTCTGCAGGCGTCATCTTTAGTAGGGCTTCTAATGGGGCGCTCATTGGGACAACCTCAAGCGGTTATTTATTACGAGTTAACGACGAATAGAGGACTGCCGAGTGATACAGAGCAGGTCCTTATTCTGGTTGGTGTAGGTAATTTCACGGGTGATAATCAAGAAGGCTTTGCCGTCTCGTCCTACGCGTTCTCGGATGTCGTGATAGCGGTTCTGGAAGAAAATGACATCGCCAATATTTGGGTATTGGTAGACCTCAATCTCGTTGCCCGCGTTCAGAGTCCGGACCAGGTGGGTGGGGATAGACGGCAGTTCTCCGGGGCGCTTCACAGAGCCTATGCCGTCGGACATGGGGTTTTCTTTGAAAGCCTCAGTGATGGCGTCTTCCGCTTCAGGGCGGATACGCTGGGTCATGTAGCTGACCATGATGGGGGGAACGATGATGGCACCGTAATGCGTGCTTTTGGCAAAGTCTTCATCCCAGTACCGGGGGTCTGGGTCCATCACGGCTTGGGTGAATCTCCGCAGATACTCAACGTCTACAGTTCCCCAGGACTCGATCAACTCGCCTTCAACGCCAATCATGGCTTTTACTTCTGGCGTGAGGACCGACTGTGTGTCGGGTTGGGCCTCCTGAGTCATAGCTGTTTTCCTCCGGTGATTTGACGCCCTCAGCCTACCTCAGCCCCCCATATTCGTCAACAAACTTGAACTGCAGGCTTTTGTTTGGGCGTGATAAACCCGCGTAAATTAGCCGGTTGAAACGCCATTCGTTGAGGCTCAGGGACACCGTTTCTGCTTGTGGATTTTGTGTCTCTGGGATAACATGGCTGTCGGGCTTTGAAGCTAATTTATCACTGGATTCAAAGCCGGATTCGCATTAAAAAATTCAGAAAAAGCAGGGAAATCTGGGAAACAAATCACCGTGTCGCCGCCCTAGCCAACGACTAACCAACATCCGTTATTTCATTGTGGTGTTGGCTTTAGTTCTGACGGCGGTGACCGTCGCCTGCGGGACTTCCACGACAGCCACGCTGGCAACCAGTCCCACGCAGGTTCCGACAGGAACCGCGATAGAGACTCCAGCCGCAACACCGACGGGTTCATTAACAGCCGGTCCAACGGCCACTCCCGCACAAGCCAAGACTCCCAGTATGGGCCCTCTGGTCCGAGTGGAAGATTTGGTCTTCCCGGTTGAATTGGCGGACACCCCTGACAAGCGCATCAGAGGGCTTTCCGGGCGTGTTTCGTTGGAATCTGGCACAGGCATGTTGTTCATCTTTGAAAAGCCAGAGCGGTTTCGTTTCTGGATGCGGGAAATGGAGATAACCCTGGATATAGTCTGGATCGGTTCCAACTGTGAGGTTGTGGACGTTTCAGAAAATGTTCCCTTCCCTGACCCTGAAACCCAATTGAACGAACTGCCCAGGTTTTCCCCTGAGTCGCGAGCCAAGTTCGTCTTGGAGATAAACGGCGGCGAGGCGGCGGAGTCGGGCTTGGGTGTTGGCGACTCAGTGGAATTTTTGAGCGATATAGCGGGCAAGTACGATTGCTAGCCTGAAAAATAATTAATAAAACCCTATAAATAGAAAGAGCGAGGGACCCTACAAATGGACATCCTGGTTTCCGGATCAATGGCCTACGATCGCATCATGGATTTTGACGGCATGTTCTCCGACCACATACTGCCCGACCAGTTGGACAATATCAATGTGAGTTTTACGGTGAACAGCCTCACAGAGAATTTTGGCGGCACAGCGGGTAACATCGCCTACTCATTATCACTCTTGGGCGAGAAGCCACGCATTTTGGCCACCATTGGGCAGGACTACCACCGCTACTTTGAGTGGCTAGAGAAGATTGGCGTATCTACAGCGGATATCCGCATTGTGGAAGAAGAACTGACCGCCGGAGCCTATATCACCTCTGACACTCGTAGCAACCAGATAACCGGTTTCAACCCCGGCGCAATGAAACAGCAGTCCGGCTTCAATTTTGACTCGGTTGAGCCAAAGGACTGTCTGGCGATAGTATCGCCGGGCAACCTGGGTGACATGACCGATTACACCGCCGAGCATGAAAAGCGCGGCATCTACTCCATCTTCGATCCCGGCCAGTCCCTGCCAGCTTGGGGGGCAGAAGCTCTAGCTACGGCCATCAGCCAGTCTAAGATGCTGGTTTGCAACGACTATGAGATGGAGATGATCTCCAATATCACCGGCAAGACACGCGCCCAAGTGGCTGAGACCGTGGAAACTATTGTGGTCACCAAGGGCGGCGATGGCTCCGACATCATCACCACCGCTGGCACTGTTACTGTTCCATCGGTGCCTGCTGGCGACGCCGTGGATCCAACGGGAGCTGGAGACGCCTTTAGGGGCGGCCTGATCAAGGGATTGGTTGGTAACCTGCCCATCGAGCGGGCAGTGCAGATGGGCAACGTGGCGGGCCATTACGCGGTACGCATCCTCGGTACCCAGCAGCACCGTTTCACCATTAAAGAGTTCAACGCCAAATTGACGGAGAACTTTGGTAGCTAAACGGCAATTGCCTAGGCTGTCGTCGTCGGCTACAATCCAGCCGATTTAATCAGCTGAATCTAGCTAAATAAAAGCATAACGAGCGTATTTTGACATCCACTCAATCGCCCCAGACCTCCCCATTACCCACGCCGCTGCCCCACGGACCGCTGGACGGAGTGAAAGTTCTGGATCTGAGCGAAGATATCGCTGGGTCGTTCAGCGGTCGGCTGATGGCCGACTATGGCGCCGACGTCCTCAAGATCGAGCCACCCACCGGCGCTTCATTGCGTCGGATGGGCCCCTTCTTTGGTGACGACCCGCACCCGGAAAAAAGCCTGTTCTACCTTCTGATGAACCTGAACAAGAAGGGTGCGACGCTGAACCTGGAAACAGTCACTGGGCGGAATATTCTGAGGCGTTTAGTGCCCCACGTGGATGTGGTCATAGAGTCCTATCGCCCCGGCTATTTGGCTGACTTGGGTGTTGGCTACGAGGACCTTCAGAAAGAAAACCCCGCCCTGATAATGACCTCTATTACTCCTTTTGGTCAGACTGGCCCCTACAGCCAGTACAAGGGCGAGGAAGTGGTCAATTACGCCATGGGGTTGATCATGAGCATCAGCGGAGTACAGGGCAAGGAACCGCTGAAGCATGGTGGCTTCCAGGCTCAATACGAAGGCGGCCTCAACGGCGCAGCCTCAACTTCCATGGCCCTGTTTTTGGCCGGTGAGATTGGCAAGGGTCAACACATTGATGTGTCGATAACTGAATGCGTTGCCTCCAGCGCCATGGCCACCCAAACCATGTATCCCTTCATGGGTGGGACGTTGCCCCGACGACCGGCCACCGGAAGCAATTTTGGCCACCCAATGCCTTGCAAAGATGGCTGGATCATCGTCCAGACAGGCGGTGGGGCCAGCTGGGCAGATATCGCAAATTTCTTCGGCGACCCGCAACTGCTGGAACCAAAGTTCGCCGAGCCGGCCCAGCGGTTGAGAAACACCGCCGAGATGGATCAGGTAGTCCTTGAGTCGATCAAAGAACGTGGCAAATGGGACCTATTCACCAAGGCCGCCGAAGCGCGGATGCTGTTCGGACTGGTGCAGACGCCTTCGGAATTATTGGAATGCCCGCAACTGGAGTCGCGGAATTTCTACCGAGAGATAGAACACCCAGTTATCGGCAAGGTCAAAGTGCCAGCGGTGCTCTTTAACCTAAGCCTGACCCCGTACCAATTCCTGCGACCAGCCCCCCTCTTGGGTCAGCACAACGCAGAGATCTACGTAGACGGCCTGGAATACAGTTCTGAGGACTACGTCCGACTGAGACAACTAAACGTTATCTAATCGTCCAAATAAGTCTTAACCTAACTGATGGTTCGACAAGCTCACCAAGAACGGAACCAGGCAGGAAAGGATTAAATATTCCGTTCGTCCTGAGCCCGTCGAAAGACCAGCATAAGTCAACCTAATCAGGATCAGCATCAGTCAAGCAACAGCCGGAACCAGCACCCGGAACCAGCAAAAGGAAAACAAGATGGCCCGCTTACCATTGGAAGGCATCAGAATAATCGACTCCACCTACGTGTTCGCGTTGCCCTACGCTGGTGGCTTGCTGGCTGACTTTGGCGCGGAAGTCATCAAGGTGGAGGGACCGGGCCGACCCGATGTGACTCGCACCGGCGGCTATGCTGGGGCCTTCCCGGAGAACGACCTGGGCGACGACTGGTGGAACCGCCCATCCACCTACAACCTGATTCACCGTGGCAAGCGTTCCATAACCTTGGATATGACCGACTCTCGGGGGCGCGACTATTTTAGGGATCTAATCAAGATCAGCGACGTTGTGATGGAGAACTTCACCCCCAGGGTGATGCGCAGTTGGGATTTGGACTATCCCAACATGAAGAAGATCAAGCCAGACATAATCATGGTTTCCAATACCGGCTACGGACACGGCGACGGCCCCTACTCCAGCTACCCGGCCCAGGCTACCACCCAGGAAGCGACGCATGGCCATTGCTGGATCACGGGACACGTGGGCGAAGGCCCCGCCAAGGCCGGCGCATCCTTCGTTGATTTTCTATCCACCTGGACGGCGCTCTTTGCCATTGGCTCCGCTCTGCGCTACCGAAACAAGACCGGGCAGGGACAGTGGGCTGATTTGGGCATGTACCAGTCGGGCGTCATGTTCATGTCGGAGTACATCATGGACGCCCAGGTGAACGGCCGAGAAGGCGGACGCATGGGTAACCGCCACCCTTACCGTGCGCCCCAGGGTTGCTATCCAGCCTTGGGCGATGACCGGTGGATCACTTTGTCCGTGGGTGATGACCAGGGCTGGGCTGACCTGTGCCAACTGATGGGGAAGCCAGAACTGAGCAAGGATCCGGATTTTGCCGACCTGCTCTCCCGCCAGAAGAACCACGACAAGATAGACGAGATAATCGGACAATGGACCATCAGTGTTGACCGGTACGAACTGATGCACTCGCTCCAGGGCGTCGGCATTCCGGCAGGGCCAGTGCTGAACAGCAAGGACGTCCACTACGACCCCCAGTTTAAGAGTCGAGGCTTCTTGGAGCGAGTGGATTATCCTAAAGAGCGCCAGATGGGATCAAGGTTATTCATTGGCAGGCCGTACAAATTCTCCAACAGCCCCTTGGCCATTCAGGGGCCGTCTCCCACATTTGGACAGCACAATGAAGACATTCTGCAGGGTTTGCTTGGTGTGAATGGTGAGACCTACGAGAGCCTGGTTAAGGATGCTGTGATCGCCACAGTGCCCACGACTGGAGAGGCCGCACCGCGAATACCGCAGGAAGAAGCGTTGCAACGCGGTCGGTTGGCTGACTGGGACCCAGACTACCTACAAAACCTGGGTCTGGTATAGCTTCGGCCAAATTTCCTTGACACCCTCAAAAGCCCAAGACTAAGCTAGTCATGGCATTGCGCGCTGCGCATTTGCTATTTACCGGGCCCGTAGCTCACTGGTAGAGCAGACGGCTCATAACCGTCTGGTAGTTGGTTCGATCCCAACCGGGCCCACCACTTTTCCTTCTTTGTCTTTTCGCCCCTACTTCCGCGACACCGTAAACAGCTTGATGGCTAGAATCTCGGCCCAGACTAGCCAGATGCCTATGAACAACCGCCGGAACACACCGTTTAAGTCTTCGTTTCCAACTGCTTTCGCGATCAAGAACCACGACAGGAATCCCTGAAAGGCTGCGAAACGGAAGATTCTTGAGTAGGTGTATACCGAACTCCAGTCGAGGTCTCCTTTTAGCCGTCTTGAGATAAGAAAAACGCTGACGATGGCGCACAAAAATCCGAACAAACCGGCTAGGTTATGCATGAACCCGTTGAAGTCGGTGCCGTCACACCCGGAGTCGCATGGGAAGATGCCGCCACTGCGATTGAGGCCCTAGACTTGGGAGTCTGGGCTTACGGGATCATCGAGTCCCAGATTTACGATGCCATGCGGATTGTCTACTCTGCCAGGCAGTCCGATGAAGCCGTGGAGGCGGTCTGGCAGGATCGGATGGCCTATCGCAGGGTGAATGCCCGGCGGCTGATAGAACGTCTCGAAGAAGAAGGGAGTCTGGTGGAAGGATGGACCGTGGATGAAGCGACAGACTTTGCCTGGGGTGTCCTCTCGGTCCACACCTACGAGAATTTGGTGGTCCAACGGGGCTGGACGATTGACCAGTTCGTGAGCCGCATTGGCGCCATGCTACGCAGTGTGTTGGTAGCGGAGAAAGACGAGCCAAAAGAGTGACTGTTTTTCTAGCCATACAGTGATTTGGGAGCGGGCGTGATAAGCTTTAAATCACCATTAGCTCAAAGCTATGCCTGTGCAAACCAAATAGTTTAGACGGATATTAACCACCCATTGAGGTATCGCATATGAGAACCGTAGCTGCGCTTATTTTTGAGGGCATGGCCCCTTTGGACCTATTTGGCCCGGTACAAGTTTTCAACTCGTCTTGCACGCCCCGAGAAGAAGATGGCACCAAGCCGGACACAACCAAACCCCTTTATAAAGTGATCTTCATCGGCCGGGAGAAAGGTCCGGTGGCCACTGGCCCCGGTGGCGTTGGCCCGGTAGTGGTGGCCGAGCATGGCATCGACGATAAATTTGATTTCGATATCTTGCTTGTGCCCGGCGGCGGCGGTACAAGGGCGCTGGTCGCCGACAAGGGATTTGTTGGTGCATTGTCGGACGCCTGTTCTCGGGCCGACGTTGTTGCATCTGTTTGCACCGGGGCGGCGCTTTTGGCCCAGGCCAAAGTGCTTGAAGGCAAAGCTGCAACCAGCAACAAAACAGCCTGGAGTTGGATCTTGACCCAGGGAGAAAACATTGCCTGGGATCCAACGCCGCGTTGGGTGGACCTGGTGGACAAAGACACCGGCAAGGGGATCATCACCTCCGCCGGAGTCTCGGCAGGCATTGATATGACCCTGGCGTTGGTAGCCGATCTGGACGGCGAGCAAGTGGCTGAAAACGCCGCATCGTTCATTGAGCACCACCGCATCCAGAGTCCGGACAACGATAAGTTTGCTTATCTGGCTGGTGCGTAACAGACACATTATTTGTTGGCAACCACCGTAGGGATTATGAGCGTCGAGTTTGAAGTCTCAGTCTTGTTTCCTACCTCACCACAGGTAGTTTATGACACGTGGCTGGACTTCGACGGCCACGCGGCCATGACTGGATTTTCCGCTTCGATCAAAGGGGAGATTGGCAATGAATCTGTCGTTGGCGAAGGTTATATAACGGGCATGAACCTCGAACTTATACCCGGTAAGCTGATTCGCCAGTTTTGGCACACCCAAGAATTTGACGATTCCAACGCCGATTCTGAATTGACAATCACTTTGGAATCGGAAGAAGCGGGAACCCGGTTAACCCTGAGACACACCAATCTGCCCGACCACGGCATGCAGTACAAAGACGGCTGGGTTTAGCACTACTTCGAGCCCATGAAAACGCATTTTCTTTCAACTGCTCCCTGAGGCCTCAACTCGCTTCAGATCAGACCGAGCCACCTCCGCTTATGGTGAGGCCGCCGAACCACGGTTTCGGTGTGCGCTAGATTCCATAATTGCAGTTCCATCAAGGGTGGGTGCATGGTAGGCTGTGCGGTAAATTCTCTCCAGGAGCTTTCGCATGATTATCGACACTCACACCCACGTGGTCAGCAGCGATAAGACCAAGCACCCACTCGACCCTGGCGCGCGGGGTTGGTCAACCGAGGTCAGCAATGACGTTGAGGTTCTTATCGCCGAGCTGGATGCTGCCGGCGTTGAATGTGCCACGTTGGTGCAGCCCAACGCTACCTATGGTTTGGATAACATCTACCAGTGTGACAGTGCCAAGCTGTACGCCCCGCGCACGGTGTCGGTGGGAATCCTGGACCCGGCTGCCGCTGACGCCGCTGACAAGCTCTCTTATTGGGTGAACGAACACGGCATGCTGGGCGTGCGCCTGCAGACCCAGGCCGACGCTGACGACCCCAGTTGTGATGCCATCTGGCAGCGGGCCGAAGAACTGAACGTGCCAATCTCCATCGGTGGTGGCGGCCAGCCAGATCGCGTTGACCGGATGACCAAGATTGCCGGTCGGCACCCCAACGTCCTCTTTGCTCCGGACCATTTTGCCGGGTGGAGCGGCGCTGACGACAAGGCCGGTATGACCACAGCGCTTGAAGCCATGGCCATGTTGCCCAACGCCCACCTCCGTTATTCCAGCACCAGCCTTGGCCCGTACGCCGATCTGAACGATGCCGACAGAGACCGTTTCCGCCGCGTCATTGAAGCGTTCACTCCACAACGGATGATGTGGGGTTCTAACTTTCCATCTTCCCGGGACGGCGGCTACATCGGCCAGGTGACGTTGGGCAAAACCGCCCTACCCTGGATATCTGGCCACGACTTAGAATGGATGATGGGCAAATCGGCCCACAAATTCTGGCCGATGCTGCAAGCTCCAGCCAAGTAAATCCAAGCGAGTTACCTTTGGTCAACGCGCGATTATCGGAGACGAACAACGGCTGAATCATCTGAAATCTACGCCGCCCAACTGGCTGCCGTGCAGGCTCAAAACGCCCGGATCTATGGGCCGCCATCCACTGGCGACCCATGGGGCGGTGCATCGGCGCGGCAGTTTCGGTTTGATCCTCTTAGAGTGATGGACGGCAACCTGGCGGTCATTGCATCGTACGTGAGAGCTGACGATGTTGTAGTAGATGTGGGCGGTGGCGCCGGGCGGGTTTGCTTACTGCTGTCTCGAAACTGCCGAGAAGTCATCAACGTTGAGCCGTCGCCAGGAATGGGGGCGGAGTTCCAGTTGTCAGCCGACGAAGCAGGAATCACCAACGCCCGTCTGGTTTCATCCTCATTGGCGGATGCAGACGGTCCAAAGGGAGACATCGTATTCACCGCTGACGTCACCTACTTCGTCAGCGACGTCGTCGCGTTTGTGCGCCAGATGGAAGCCGCCGCTGCGCGCCGCTTGATGATTACCATATGGAGCGAGCCGCCGCCCAACCGTCGGGCCAATCTTTTCCAGCTGATCTACGGTGAAGAACAGAATATCTTTCCCGGCCAAGCTCAACTGTTGCCCGTACTGTGGGATTTGGGGATACTGCCTGACGTGCTCGTGATGCCGGAGTCGCCGTGGTGGGAAAACCAACGTCCGTCGACCAGGGAAGCCGCCATCGAAATGGTCTTGGAAGACCGTGTGATAAAACCCCAGGACAGAGATCAGGCCGAGCCATTGATTGAGTCGCACTTTGATGAGTTATTTACCGCCAGCGTCGCTGGTTTTGTGCCGCAGTGGCGCTCTGATATGCGTGAGATTCTGATTACCTGGGAGCCGTGAAGCTAGCGTCCAGCATTGACACTCAGCTACGGCACTGCTAGATTTTGGCATCCTGACCACACGTTTAAATTGCAGGTCTTAATCAACGTTTTTCGTGAGCTAGATGAACGACAGCGTCCTCCAAAATATCAAGGTCATTGACCTGACCCAGAACATTGCCGGTCCCTACTGCACAAAACTGCTGGCTGATTACGGGGCCGATGTGATCAAGGTTGAGCGACCTGACGGCGACCCTGCTCGACGCATGGGCCCCTTCCCCGGACACGAACCCCACCCGGACAAGAGCGGAATATTCCTCTACCTGAACACCAATAAGCGTGGCGTGACCCTAGACCTGAAATCGGATGATGGTCGGGCGGATCTCCTCAATTTGGTTCGCGATGCCGATGTGTTAGTAGAGAGCTATTCGCCGAGGGTTATGGTCTCGCTTGGCCTGGACTACCAGACCCTATGCGCTGTGAACCCCAAACTGGTTATGACCTCGGTCTCCAGCTTTGGGCGGAACGGTCGTTACAGCGAATACCGGGCTACCGAGCTGGTCTTGTACGCCCTTTGCGGCATGGCTTACATCACGGGTGGCTACCACAGTGCGCCAGTGAAGCACGGGTACAGCCAGGCCCAGTATCTGGGGGGTGTTGCTGCAGCCTCGGGGACGATTGCTGCGCTGCTGGGTCTGTGGCGCGGCGGCACGGGACAACAGGTTGACGTGTCCATCCTGGAATGCGCCATCAGCACACTGTTCACTACCTTTTTGGAATACACCTACGCCGGGAACGTCACCAGACGGCAGCCGTCTGAGGGCAGTAGCCTACGTTACCCAGCGGCCACCAAAGAGGGGTACATCCTGCCCACGCCTGGCGTGATGGGGGACTGGGACACCTACGCCGCCATGGCCGATGTTCCTGAGCTACAAGACCCCAAGTTTGCCACTCCGGCTGACCGGCAATTGCATTCCGATGAGGTTGACAATCTGCTGAAGGCCAAGTGGCTGGAGAAGACGGCTGAAGAGTGGTTCCACCACGCTCAGGAATGGCGTTTCCCTTTCTCGCCGGTGCAGACCATGGAAGATATATCCGGCTCACCTCAGTTGGCAGACCGGGGTTACTTTGTGGAGTTTCCTCACCCGGCAGTTGGCACCTTGCGCTACCCCGGCGGGCCATTCCGGATGTCGAAAACGCCGCGCCGTCAGGCCATGGCCGCGCCAACCTTGGGCCAACACAATAGTGAAGTGTTGGGAGGGAAGAAATCGTGATCGAATCTTTGCCGCTAAAGGGCATCCGCATCATTGAGCCAGGACAGGTCTGGGCCCTTCCCTACGCCATCGCGCCACTGGCGGCCTACGGGGCTGAGGTAATCAAGGTGGAGTCTGCGGTGCGGCCGGACTCGTCTCGCGGCAGCCCCCAGCCAGACGCAACGGTTGGTGAGGAACCGTGGAACGACGGCGGAATGTACCACGAAGCCAACCGCAACAAGCTGGGCGTCTCGCTGGACCTCAACACCGACCAAGGCAAGGAATTGTTCAAAGAGCTGGTTAGCGTCAGCGACGTGGTAGCCCAGAACTTCCCGCCCAGAGTCATGCGAAACTTTGGACTCGACTACCCGGCTTTGCAGAAGATTAAGCCAGACATCATTGTCTTGGACTCGACGGCATATGGCAGTTCCGGGCCGTGGCAAAACTATATTGGCTACGGGTCCAGCCTTCAGGCAGTAACCGGGCTGACCTATGTTACGGGATATGAGGACTCTGGTCCGGTGCAGGGTGGGATACTTTTTAACGACACCTTGGGAGCGTTGAACGCCACCTACGCCATATTGTTGGCGCTGGCCCACCGTGAGCGCACCGGCCAGGGGCAATGGATCGATCTTTCTCAATACGAGGCTGGAGTGGCTCACCTGGGGGAGGCGTTCATGGAATTTGCCATGAACAGCGAAGTACCCACCCGTCGAGGAAACACCCACCCCGACCACGCGCCTTACAACATCTACCGATGCGCCGGTGAAGACGATTGGGTTTCCATCACAGTCACATCAGATGCCGAGTGGGCCAACTTCGTCCGAACCGTTGCAGAGCCTTGGGCTTCCAATTCAGATTGGGAGACGTTTGAGGGTCGCTTGGCCCAGCGTGAAAGTCTTGACGATGCAGTTGGAAAATGGACGGCAACGCGCAACAAACACGATGTGATGCACCTGCTCCAGGCGGGTGGCGTGGCCTGCGGCGCGGTATACAACACTAGAGAGATTGCCACTGACCCGCATCACAGCGACCGGGGGTTCTTCACTATTTCCCAGCACCCGGAGCCTGTCGGTGCGCGGCCACATTCGGCGCCGCTATTTGGCCTGACTGGAGTACCCCAGCCGCTAGAGGCCTTGGCGCCCAAATTCGGTGAGTACAACCACCAAATCTTCTGCGATCTGCTGGGCAAGTCGGAAGCCGCATTCGCCGAGTTGTTGGAACATCAGGTAATTGCAGACATACCAGCTAATCCTGGAGTGACGCCACCGCCAGACTCTGCAGGTCTCCTGCGCATGGGGTTCCTGGCCGAACGCGATGCGGAGTACAAAACCCGACTCGGCATCTGAGCGACGAAATAAGCCCCGATTAAACTGCAACAATTGAATGAATGGAGGGCCAGCCATGGATACAGTCAATTACGAAAAAAAGAGCCCCACTGCCTGGATCACCATCAACCGTCCTCAGGTGATGAACGCCTGTGATCCGCCGACCACGGACTATATCTACGAGTGCGAGCAGGATTTCGACAAAGACCCAACCCTCAAGGTGTTGGTACTAACCGGCGCAGGCAAACGGGCCTTCTGCACCGGCATGGACTTGAAGGCTGCAGCCGCGCGTATCGCAGCCGGTGGCCCGGTCAGTAACATCGTGCCGCCCTACATGAAGACCGATAAAGTTACCATCGCCGCTGTGAACGGCTATGCGGTGGCCGGCGGACTGGAACGAGCTCTGGCCTGTGACATTCGAATCGCCTCTGAGAATGCTCAATTCGGCTGCTTTGAAATTCGGCGCGGTCTACCCAACCCGCCAGACCCGCTCATCAGGCTGGTCGGCTTTGGACCAGCCCTGCACATGCTTCTAAGCGGAGACTTGATCGATGCCGAAGAGGCCCTTCGCATCGGACTCGTCACCAAGGTGGTCTCGGCCAAAGAGCTAATCCCCACGGTTGAAGAACTAGCGGCTCGCATGGGTGAATACTCCACAGATGTTTTAGTGGCGACCAAAAAGTCGGCTTTTGTGGGCCGCGACCTGACATCGGAGCAGTCTCACCTTTACTCCAGGGCGTTGTCAGTCCCGCTGCGGGATTCGGATGCCAGTAGAGAAGGAGTGACAGCATTTGCCGAGCGACGCAAGGCGAACTTTAGCAACTAAGCGTATTTCTGGATTAGGAGGGCAGCGCCGTGGCTGATAAGAAGATTTCTTGTGCGTTTGGAGTTGATCTGGACGCCGTTTGTGGTTGGTTGGGGTCCTATGGGGGAGAAGATTCGCCCGACGATATCTCGCGGGGCATGTTTGCTGGCGAGGTTGGGACACCCCGACTGCTAAAGTTGTTCGAGCGGCTGGGCATCAGGACTACCTGGTTCGTGCCCGGCCACTCCATAGAGACCTTCCCTGCGGAATGTCAGATGATCGTGGACGGCGGCCATGAGATTGGCATGCACGGCTATTCCCATGAGAACCCTATCGCCATGTCTCCGGAGCAGGAGGAGGCGGTTCTGATTCGGTGTATCGACTTAATCACTAAAGTATCCGGCCAACGGCCCACCGGTTACGTGGCTCCCTGGTGGGAGTTCAGCCACATCACCAATGAGCTGTTGCAAAAGCACGGCATCAAGTACGACCATAGCCTGATGCACCGGGACTTTGAGTGCTACTACGTGCGGAAGGGTGACCGATGGACCAAGATTGATTACACCCAGCCTGCCGACCACTGGATGCACGCTCTGGTCCGCGGTGAAGAGACAGACTTGGTGGAGATTCCGGCTAACTGGTATCTGGACGACCTGCCTCCCATGATGTTCATCAAAGGCGCGCCCAACAGCCATGGATTCGTCAATCCCAGGGACATCGAGCAGATGTGGCGGGACCAGTTCGATTTCGTATACCGCGAGTATGACGAGGCGGTATTCCCGATTACCATTCACCCTGATGTTAGTGGCCGGCCCCAGGTTTTACTGATGCTGGAGCGGCTGGCGGCGTACATCATGTCCCACGACGGCGTCCAGTTCAAGACCTTCAACGAGATAGCCGACGACCATCTGGCCAACCATCCTCGCCAATAGGTTATAGCTGTAGAGATCAGCGGCAGCCCATCGCAGATTACCTAGTCCCCAGATGTCACCCTGAGAGAAGCGAAGGGTCTTTTTGCTCTGTTGAAAGATGGTTCTGCCAGTACTGAGATTCCTCGGTTGATGCCTCAGAATGACAGGTTTGGGGCGGGTACGGTTCCCGGCGGCAATAGGACAATCAAAAGAGACCCGGCAGTTTTACTGCCGGGTCTCTTTTTGTGTTCGCTATGTTCGTTGCTGCTACTTGCTGCCGTACATTGGCTTGAAGAAGCTGTGTAGGAAGTTGCGACCGTGGGCCCAGGCGTGGCAGCGACGTAGGACGCTGTCCGGTATCTTCTGGCCGGATTTATAGGTGATGCGGAAGGCCTCGTAGTTCTTCAGCTCTGGTGGGATATCCAGAGTGAAAAGCATCTCGCATTCCGATGCGGCTAGGAACGTTTTCAGCGATTCAAAGCCCTTGGGTTTCTTGTTGGGCGTTTGGTAAACGACAAGTTCAGTGGCGCCAATCAACTCGTCAAGGTGGTCGCTGCCGTTGCCACTCCCTCCTCCCTGACGCAGTTGCTGCCGGGTAATCCCGGAATTTGTGAGGCTTCCTCTTCCTCGTAATGTCATGATTATTAGCTCTCGCTGGCTGGTTAGACCGGGCAATATTCCAAATGGAATATCGCCCGGTTGTTTCCCCCATATTAGTAGAAAATCATTCTGTATGGAAATCCGGCAGTGCCGGCTAGGGGAATAATGCCCAGCCGGTTAGATCTGTCTCGGCCTTGAATAGGTGACCTTCAGCGCTGGTTACGTAAAGTATGTTCCGACCCGGGCCGCCAAGAACACAGTTGGTGGGCCGGGTGCAGGGCACCGGATGGGTCTCGATAACACGACCCTTGGGGTCAAATACGTAGATCAGTGGTCCAGGGCCGGACGATGGCCAGCCGGCAGTGGCGATGATATTCCCATCAACGTCCAGACACATGCCGTCGATGCCGCGCTGGGGTTCGCGATTGTTGGTGCCAAAGGCGTGGAGCGTGTCATAGTGGCCCAGGGATCCGTCCTGATTGATGGGGTAGGCACGCAATTCCCGGTCGATACTGGCGTCCTCGCTGTTACTCTCGGCCACGTACAGAGTATTGCCGTCGATGGACACCAGTATGCCGTTGGGCATGGTGCTATCGGTCTCAACTCTGGCCACAGAATATGAACCGTCTTCCTGTGGAGTGGCACAGAGCACGGCCCTAAGACCGGGTTCTTCAATCTCAGTGGCGTCAATGTTGGTAGCGTTCCAGGGATTTGTGAACCAGATGCGGCCTTGGCGGTCAACGGCCAGGTCGTTGGGGGTGTTCAGTTTGTGGCCGTCGAATTCGTCGGCGATGACCACATTGTTGCCGTCCGAATCGAACCTCAAGATGGCGCGGCCGCCAGAGCAGCAGCCAAAGAGTTGGCCAGCTTCGTCATGGGCCAGACCGTTGGTGCGGTTGGTGCCCTCACGCCAGACCGTGATTTCGTCTGTATTGTGGTCAACGCGGTAGATGCGGCTGGCCGCAATGTGGGTGAAGAGCAGGTTTTCGCCGTCCCAAACGGGACCTTCAGTAACGCTGCCGTAGGGTTTATTCAGTAGTTCAAAACGCCAACTCATGGGCTGGTTCCTCCGTGATTCGTGGGTGAAATAGGGCTGAATTTAAGACTGGTTAGCCTAGGCGCAGATTGTAGCAGACGGTGCACCCAGGCACAAACGGCACTAATTAAACTCAGCGTGGGTGCTATACTTTTTAAGTCCAACTTCTATTCGTCGTACTTAGTCGAACTCAGTCGGACTTAATCGTACTTAACGGAGCCTGATTCCCTTGGCGCGTGTTGGTAGAGAGGTAATTGAAGCGGTGCTTTTGGCTGTGGTGGTGTTCATGCTGCTGCAGACCACGGTCCGCAACTTCAAGGTGGACGGTTCCAGCATGGACCCCACCCTAGAGAACGGCCAGTATCTGCTGGTAAACCGCCTGGTTTACCTGCGTATTGAGATGGACCGGTTCTCTAGTATCGTCCCATTTTGGCAGGCAGAAGAGGATTCGGTTCGCTACGCCATTCACCCACCGGAGCGGGGCGAGGTAATCGTCTTTGAGTTCCCGGATAGCATCCCGTCCAACCCCAAAAGAGATTTCGTGAAGCGGGTCATTGGTTTACCGGGTGAGACCATTGAAGTGAAAGACGGCGTTCCATTTGTGGACGGCGTTGTCTTGGAAGAGCCCTATCTGACGACCAAAGACCATTCCAACGGCAGAAAGGTAGAGCTTGGAGCGGGCGAATATTATGTGATTGGGGACAACCGTGCTCACAGCAACGATTCGCGTAGCTGGGGGGCGGTGCCGGAGGAGAACCTACGCGGCAAGGTGTGGATGATCTACTGGCCAGCGCCGGGAATCCATATCCTGAACGTTCTGGATCGGATTCCCGGCTTTTGACGACTGGCCTTTTAATCCAACTATTGGGCGTTAGACCCTAGCTGGTTGGCGGCGCGACAAAGATGTCGTCGCCTTCAACCTGGACCTGGAATATCCGCAGCGACTCGTTGGCCGGTGGGTTCATTGGTACGCCGGTGATGGCGTCGAATGAACCGCCGTGGAGCGGGCACTCTACCTCTTTTCCGTTGAGGTCTCCATCAGATAGGCACGCATAGGCGTGTGAGCAGACGTCATCGATTGCGTGGAAATTCCCGTCAATGTTGCTCAGCAACACCTGGTCATCGTCCACCGTTACTGCCATCATCTCGCCGGGTTTAAGTTCACTTACCTGGGCAACTTTTACAAAGCCTGCGTCGGCCATGATCTAATTTCTCCTAATCAGTATTTATCTGGGCTGCGACTTTAGAAACCATTATAGGGGAGTAACCTGGCAAAGTTGAAGAGGAGCAGGCTAGAATTGATGCCCGTGCCTGTGGACAGCCTGGTAGCCCGTTCCCTATAATGACTGAGTTCTAGGGTTCCCGGTCGCGCGTCGTATCCGGGTCCTGTGGGTGGGATTTTCCTACCATGCTGGAGAGGTGCCGGAGCGGCCGAACGGGCACGACTGGAAATCGTGTAGGGGCGCAAGCTTCTCGCGGGTTCGAATCCCGCCCTCTCCGCCAGAAATTTTTCTTGGCCAGATTCCTTCCTGCTACTGTCCTCTTCCTCCATGACCAACGTTGGCCCCATCTGAAGAATGCAGTTCACTCCCAATGCCTGGCTGTTCCTGGTTATCTGTTGTTCATTTTCGGTCTTAGTTGGTTGCGGAACAGACTCGGGGAACGCATCCATTGAAATTTCCACTGAGACTTCCCCAACACCGACCTCGGAACTTACAAGCCTCTAAGAAACAAATATTCCTCTGACGGTTGTAACGTCGATTCCGATTTCTACGACCTCCCCCACCGAATCACCGACTCTTGTACCAGTTGAACAGTTAATGACTGGCGATGTGCTTGAAGCCGTGCCACGAAACCTTGTCGAGATCGAGATGCTCTTGGTTCGTGACGCTAACGGGAAAGTGTGGGAGTTCGCCACCGAAGGGCCGATCGGAATCGATGCAGCCCACCTGTTGGTGCACCGAGATATCGGCGCAGGAGTAGAGGTCATCTATCTGGAGAAAGATGGCCGCCTATCTTATCGGCGACGGTCGCGTGGGTTCAAATCCCAAGAATGGCTGGATTTTTTTGTGCCACACAATTTAGGGATGGCGTATATCACACTGGAGAATGGGTCAAAGGCGGGTATTGGTACCCGGCTCAAAAATTTGCAGTCCTCGGCGAGAACGTCTGGGCCAACGCCAGTTTCACAGTGAAGGTCAAAGACGGCGCGCGAGTGGTGACTGGTAATGGTCTGCCCGTTGGTCATCCCACGAGCAATTTCCCCATCGCCAGGAACGACCCGGCGTATCAAATCTATCCTAACCCCAACGCCATCAGTGAGCAGTCAGTCGAATTCTCTCTGCCGTTACGTCCCATCTTTGCCGCCATCCCCAGTTGCATTCCCATGGGCATGGTCGGCGTGGCAACCAATGGAGTGGCGTTTTCAATGGCTTGGACGCGGTGGGGAGAGACGCGGTGGCCCATGAGGTGCAGGACCGATGCTCCGGACACCCGGAGCGTGATGGCCAATACCACTACCACGGCCCGGGTAGTTGCGATACCGATGCCCAAACGCAGGCTCATTCGCTGGCTGGCTTTGCGCTGGACGGATTTAGTATCTTCGGTGTCTATGACGACCAGCGCATTGAGATGACCAACGCCGATTTAGATGAGTGTCATGGACATTACCACGAGATCGATTTGGAGGGAGCACTAACGGAGTCCTTCCACTATCATTTGACCAATGAATACCCATACACCCTCGGGTGTTTCATGGGGAGCGATGTTGTGCGGATGCGGTTGGCCCCGCCCGGCCAGCAGGGCCAGGCACTGGAGCCTCCACCCAGACGCTAAATACCCAGAGACTTGTACACTTCCGGGTTAGCGCACTCTTCGAGGCGTTCACCGTTTAGCCCGGAAATCAAATTCCTGGCCGCCAGCAGATGCATCTCACGGCGTGACTGGTTGGATGCGCTGCCGATGTGGGGCAGCACCACCACGTTGTCCAGACCAAGAATGGGGTGGTCCGACGGCACAGGTTCCGGGTCGAAGACGTCTAAGCCCGCCCCGGAAATCCAGCCTTTGGTCAGAGCTTTATGCAGCGCATCGGTGTCCACCACGCCGCCACGGGCCAGGTTAACCAGAATCGCCGATTGCTTCATAGTCTTCAGCAGTTTTTCACCGATGAACTTGTTCGTCTCCGGGGTCAATGGCACGTGGACGGACAGAAAATCAGAGTGGGTGAAGATACGTTTTAGAGACACGTACTTAAAACCGTACTTCTTCTCTAGTTCCGGCTTCCGGGTCCGGGAATGGTAGATGACCTTCATGTCGAAGCCCAATCCCCTTTTGGCGGTCTCCAGGCCGATCCCACCCATACCCAAGATGCCAAGGGTGCTGCCATTCACCTCTGAACCGAGCCAGAACATGGGGTGGTGGGATATCTTCCAGTTACCTTCCCTTACCCATTTATCGCTTTCCACCACGCGCCGTGCGACCGCCAGCAGCAAAGCAAATGCCAGGTCAGCGGTGGACTTAGCCAGCACACCAGGGGTGTAGCCCACCATGATCTCCCGCTTGGTGGCTTCCACCAAATCCACGTTGTCCAGACCCACAGCCACCTGACTCAGGACTCTGAGCTTGGGAGCGGCTGCCAAAAGAGATTCATCGATCCGGTCCATCACGTTGATGATGGCGCCGTCCACCTCTGAGAGCGCTGCTTTCAGTTCCTCTGCAGAAGGCGGTTCATCTTCGGGCCAAAGCTCTAATTCGGCATGTTTTTCAATTAGGTCTAAGGCGTCTGGGAATATCTGCCGAGTGACGTAAACGCGGGGTTTGACCATCGTCGGAATTTGTCCTTATTCACTACTGATCGTTCGCTCCTCAATTGTAGCAAACGGGCCACCGATGTTGATGTCTATCCGAGGGGAATCCTTGGTGCTATACTGGGCTGTCTCCCGTGCCTGGGCACGAATAGCCAAACAATAACGCGAGGAGCTTTAGGAGAAAATCATGGCCCTGTTTCTATCTGACCAGGAAGTTGCCCAATTACTGCCCATGGATGAGTGCATCGACGTGCTGGAAGAGGCCTTTGCCCACGCCGGAGCCGGAAAGGTGGACAATCGTCCCAGAAACCGCATCCGCATGCCCGGTGGGTTCTTCCATTTCATGGTCGCTTCCAACGAGGGCCACGGTGTTTTTGGATATAAGGCCTACCCGTCTTTTGCGGGTGGCGCCAAGATGATTGTGATGCTCTACGACTATGAGACCGGTGCGCTGCTCTCCTGCATGGAAGGGGGACAGCTGGGTCAGATTCGCACGGGCGCCGCCAGCGGGTTGGCCACCAAGTACATGGCCAAGAAAGACGCTGCTACCGTTGCCGTGATTGGCTCCGGTTTCCAAGCACGGACTCAGCTGGAGGCGGTCTGCGCCGTACGTGATATCAAGGGAGTCAAGGTTTTCAGCCGGAAGGAAGAGCACCGGGCGGCATTTGCCGAGCGGAGTAGCGAGAGCTTGAAGGTGGATGTAAAGGCCGTGGAGAGCGCCCAGAAATGCGTGGAAGGGGCCGACGTGGTAATTGTCATTACCTCTGCCAGAGAGCCGGCGCTACTGGGAGAATGGCTGTCTCCTGGCGCCCACGTGAACGCCGCCGGTGGTAACCACTGGATGCGCCGCGAGGTTGATGAGGAGACTGTACTGCGCTCCGAGGTGATCGTGGTTGATGATCTGGACCAGGCCAAGATTGAGTGCGGTGACCTGATGTGGCTAGAGCCCAGGGGCAGCTTCCGCTGGGACATGGCCAAGGAACTGCAGGACGTGGTGGCCGGCAGGGTCAACGGGCGTCCGTCCGAAGAGTCGATAACACTGTTCGAGTCTATGGGTTTGGCCTTGGAAGACATCGCTGCCGCCCATCTGGTCTACAACAAGGCCAAAGCGCAGGGTATTGGCCAGGAACTGCCGTTCTAGTCGCCTGACTAGTTTTGGCTACTATTGTTCCTTGTTGCAAGATTGTTTGCCATACAAATAAAAAGGCGGCAGCTTAATTCGCTGCCGCCTTGGAGATAGAGTAATCCCGATCCCGATCGCGGGGGAGGTTGCGCGGTTGATGGTACCTATGGACGGTGGCCGCAACCGGGGTTACTCCCAAATATTCTTACCGAAAGGTTTGGAACCTAGGGGTTTATCTTCGGGGTTTATCTTTTTAGAAGCTGAACGGCCCCATGCGTCGGATGGGCTCAATCTCTGCCAGTTTATGCTCGGATCGCTCTTTGGCGGTCGTTGCAGGACCGGCTAGCCAATCGTACGCGTGCACAACGCCATCTTCCATGTGATGCAGCACTTCGTTCAAGTACAAAAAGTTCGGATGCCCTGCCTTGTTCTTTTTTAGCTTTACCATTTCTGTTCCCTAGCCTTCGGACTTCGCGTCCGCTTAAGTATGTTGTATCGCAATAATCCTATCGCTACTTAATCTATATTCATGATATACCCACCACGTTATTGCGTCAACGTATAATGTGTGCCTGACAACATTGTATTTTATGATGATATGTATTCCTTCAACATAGGGTTTTCATTAACGAAAATATGTAACAATTGCTGTAAAAGAGATTTATTATTACGTTAATCGTTATTTAATTCGTTTTAATATAAATAAAACGAGCAAAAGAGCTGGCACGTGGTTGAAACAGCGCACTACGTCGTCTTTTTTACGTTGAATGGGAACTAATGCCTGGAAAGGTAGTGCTTTTTATAGCCGTTTTGCTAAGTTATACCGAGGAGAGGATTGCCTGTAGCGGGGCGTAATTAGTCTTGGGGTACACGGGTTTGCGTCGCTTATAGGTCTAATTTGCCGGGGTTCATGACGTTGTTCGGGTCTAGGGCTTGTTTCATGGTACGGACCACTTCTTGACCCGCTCCCTTCTCTCTGGCCAGAAGATGGTTAAGTTTGACGCCCACGCCGTGGCAGTACTCCATGATCCCGCCCATATCCTGGGCCAATTGCAAGACCTGCTCCACGGCCTCGCCCAAGCGCTCCCTTGAGCCGGTCGTGACGCCTGATTCTGACACGATCAACATGGAGAATAGCTCTGGCCGAGACCAGATGGCGTATTCAATCACTCGCACCCCATGTTGTGCCAGGATTACGTCGGCTTGCTTCCGGTATTCCAAGACTTTGGAGATGGGCAGGCCCAAGTGCAGGTAATCAAACCCTCGGCGGCCGCGCCACCGACTCCAGCGGACGCTACGGGGTTTGCCCAGCGCCTCAACCTTGTAATTCTCCGCTGATTGGCGTCGGTCCTGCCAATAAGCGACGGTGGGGCCCGGTCCAAGCAGTCGGCCGCCTTGTTCCGTGCAAATTGCCAAGGCCCGCTGCTCATTAGCTTGAACACCCTCACGGAACCCTTCAAACAACAGGTGGAAGATGATGCCCTCATCCTCCTCTGTAAGGTCAACCAAAGTGGGACGCACTCCCAGCGCAAACATCTCTGTGGACGCGTTGAATCCCTGATCAAAGGTGTCGAACGCCACTCCAGCGAACACCTGAGCTTCCGGTTGGCGGAACACCCGAATCGTCGCCTTGGTGATTACTCCAAAGACGCCTTCCGAGCCGATGAACAGGTGCTTCAGGCTGGGGCCGGATGATTGAATTGGAACGGCGCGAGTGTTCATCACCCTACCATCTGGAAGCACAACTTCTAGAGCGACTACCTGGTCACCCATGGGACCGTAGGCGCCAGCGCGGTAGCCAACGCCATTGGTGGATATGGCCCCGGCAACAGTGGCGATTGGCACGCTGTAGGGATCGTGACCTGGCATCAGGCCCTGAAGTTCCAAGGCATTTTCCAGGTCTTCCAGTACTACGCCGGCTTCGACTTCCGCGGTCATGTCTGTGGGGTTGATTGAAAGGATCCGGATCATGCGCTGTAAGTCCAGCACGATACCGCCCAATGCCGGCACGACACCGCCCATGACGCCAGTACCGCCTCCGTAAGGTATGACGGGGGTGCGGGACTCGTTGGCCAGCTTTAATACGGCGCAGACTTCTTCGGTGGACGCGGGGCGTGCCACAACGTCGGCCAGGCGCTCAAAGGCTTTTTCGGCACCGAAGGCACGGGCGGGCGATAGGGCATCACCGGAGTAGCGATCCAAATTATAGGGGTCGGTGAGGACGTTTTCCTGCCCGAGGATTTGGACCAACGATGTTATGAGGGAACTGGGCACGGCAGCATTGGGCATCAGCACTGGCTCCGCTTGCTTTTGGGGTCTATTGGCCGTTCCGCAATTGAGCG
>DUCU01000025.1:0-12931 GCA_012959605.1 Dehalococcoidia bacterium | reverse complement strand
TGCGGCACTCAGCCCTGAGCGTTATCAGCAGGTCAATGTTCTTAGCCTCAACAGTTTCTACGCTGGTAGCACCGGCTTTGGAGAGCAGGCTAATCAGCTCTTTGTGTTCCGTTTCCGCGACCTGCTCTTGGATGCCGGTGATCAAGGCGTTATACGATTCTGCGTCCACCGCCAATGCGGCTTCGCGTTCTTCAAAGGTGAGCCCCAATAGAGACCCCAGGTCCCGTAGGCAATCTTGGGCTACTGATATGGAATGGCCTTCATCCCGTTGGCGGTTCATTTCTCTGGACAGGTCAAACATGGCGGCCAAGGCTTTGGGTGTGTTCAAGTCATCGTCCATGCCCGACATGAACTGCTCTCGGAACGGGGCCGGGTCCATGGCCTCGCCTTCCGATGTGGCGTCTTCTCTCAGAACGTGGCGCAACCGGTCGGCGCTGCGTTCCATGGCATCGCAGCCCTCATCTGAGTAGCTTAAGGGGCTGCGGTAGTGGGAGCTCAGGAAATAGAGCCGGATGGCGTCTGGGCTGTAATTTTCGAGCGCTTCTTCAACTGACACCAGGTTCCCCAGGGATTTGCTCATCTTGTCTGCGCCAAGTTGGAGCAGGCCGTTGTGTACCCAGTACCTGGAGAATGGCGTTTGGCCGGTGGAAGCCTCGCTCTGGGCGATCTCATTCTCGTGGTGTGGGAAGATCAAGTCTTGGCCACCGCCGTGAATGTCCAGAGTTGCGCCCAAGTAGGTCATGGCCATGGCGGTGCACTCTATGTGCCAGCCAGGCCGCCCGGGCCCCCAGGGGCTTTCCCAAGATGGCTCACTCACGCGGGCGCCCTTCCACAGCACAAAGTCCATGGGGTGTTCTTTGCTCTCGTCCACTTCTATTCTGGCGCCGGCCTGCATGCCGTCCAGGGTCCGGTGGCTCAGTTTGCCGTAATCGTCTTTCTTGGTGACGCGGAAGAATACGTCGCCCCCGCCGGGGTAGGCTGAGCCGTTATCAATCAAGGTCTGGATGGTTTCAATGATCGGGCCGATCTCTTGAGTAGCCCGTGGGTAGACATGGGCCCTCTGGATGTTGAGGGCGTCCATGGTCCGGTAGAAGTCTTCTATGAACTCTTCGGCTAACTCATCCGGCTCGATGCCCCGTTCCTTGGCACGGTTGATGATTTTGTCATCCACATCCGTGAAGTTCTGTACGTGGCGCACGTCAAACCCAATGAACTCCAGATACCTTCTGAGCGTGTCGAAGGCGACGTAGCTGAGGGCATGGCCAACGTGGGTTGAGGAATAGGGAGTCACGCCGCAGACGTACATCTTGACGGTCTTGCCATCGGCAGGCGCGAAATCTTGGACATCGTGCGTAAGGGTGTTATATAGCTTCATGAATCATTTGGAGCCATGCGTCACCGTCCGTTAAATTAGACAGAACTTTTGGAATCTACGGAAACTAGTGAGACCACAGCAATGGCGGCAATCCCTTCTTCCCGTCCCACAAACCCCAGATAGTCGGTGGTGGTGACTTTGACACTGACACGCCCAGGGTTAACCGCCAGGCTCGCTGCCATGTTGTTCCGCATGTCTGTGTTGAAGAGGCTGAGCTTGGGATTTTGTGCCAGGATTGTAGCATCTACGTTTGAGAGCCGCCAACCAGCCTCGGTGATCAGAACCCCCACTCGCTCCAGCAGAATCAAGCTGGATATGTCCTTGTATTGGTCGTCGCTGGACGGGAAATGTACCCCTTTGTCGCCCAGGTTGGCGGCACCCAGCAGCGCGTCCATCACTGCATGCACCAATACATCGCCGTCGCTGTGGCCGGATAGCCCGCGGTTATGGGGAATTTCCACTCCACCAAGCACCAACCGCCGCCCGTCAGACAGAGGGTGGGAGTCGAAGCCGATTCCAGAGCGGTACTCCGGGTAATTGGTTGGAGAAGTAGACATATCGACAAAAGTTTACGTCAGGGGAAGCGGGAGAGTAAATCCCCCTGGGATTACGAAGGGAGCTTAGTTGGAGGCGCTTAATTGGGAGAGGCTGGGGTGTACGCGGCCTTTAAGAAGGCTTCAGCGATGATTAGGTCATCGGCGGTGGTGACTTTGATGTTCTCGTAGGCTCCCAGGAACATCTTTACGGGATGCCCCAGGCTCTCAAGCATTGCGGCATCGTCGGTAACATCTTGGTTACAGGACTTGTGTGCTTCCATCAAGGTTCGGTAGCGAAAGACCTGCGGGGTTTGGGCGGCCCAGAGCAGGGAACGGTCCGGAGTTTCACTGATCATCTGGTTTGAAGAGATTAGTTTGATGGTGTCCTTCACGGGTACTCCGGCTACTGCTGATCCGCAGTCGGCCGCCGCTTCAAGCCCCCTTTGCAGCATGGCGTCGTCAAAGCAGGGGCGGGCACCGTCGTGGACGATCACCCATTCACAGGCATATAACAGGTCCAGTCCGAAACGAACTGAGTCCTGGCGTCGGCGGCCACCGGCACAGACGTTGGTCACCTTGCTGTAGCCGCCCTCTTGGACCAGCTTACGACCCTGTTCCAGGGAATCTTTAGCCAGCACCAGAACCACTTGGTCGATGCGCGAAGATAACTGGAAGCGGTGTAGGGTGTGGGCAATCAAGGGAATACCCAAGATGGGGGCGAAGGTTTTATCTATGCCCCCCATGCGGGTGCTGCGCCCGGCAGCAACTATAACTGCGCCAACTTTGCTAACGGAACTCAATTTAGAGAACTCCGGTGTTTATTCGCCTTTGGGTTGGGCGAAGATAATCCGCCCTGCTGTTGTTTGCAGCACCCTGGTTACGTATACGTCATGGAAGGCGTTCAGGTAGCGTCGGCCACCCTCAACCACCACCATGGTGCCATCGTCCAGGTAAGCCACGCCCTGGCCCACTTCCTTGCCCTCTTGGACAATGTTCACCCGTAGCTCTTCACCGGGGAGAACGATGGACTTGAGGGCGTTGGCCAGTTCGTTTACGTTCAAGACTTGCACGCCTTGGAGCTCAGCCACCCTATTTAGGTTGTAATCAGTGGTCAGGATGGACGATTTCATCTCCCGGGCCAATTGGACCAGGACCGCGTCCACCTCGTTGCCGTTCTCCACTCCAACGTCTAGGACTTGGAGGGGCACCGCATCGTCTTTGCGCAGCTTGCCCAAGACTTCCAGACCACGGCGGCCACGGTTGCGCCGAAGTGGGTCGCTGGAGTCTGCAATGTGCCGCAACTCGTCCAGGACGAAGCGTGGAACCACCAGGGAGCCTTCAAGGAAACCAGTGATGCTGAGATCGGCGATCCGGCCATCAATGATCGCACTGGTATCCACCAGAATGTTGCCGTTCCGTGAGGCTTTTTGGGTTTTAACCTTGTCAGCCTTGCCGGTCCAGCCGTTTCCGTTAGAGGTTGTTCCATTGGAACTCATGGTGGGGCCGTTGGCCGAGCCACCAGATGTTAATGCTGCATCCAGGCCAGGGAAGATGGCACGCATGTCGCGCTCTCGTTGTACGCCCAGTCCAAGACCAAATAGGCCTAGTACCACGCTCACAATGATTGGTACGCCCCAACTGGGCCAACCAGACAGCGTATACAGTGGAATTGAGACGAGCGAGGCTACGACCAGGCCTACAAGTAGACCCACGGTGCCTGAGATAAGTGCCGAGCCGGGTAGGGAGTCGATGTAATTAGCGCTCATGCGCCAGGGCTTGAGGATCAGGTAGGGGACTAAAACTCCCCCGATAATGACGCCAGCTAGGGTCAATGCGAGACCCCAAGGAATGAATACTTCTTTGTCTATTGATAATTCGGATATATAAAGTCCAAGTCGCCAGCCAATCACCCCAAGTCCTCCAGCGCTCAAAGCTCTGAGCGTCCAAAGGGCTAACATTTGGAGGTTACCTCCTTATCATTGTTGTCCCGGCTGTGGGCCAGCCAGTCCAGCCAACGCTGGTTGTTTTTCACTTTTTAAGATTTCTGGGTTAAGACGTTCGCTGATTCAGAGCCCGAGGGATATTGATGAGAAGTTGAATAATTTTTAGATAAAAATTTAAAAAGGCGGTCTGATAACCGCCCTCCATTTTTTGTCCTGGCATCTCTGCCACGGACACATCCCAAAAGCTCCTATGAATTATTAGTGATTGTGTGCTGCGAGATGCCCTGTCCCGCAATTGGTATTGTCTGCTGTTTTACCGTCGTTTTTTCCGGTCCAGAGCGCCTTTTATAAGAGACTCCAGACAGTGATTTAGCCTTGATTACGAGTTACGTATTACTTTACTTAACTATATTGAGAATAGCACATGTACCCATGTTGAGGAAGGTAATTTCCGGGCGTCGGCCCATAAGGACCGAACTGCTGATTCTAAAGCGATAATTAGCCTGTCCATCTGTATCTATTTGGCAGGCCCGTCGTATACTTCTATCCGTTGGGCGTGATTCAGATACGCTCAGGCATGGTCTTATCGAAGCAGGGAGTTTTTTATGCCTAGCGAAAGCAAGCCGAAGGTGTATCTGGTTGGAACCGGCGGGACTATTTCATCCGTTGGTCACACACGCATGGACTATACCAATTACAGTTATCTGGGCAAGCATTTGGCCATTGAAGAAATGTTGGCCCGAGTGCCAGAGGTCCAGGAGTTTGCTGACGTGCATGCGGAACAGTTCTTGAATCTTGGCAGCCCCGACGTTACACCAGACCATTGGTTGGAGCTGGCCAAGCGAATAAATCAAATCTTCAAGGATGACTCTGATGCTGCCGGAGTTGTTGTCACCCACGGTACGGCAACGCTGGAAGAGACGGCTTACTTCTTGAACCTGACGGTCAAGAGCAACAAGCCTGTGGTCGTTACCGGCGCGATGCGGCCGCCTTCGTCCCTAGGCACCGATGCTGACGTTAATCTGATTGATGCCATCAAGGTTGCTGCGGCACCGCAGTCGGCAGACCGGGGTGTGCTGACTATCTTGAACAACCAAATTCAGGCGGCGCGCGACGTGACCAAAACCAATAGCTTCAGGCTGGAGACTTTTCAGACTTCAGATTTTGGATTTTTGGGTTACGCGGATTCAGACGAGGAAGTGGTTTTCTATCGCCGTCCGGACCGGGCCCATACCATCAATGCAGAATTCGACATCTCGAATGTGGAGCACATGCCGAGAGTGGATATACCCTTCGCCTACGCAGGCGCAGACGGTGTGGTAATCAAGGCATTGGCCGAAGCCGGTGTGGACGGTCTGGTGGCTGCCGGACTGGGCAGCGGCGGCTCTCCGCCCCCTTACATGGCGGCCTTGAAGGAAGTGTCAGACGCAGGAATTCCCGTCGTGATTGCCACTCATACGGGGAGTGGCCGAGTGATGCAGACCAAGCGCTTCACCGAATCCGGTTACATAGTGGCAGACAACCTAGCGCCCAAAAAGGCCCGCATCTTGCTGATGCTCGCTCTAACCGTCACTTCAGACAAGTCAGAGATACAACGGATGATGCTGACGTATTAGCGATCGGCATTGGTTGCTGGCGCAAATAACTCTACCTGCCGTTCGTCCTGAGCCAATAGGTAGTTTAAATTAATCATCTGACCTTTCGTTCTGAAAACGGTTATGCAAAGACCTATTATCAGTTCACGTTGACGAAATTATTGGAAACGCATTGATATTCGGTGACGTCGTCGACATTGCTTATTCAAGAAATGACTCCACCTTGGATGGAGTCATCCCGCAGCGTAATTGAGGTTCGGCAAGCTCGCCATGAGCGGGTTTGGAATTAATTGGCAGCTCAGGTTGAGTCGAGGTTGGTTCAAATAATGCAAAGAGGGCATCCCGATTAATCGGGATGCCCTCTTTTACTGCTATTCGAGTGGGTTAAAGGCGCTAGTTACGCCCCAATTACCTAGACGCGGTCAGGTGCGCCTACCACGGAGTCATATTCATGCTCTTCTGAGATTACGTTCTTGTCCTTGAACTCCTGAATCTCATCCGCAGAGTAGCCCAAGATTTCGGAAAGCACCTCATCGTTGTGCTCCCCGACCTTGGGTGTGACGCCGATGTTCACTGGGGTCCGTGAGAAGTGCCAGTAGTCTCCGGAGACGGCGATGGTACCGGCCAAAAAGTCGTCTACTTCCACCATTGCGCGGCGCTCCCACGGATGTGGGTCGGCCTCGGCCATGGGGATGTCGTTAACCGGTGCGGCTACAACGTCGTGCTTTGTGAAATGGTCAATAGCCTGTTCCATGGTCATGGTGGCCAAGAGGGTGTTCAGCGCGGCGTTGACGATGGCTGCGTTCTTGGCGCGTTCCGGCCGGGTGTTGAACCGAGGGTCTTCTAGCCATTCAGGTTTGTCCAGAGCGTTACAGACACGGTACCAGTGGTGCTGGTCACCGGCCGACAACAGAACCCATCCCTCTTTGCAGGGATAGATGCCGGATGGCGGGGCGGAGGAGTTGGAATCGCCACGGGTGGGCCTGATGCCAGAGCCGTGGTAGGCGGTGATCGGAATCTCGGTCATGGAATAGCCGGTGTCAGCCAAACATACGTCAATGGACTGGCCTTCGCCGGAGACTTCACGCTCGTGCAGAGCGGCCAGGCAGCCGATGGCAGCGTGAAGGGAGGTGATGCGGTCAATAATTGGAACGCCGGTCCGAATGGGGGGCATACCCTCATCGCCGGTGAGCATGGTGATTCCGGACATGGTCTGGCCAATGGGGTCATAACCGATCTGGTCACTGTAAGGGCCAAACTGACCGTAAGCAGACACGTTCACCATGATGATTCTGGGGTTGAGCTTCTTGAGTTCTTCGTAGCTGAAGCCCATCTTTTCAATGGTACCAGGTCGGAAGTTTTGGACCAGCACATCAGAAACCTTAATCAGCTTTCGTAGGGCTTCTTTGCCTTCCTCTTTGCGGAGGTCCATGGCCAGAGATTTCTTGCCGGAGTTGTACTGGACCCAATAAGAAGACTGTTTCTTGACCCAGGGTCCATGATAACGGGTCTCCTCGCCGCCCAGACGCTCAACTTTGATAACCTCAGCGCCCATTCGGGACAAAACTTGAGCGCAACGCGGACCGGCTTGGTGTCGGCCAAGGTCGATTACGCGGACATTTTCTAATGGATGATTAAGTGCGGGCATGGACGGAAGACCCCCTAAATAGCAGTGGATAGGATTGGGGGCAATTGTAAGACGACGCCTATGAAAGAGCAAGGTGAGGTGCGGAGTGAAGAAAAGAAGGCAGGGAGGCCCAGTGGTGGATGTGTGTTTGTGGGCAAACGATGAGGGAGCCTGGTGATGCCGTGTTGGGAGGTGCACTGGAAGACAGGGTTAGAGGAATCCAGGTTTCCCCCATCGTTTAAGTGGCAGCGAGCCCATAACGTATGGCTGCAAGGTTGATGGTTGCTTAGCGCTAGGCTGCAACCGGTGTGAGTTCTCGGTCAGTTCTTCGTGTTGGTAGAACGCGATCACGGAGCACTGAGCTTTGAACTTTCAAATTGTATCCTTTGTCGAGTGTCAGGTAATGACCGCACTGGAAGCGGCTGATGTAGTTCCCGTAAATGTCAGTATTGTCATTCAGGTCGCCATTACACAGGGGGCAGCTTTTTGTCCAGAACATCGTTTTACCTCCTCGGTCATTTGGTCGTTGTTTGATTCAATCAACGCAGACACAGCTTCAAGGGCTTAGTCTTGATTCGGTTTGAATTACCAAATGTTGCTTAATCCATATCGTTACCCTTGTGTTGAAACCACAATAAGCGAGGCGCGGTTACCTTTGCGTGACATTTAGATTGCAGTTGTGTGTTTGTTACGTATGAGTTAAGGCCTAATGGCCATGGCCTCCAGATAGAGTTCCAATCCGCCTGACGACCAAATCAGTAGATTCACCACTATAATTTCGTCCAAATGACTACACGCCAGAGTGCGGTTCAGATGGAGAATTGCGTCAGCCGCCATGACATTGCGAGACACGGACATGATGGCTATGCGTCGGCATTTGGTGGGCCTATCACGTGCTTCACCTCTTGATATTCGATTTTACGGACCGGCAATAATCCTGCGACTGTCTGCGAAATCATTTGAAATCACTCATGGGGGCAACCCTAGGGTTTTGCTCCGTGGAAGACGGGCTATAAGGCCTCGTCTCCCTGTTCGCCGGTCCTGACCTTGATGGCGTTGGTCACCGGATAGATAAATATCTTGCCGTCGCCAATGTTGCCAGTGCGGGCATGTTCAATGATTGTGTCGACGGCTTTTTGGGTGGCGTCGTCATGGACTACCAGCTCAAGTTTCACCTTGGGCAGCATGTCTATCTCATATCGACCAATGCCGCGTGAGCCACCGGCGATAACTCCGCGCTGGGCGCCACGGCCGGTAACGTTGATCACGTTTATCCAACCAGGCCAACCGCGACTAAGTCCTCTTTGACGTCGTTCAGTTTCTCGGGTCGGCTGATTGCTTCTACTTTATTCATGGAGTCCTCCCCATCTTTGCAGAATGTCTGTGCCCGCATCCCTTTGGGTTTCTTGAAGGTCGGAGGGCCGACCGGTATGCCGTCCCTAAAGGGTCGCATTAACCTAATAAGCTTGACGATTTAGTTAATGAATCTCAAGGCCCGACGTAGCATTTTGTTCGGGTTCATTGGAGCATTGTAGGGCGCTGAATGGCGAACCTGGGTTGGTATTGTTACGTGTCGTTAGATTCATCATCGCCTGAATCTTGTTGGACTGCCAATTTAATCCAGTCGGAGGTCACTGGTGCCCACATCCTTCAGTAGATAACCGTCCACTCCTGCCTGATAGGCCAGGCGGCGTTCGTCCGGGTCTAGGTAAGACGTGAGCACGGCCACCGTGGTTTAATCGTCTGCCGCCAGTGCCCGCCGGCAAATGTCTATGCGTCTGACCGTTTCATCTTGGTCTCGATCAGCACAACGTCCGAACTTAGACCGGCAATCTCACGAATTGCGCTCTCTCCGTCGCTAGTTGAACTCACCACGTCCAGGCCGGGCATGGATGCCAGGCGTCGGGCCAGGATTTCTCTGGTGGGACGGTGTTCGTCAATTAGAAATATTGGTATAGTCATAATAGCTTTGCGTGGTGAAAATGAAGTGAATTGCCAAGGGATGCGTGGCGACCAAATTCACAATACGACCGAATGATGCAACGCAGAGAGTGCCGAAGGTAACGCTTCTAGTAGGCTGATTGGGCATAAAAAGAGGGCCGGTTGGTTTACCAACCAGCCCTTAGCTAATACAGTCTCAATCTGTGTCTGGAATACCTGGTTTTAGTTTAGGAGTCGTACTCCCGACGACCACGGCGTTCAGCTAGGAACGCTGCTGCCTGGGATCGGCGAGAGACTTCTAATTTGCCCAGGATGTTACTTACGTAGTTTTTGACGGTCTTGTCACTGAGGTTGATTTGGCCTGCGATCTCACGGTTGGTTTGGCCGTCTGCGATCAGCTCCAGGATCTTTTTCTCCGGGTCGGTTAGCTGGGCGAGAACGTCTTCTTCTTTACCCCGTCGCACCCGTTCCAGCACGCTGGCGGTGACACTTGGGTCCAGCAGAGACTGGCCGGAACCAACACGGCGGATGGCATCTACTATCTCTTGGGAGCGAATTTCCTTGAGAAGATAACCAGACGCTCCGGCCATGATGGAGCCCATCACTGCTTCTTCGTCGCTGTATGAGGTGAGCATTAGGACTTTGACGTCGGAGTTTTCGTCGCGGATCTCACGGCAGGCTTCAATCCCGGTGCCGTCCGGCAAGCGAATGTCCATCACTACCACGTCTGGTACCGTCTCGCGGGCCTTTTCCACTGCCTCGGCCACTGTTCCGGCTTCAGCCACAACGGTGAGGTCTTTTTGACGGGAGACCAGCATGGCCAGTCCCTTGCGGACAATGTCGTGGTCGTCGACGATCAAAATCTTGAGTTTCTCATTGGCTGCCATCTAGTTCACCTCAGTGCGCCGTTAGCCTGTGACTTGCGTTCGAAAAATGTATCATCCCCTGACTAGACCCTGCCCACCTGTATAGGTTACACCAGTGGTGGTCTGGTTGAGGGGACAGGCACCGGGACTTTGATGCCCAATTTAGTTCCGGCGCCGGGAGCGCTATAAATATAGAGGACGCCACTTAGTCGCTCGGCGCGGTCTTTTATGTTTGGCAGGCCATAACCTCGGTCCAACTCGGCGGTTTCCAAGTCAAAGCCGTCGCGATCATCAGTGACGGTCAAACAGATATCGCCGTCGCGCACGCCTAGGGCCACCGAGACATTACGGGCGTGGCAGTCTTTCTAAATATTGGAGAAAGACTCTTGAAGGATATGCCAAATATTGACGAAATAGCGTTCTGGCAGCAGGGAGGGGTCCAATTCTAGGTCTACCGTTACGGAGACGGCAGCGCGGTCTTCCAAGTAACCGACCAGAGAAGCCAGAGCTTCTTCGAGACGCCGGACCTGAAGCTGGGTGGGGCGCAGGTCCATGATGTAACGGCGGATGTCGCCAATGACCAGGTTCAAATCATGAACCACTTCCTCAATCCGTGGTCTCACGCCGTCTGGTTCCTGGTCGGCAAGGGCAGAGATGTCTTCCAAGGTTAGGCCTACTGCATACATGGACTGAATCACGCCGTCGTCCAGATCTCGACCGATACGATTTCTTTCGTCGGACACTGCCAACCGCTGTGACTGGTCTTGCTATTGGAAGAGCAGATTAATGTTTTCCAAGGCAACTGACAGTTGGTCGGCCAGGGTTTCCAGGGTCTTAACATCGCTCTCGTCAAAGATGTTCGACTCCATGCCATCCACATTGATCACGGCCACGGTCTTATCTTTGACGACCACCGGCACCGCGAGTTCAGCGGCGGTTTCAAACCATTCCACGGCATGATTGCGGGGGTCTTCATGAACGTCGTTGCGTAGAGCGGTCTGTCCGGTGCAGGCCACCCAATTCCACTGACCGTGGATTTTATCCGAGCCCAGAGTTACAAAGGCACCACAACCACCGGTGAGGTGGTTATTTCCATGGGGGATGTGGTGGATGTCCGAGGTCGGGACGTAATCGTGGTGGAAGATATTGTCGACACTGGGACCACGGTGGTTTGCCTGTTGGATTATCTGGCCAAAGATAATCCGGCATCTTTGAAACTCTGCACCCTGCTGGACAAGCCCTCTCGCCGCGAGACCGAAGTGAAAATAGATTACCTGGGGTTAACGGTGCCAAATAGATTTGTGGTTGGTTATGGCACTGACTTAGACGAGGCAGGCCGCAACCTTTCCGGCATCTATTCTCTGGATGAAAACGCGGCCAAAAATGACAAACAGGATGTGTAGGTTTGGCCGGGTTCTTTTCTCAGATCACAACCGATGACGTTTGGGAGCGGGGTACGGCGTTCGGCTCGCCTGAACGGGTTGTAACCCAGATGAAGCGCTTCATACACCAGGTGCGTATTGGCGGGTTGGAACACAAAAAGGTGATGCAATCAATGGGGTTATTCGCCAAATACGTCATGCCCGCCCTACGAGAAGAAGAGGCCAAGATGGAATCTGCAACAGCAGCAGTTTAGAAAAAACCAGTAAAAAGTATAAAAACCGAGACTTCAATAGACTGGCAGCAGCCGCTGCCGGTCTATATTTTTTATGACTGTTTGGACTATTCACGCTTATTTATTGATTATAATATAAAAATTTACTTAAATTAGTTTTAAATTTCATTGACATAAACGCTTGCGCTAAGTAATGTTGAAGGATGTGATGTGGTGGAAAAGAATTAGTTCCAATATCCAATTGTAACTCAGATAAAACTCGGTCTGAAATCTGTTGTTAGAACGGTAACAGAAAGCCGCCGCTCATATGATTTGGGCCGTGCTTGGCCCATAGCTTTTGGGTTGGGTTAGATCCCGCCCTGGAGGTTGATTATGGTGGTTGAAAGAGACCTGTTGACGGCTGAATCGTTTGAAGGGGCAGTTGAAGAGATGGTCGAAGAAAAGACCGAGCCAACTTGTCGGCACCACTGGGTCATAGAGTCGGCACAGGGCCCCATCAGCTGGGGGGAATGCCAGATCTGCCATGAGGGAAAAGAGTTTAAGAACTCCATCACCGACGCCAGCCGAGATTACTAAATCGGCAGACCTCGGTTCTGGGATGGTTCTTTAGTTATAGTCAGGTGAACCTAGAGACCTGGTGTAGCAGGAGTCCGGGAGAAATATTCGGCTGGGGTATCCGGCCAAGATATTCGATGGGAGATGTGCGGCCTAGTCAGCAATTATTTTTTAACGCTGGCTGCCGGTCGACACAGGAGGTAGGGAAAGATGAGAGTACTTTGGATCGGTTTTGGACAGGCAGGTGGCAAGATAACCAACGCCCTGCTGGGAATGAACCGCCGTCTTTACAGCGGCATCGCCATCAACACTGAAGAGGCAGACCTTTCCGGCCTAGGTAATATCCGCGAAAAGGTCCTGATTGGCAAATACGCCCTGAGAGGACGCGGGGTTGGTTCAGACATCGACCTGGGAGCCAGCATCGCCGAGAAATCCTTGGCGCAGATGATGGACTCGATCGACGCCATGGTGCGGAAACGTGACCCTGAGGTTATCTGGATTTCTGCAGGTTTGGGTGGCGGCACAGGCGCCGGTGGCAGCTTTGTTCTGGCCAACGAGTTGAAAAAAGTCTACAAACACATCCCGGTCTACGGCATTGGCGTGTTGCCCTCCGTAACCGGTATGCCCAACGAAAAAGAGGCACTGAACCTCTCCAACACCGTCAAGAGCTTCGAGCTCTGGAGCCATTATTTCAACAACATCTTGTTGGTGGACAATGGTCAATTTGAGCAGCCCAACGTCACCCGAGAGTCGGTTGAGGGCATGTTCCAGCGGGTCAATGAAAACCTGGCGCAGACGCTGACCACGATTCTCACCGCGGGAGAAATGCGACCGCCTCCCCAGGAAGTCTTCAGTTCATCCGAGGTCAAAGCCACCAT
>DUCU01000024.1 GCA_012959605.1 Dehalococcoidia bacterium | reverse complement strand
GAGTAGTCGGCCAGGCGCAGCATGGAGTGTTTGGACACCCGCACCAGCGCACCATTCTCTTCAGAGGCGGCACGGGCGGTCTGCCAGGCAGGGTCTGATTGGAATCCCGACCATCCTTTCTCTCTTCCCGCCAGGTCTGGATAACCCAGCATGTATGTCAGGCGGTTGCTGGTACCCACAACGTCGGTCCAATAGGCCACGTTCTCAATTCCGTGCTTCTCAAAAAGAGCCATGGTGTGGTTCTTGAACCGGTTGTTCAGGTCTGGCATCTTTCCAGGCATGGCATCGTAGATCCGCAGTTCTTGCAGTGAGGTCTTGAAAGACGGTTGAGGGGAGTAATCAGTCAAAGTCATGAATGAGTTGATTACCTGAGCCACCAATGGGCCATCCACTTCAGTTTCGGCGCGAACCTCATTCCAAGGCTTGTGGGCACCAAATGCGGTCCATTTTTCTTCCCGGTCGGCCATGCTATCAAAGCTTGTGATGTACGTCATCTGGTTGCTGGCGCCAATCTCATCGTTCCAGAACCCGACCATCCCAATATCAAATTCCTTGAAGAATGCGCAGGTGTGGTTGGCGAACCTGGCATTGATTGCCGGCAGCTTGCCCGGCACAGCCTTGTATACCCTCTTTTCGTAGATCAAGTTTGCTCCTAGTGCGATTTAATTAATTGGCCGGGATCATTATACCCGGTGTTATTTCTTTTCAATAAACTCTAGCTGCACGCCGTCAGGACCCTCAAAGAACACCACCCGGCGGTCTCCGGAGATGGATGTCTCTTCTAGAATTTTGGCTCCGTTGGCCTTCAGGCTATCGATCATGCCCTGAATGTCATCAGAATCGATGGCGATATGCTCAATGCCGTATTTTTGTTCCCTGGTCTGGGACTCAATGTGCGTGGTCACATTCAATGTGAGTCCGTGCAGGTTCAGACGCACGCCAATGTCCCCTATGTCTTCAACCTTGGTTGCGCCAAGGGTGTCGATGTAGAACTTAGCTGTTTTCTGTGGGTCTGTAGTTTTGAGATGTACATGGTTTAGGCTAAGGGCCATGATATTCCTCCTTAACTCATGCGGTCGTCTAATATTAGAACCAACGTGGCTGGTGCCGCCGCAGATTAGAGGCAGAATAGCCCCACAACCAAGCCCAGTCAAGCGCGTTGTGACGCCTGTGACAGCGGCCTGGCACGCAGGCAGAGATTTCGTATTATAATCCCCCGGTATTTCAACCCGCAGCAAGCGGACCCAGCACCAAATCGATTCTGAAGGAGGGGGATATGCCGATAGAGCAGTTTGCCCCGGAATTATCCAAGATCATTTCAACCGACGAACCAATACTGGAGTTGGCCGATGGCTATGGCGGAACAGAAGGCCCCGCAGAAGGACCACTCTGGTGGCAAGAGGGTGGCTACTTGCTGTTTAGCGACATCCACAACAACCGACGGATGAAGCACGTCCCAGGCGGAGATACCACGGTCTTTGTTGAAGGAACCAACCGGGCCAACGGTCTAACACGTGACCTACAGGGCCGTCTGGTCTCCGCAGAACACGACAGCCGCCGCGTAGCCCGTCTGGAAGCTGACGGCAGCGTAACGGTCATTGCCAACAGTTTCCAGGGTCGCCGACTCAACCGCCCCAACGACGTTGTGGTGAAATCTGACGGTGCCATCTATTTCACCGACCCTTGGACCAGCCCGCATCCCGCTGAGCAATGGGACCTCAGCTTCTCCGGCGTTTACCGGGTCTCACCGGATCTGGGCACGATGACCCTGCTAGTCGGCGATTTCGTGGTTCCCAATGGTCTGATGTTCTCGCCTGATGAGAGCATTCTCTACGTCAACGACTCCCGCAGGGGCCACATTCGCTCCTTTGAGGTCCAACCCAACGGCACCCTGGCCAGGCAGAGCGACAAGGTTATCATCGACGTCACCGGCGAAGAGTCCGGCGTCCCGGACGGTATGAAAGTAGACGTTGAAGGCAACATCTATACCGGCGGCTCCGGCGGACTGTACATATTTGACCCCAGTGGCAAAAAGCTGGGAATCATCCGGCACGGTGCCACTGCCACCACCAACCTGGCCTTCGGCGGCGACGACTGGAAGACCCTGTACTTCACCAGTCGCAACCACCTGGGGTCAGTGAAGGTCAACATCGCCGGCAACCCCGTACCAGCCGTCAAAAAGAGCTAACAAAAAATTCCATCTTCGGATTTGTCATCTTGAGGAGCGAAGCGAAGAAGGATCTTCCAATTTGCACCTGGCATACCTTTCGCTACGCTCGAGGTGACATGCGAGTAGTGGCATCATATATAACTAGCATAACCATCACCACACAACAAGGAGAAACCAAATGGCTAGACTACCAGCCGTAACCAGAGAACAACTGAACGAAGAAGACCAAGGGTATTTCGACTCTATCGTAGGCACACGAGGCAGCATCCGCGGGCCCTACGGCGTACTGCTCCACAGCCCCAAATTGGCCGCCCGCGTGGCCGACACCGGAGCCTTTGTCCGCTACGAGTTCAGCATCCCTGAAGGTCTGAAAGAGATCGTCATCATCACCACCGCCCGGGAGATGCGTTCTCAGTACGAGTTCTCGGCCCACGCCAGACTCGCTCGCGCCGGGGGAGTCTCCGACGAGACCATCAAGATTATCTCCACCGGAGCCGCCCCTGAAGGCCTCGCCGGAGACGAGGCGCTGTTATCCGGCTACGTGAAAGAGATGCTTCAACAGCACAAGGTCAGCGACGCCACCTACAAGGCCTTGGTGGACCGGTTTGGCGAGCAGGACACCCTGCATCTAGCCGTCCTAGTTGGCCACTACATGCTGGTCGCCCAGGTACTGGCCACCGTGGACGTGGAACTTGGCGAAGGCATGGTCGCTGAGATTCCTGAGTAAGAATCCACGACCAAGACTTTTCTAGCATGCAAGCAAATAAAAAGAGGGCATCCCGTGAATTCGGGATGCCCTCTTTTTATTTGAACAACTAAGTTAAATGGCTAGCGGAGTGTGTCGGTCACCGTCGCCAGAGTTTCACCGTCTAGCCTAAACTGAAAGTCCACCGGACCGTTGATCGGTAGATCTGAGCGGTCAACTGTCACCATCGTCATGGGGGCGTAGAGGTAAGGCAATTCCCGACCTTGAGCGTCTTCCTCAAGCTCCAATTGCACCACCACAAGATTGCCTTCAATTTCCATCCCAATTACGGATAAGGGGTCGCCCTGCACCGGTAGCCACAGCAAATAAGCCACCAAGACCACGGAACCCGGAAACTCTGGACGGCCCAGCGTATCTCCCCTTCCGTAGGTGCGCTTGCCAACCACCTCTTGGTTGAATAGCAACATCTCCAAATCGCTGGTGATCACTGCCACTCTTAGTTCTTTGGAAAACGCGCCTGCGGACTGTTCATCCCGCGGCGCAACCCAGCCACTGTTCACGTAGCGCCAGATTGGCGGTTGGACGGCTTCACTGGGAACTTCAGTCTTCGCCACTTCCTCAGGCTCAGCAGTGGACGACACTGTATCCCCGCCGCAGGCAGCAATCAGGAACCCGGCCATCATGGCTATTAACAGCGCAGAGAATTTGGTCGACATTCGCCCTTCTTGGATGTGATCTGACAAGCAATGGAAAACCGAAATCCCCGGCCAGCCGAATCAAAAACTCGTTCCCGCTTCCAGTTATATTCTGATTACGTATGATAGCAAAATTCAGGTTTACAACACACGCCGCTGTAGCTGGACCCAGCCTAAATGGAAACTCCCACTAGGCCGGTTAACCTACCCTTGTAAATCCAAAACTGCACTGTCAAACTAATAGCATGCGCATTGGTGATTTTGAATTCCAAGAGCCCCTGCCAGAACTAAAAGACCCCCATGTGTTGGCCGTCCTACGACCTTGGATCGACGTCGGAAACGTGGGCACGCTAACGATGAGGCGTTTGGAGCGACATCTAGAGTCCAAAGAGATTGGCCGTTTGGTCAAACCAGGACGCTACTATGACTTCACCCGTTACCGTCCCAAATCACTGCTGAAACAGGGCGTCCGAGAGTACAACATCCCGTCCACCACCATCAGCGTGGCCGTAAGGGAACGCGGGCCAGACATAATCACCCTGCACATGCTGGAACCACACCTCTACGGAGAGGACTACACCGACTCTCTAATAGAGGTCTTGAGATATCTTGGAGTGAAACGTTACTCCATGATTGGGGCAATGTACGACATGGTGCCTCACACCCGTCAGCTTTTGGTTTCCGGTGGCACAGTCAACTCTAGGAACGAAGAAGAATACAAGCTAGTTGGCGTGCGCCCCAGTGACTACGAAGGCCCAACTACCATCACCTACCTGGTCTCCAATGCCCTTGATGCGCTGGACATTGAAACTAGAATTTTTGTCGTCCATCTACCCCAGTACTTCCAGGTTGAAGAAGACTTCACTGGCACCGCACGGCTAATGGAAATCATGTGCACCCTCTATGGGCTGCCCAGCCGTTTGGCCGACCCGGAGAGGGGTCGTCAGCAATATGCCTCACTCCAGAACATCGTCACAGACACGTCAGAGGTCGCCAGCCTACTGGAACGCCTTGAAGAACGCTACGACCGTGAAAATAACCCGGACAGCGCAGACCAAAATCCGCTTTCGCCAATGGTTGAAGAATTCCTGCAGGGTCTGGGCTCCGGTAGTGATCTTGATTCCGACCTGGACCTTCTGGATCTTGACTTAGACCCGGACGACGACCCGTCAGACGAGTAAGTCCCGTCTCTGCTGGTCGTAATAAATTGTCCACATCCTCAGATTTTCACAAAGACACCGAAGGCCGAGACACCGCAGGGCCAGACCCCGTTGCGTTGACTCAACAATTGGTGCGTTTCGACACCACCAATCCGCCCGTCAATGAAACCCAGTGCATCCAACACATCAAGGCTTTGCTGGACGATTCAGGCATCCAGAACCAGGTTTTGGCCAACACACCAAACCGTCCCAATCTGATTGCCAGGCTGCCCGGCGACGGCAGCGCCTCTCCCTTGTTGCTGCAAGGCCACGTGGATGTTGTCCCGTCAGACCCGGCAATTTGGCAGCAGCCTCCGTTCAGCGGGAACCTGGCAGACGGCTACATCTGGGACCGTCGCTCTTTGGATATGAAGGGTGGCATCGCCATGATGGTCTCCGCGATGCTACGAGCCGAGTCAGAGGGCATGATTCCCGCCGGTGACATAGTGCTGACCTTGGTGAGTGACGAGGAATCCGGCGGCAATCAGGGCGCCAGGTATCTGGTGGAGCAACACCCGGAGCAATTTCAAGGGATTAAACACGCGATCGGCGAGTTCGGCGGGTTCAGTTTTAACATGGGCAGTCGCCGGTTCTACCCGTCATGGTGGCCGAGAAACAGGTGTGACATATCAGGGTCACTTTCCGTGGCCCGGGCAGCCATGCTTCATTGGGCCAACAAAACAACCCCATAAATGCGCTGGCCACGTTCTTACAGCTTATCCAGTCTCGACAGCTCCCCACCCACGTCACTCCAGAAGCCCGGTTAATGTTCCAGGTCATCGGCAGGAATCTTCCACCTGTCTCCCGCCTCGCCATGAAAGCCCTATTGAACCCAAGATTCACCGCAGCAACCCTGAAACTGCGGGAAAGAAAGGCCAGACATTCAGTCCGCTATTCCGAAACACGGTCAACCCAACAATCATCCAGGGCGGCAAGCAAATCAATGTGGTGCCAGGTGAAGTTTCCGTCGATTTGGACGGTCGAATCCTCCCTACTTTTACTCCGGAGGCGTTGATTTCTGAACTGACGGCGATGGCCAGAGTGGATTCGGGAGCAGCGTTTGAAGTCTTGAACCACGACGCTGGCCCGGAAAAACCCGACCTCAGCTTATTTGAAACGTTGGAAGCCGTACTGAAAGAGGTAGACCCGGACGGATTACCAGTACCAATGCTGATGCCGGCAGCCACGGATGGCCGTTTATTTGCGCGCCTCGGCATCCAAACCTACGGTGTTTTGCCCATGCGACTGCCTCAAAACCTGGATTTTACCACTACGATTCATGGCCCAAATGAGCGTATACCACCGGATGCAATCCGCTTTGGAACAGAGGCCATTTATCGCCTGTTAATTTTGTACGGACGGCGTACGGACGGACCGTCTAGTCAGGCTTGAGTTACACTGGAAATTGTTTGACGGGACATAGGGGGTATGCTAGAGTTATTCCACCTATCTTTCATGCATTGAACGAGGATTTTATCGGAGGTACCAGAGCATAGCTAGACAGTATCGGGTCAACGAGCGGATTAACAGC
>DUCU01000023.1:2208-36696 GCA_012959605.1 Dehalococcoidia bacterium | reverse complement strand
AGAACCGTCCAAAAGCCCGGATACGGTGTGGGATGCCCTTGGTGTAGTCGATTCGGTCAATTCCAAGGCCAACGATTTGCCCACCCAGCCCCATCGATTTGATCAGTCGGCCAACTTCATCGGTTACTTCCTGACTCTGAGACTCTTCGTTTATCTGCTCAAAATCAACGCTGATGGGGAACGGCCTCACCAAGGTAGCTTCGTCTTTGTGGGAGACCAGGTTGTACTCGGCATGGACCCTAGCTCCCAAGACGCGGGATGCGGCTTCCAGGAAATTATCGCAATGATCTCCAATGTGGAAACCCAGGAGGTCGTTGCCAAGCAGACCATCCAGCAGCTCTTCACCCCAGGGACAGATGCGGAAAATCTCGTAGGTTGGCCACGGTATGTGCCAGAACTGGCCGGTGATGATGTCCGGGTCAGCATCCCGCAGCAATCGCGGCAGCAGGGCTAGGTGATAGTCCTGAGTGAAAACTGCAGCAGGTTGACCGTCAATTTCGTCCAGCACCTGCCTGGCGAACACGTTGTTTACCGTCTGGTAGGTCTGCCAGTCGGGAGTTTTAAAGGTTGGTTCAATGAAAGCGTTGTGGCATAAAGGCCAAAGACCTTCATTGGAGAAGCCATAGTAGTATCCCTGCTGTTCCTGCTCTGTGAGCCAAACCAGCCGCAGGGTGTAGGAAGGGTCGTCCGGCGGAACCTGGATGCGGTTCTTATCGTCCACAGCCAACCAGTCGCCCTTGCCGCCGCCGTAGGCCACCCAGGTGCCGCCGCATTCCTGCATAAGCGGATCAATGGCCGTTGTCAGCCCTCCGGCGGGAGAGGCATAGCTAAGCTCGCCGCCGATCAAGTCGTGAACGTATGGCTGACGATTGGAGACAACAATCAGCTTGTAGTCACCGATCTCCCGGTGGACCAGCCTTCGTAGTTTTTCTCGAGTCCAAGTAGCTTCACCCATCACCCTACCCTCTATGTCCCTTTTGATGCAGCGGATCGGTGTCGCGGTTTCTGGGCTGTAGAAGAAGAGGGACTTGGAGCCTAAATTCGCAGTGAAACCACCGTGGCTCAGGCACGCCTACCCCCATTAAAATCATGCGTGAATTCTTCCACAATGGAGATTAAAGGTCAACTTAATTTTGCTGTCTTGACCAAATTGACAGAGTGCCTGGCGGTGAGTACCATACGCGCCTATAACACGCCTAATTTGCAGGGCCAAAATGCAATTCAGTTTAGGAGAATGGCTCCATGTTTGTACGACGTGATCTCACCGATACCGTACCCACACCCTCAGGAAGCATGCACTTTGTTAAGAAGGGGAGTGGCTATCCGGTTGTCCTGCTCCACCCCCTGGGAACATCCATCTGGACCTGGGAGGGTGTAATCGACTCCATCAGCCAGAATTACACCTGCTACGCCTTTGATATGTTGGGTCACGGCGACTCAGACAAGCCGACCAGGCATTTCAACCTACCTGACTATGCCCAAGCCTTGGACCACGCCTGTCAGGTGCTGAACATCCACCGCGCCCACATCGTCGGCAACTCGGTCGGCGCAGTCCTGGCCACTGAGACTGCTGCGTCGTTCCCGGAGCGGGTGGACAAGTTGGTGTTGGTTGGCTGTCCGGTTTACGATCCCCACACGGCCAAAGATCGCCTGAAGGCAGCGGCCAACCAGTACGACTCCAAGGGAATTCCCAAGCCACGCACGCTGAAGGGTTTGAAGGAATCCACGACTTTTGCCGAACCCCGACAGGAGTGGCTAGACGCCAACAATCAGAGCAGGGCCAAGGCTGGAATCTGGGTCAGCAAACTGATGGAAGCCCTCTCCAACTACGACATCATGTCCAGACTGCCGCAGGTCAAGGCATCGTCGACAATGGTTCTCTACGGAGAAGTAGACCGGCTGCGTGAAGGTGCAGACCTATTGCTCAACAACATCGTGAATGCCCAAAAGGTAACGCTGCCCGGCTTGGGCCACATCCCGCAGGTAGAAGACCCGGAAGCCTTCCTAGGCGCGGTATTACCCTTTCTTGAGGCATAGCTCACGTTTATTAAATTGAATCAGGGAACTGATTCAGGCATCTAGTACGGCAATCAAAAGGAGACACCTTGGCTTCCAACAGTAACCGACTGCCGCTGAGACTTCTTGAAGTCATCCGCACCCTGTTCTATACGCCAATCTACGTTTCGGTGGCCGGTGGGTTTCTGGAGAAAGAGGGGCTAGACGTTGATTTTAAAACCTGCCCGCCCGAGTTCGGCCACCCCATAAACGCGCTCAACATCGGAGAGGCAGACATCGTCCAGAGCGGCATCATGCGTTGCATAATCGCCTCTGATTGGGGAGCCGAGACTGTTCCAAAGCACTTTGCGGAGATCAACTCCAGAGACGGGTTCTTTGTCATCAGCCGCAGCAAGCAAGACCCCTTCCAATGGGAGTCGCTGAAGGGCGCCAAGCTGATACCCGTTGATTTCTCGCCAATGCCCTGGGCCTCGCTGCAGACTGCCCTTAGGCGACACAACATCGATCCGGCAGAGATTAACCTGGTCACTGGTCTGAACATCACCGATGCCATGACCGCATTCCGAGCCGGTGAAGCCGAGTACATCCATGTGCCCCAACCCTGGGCAGAACAGTTGCTGGAAGACGGTTCAGGCCACGTGGTGATTGCGGTTGGACCGGAAAACGGGCACGTTTGCTTCAGTTCATTTGCGGCAACCAACCATTACTTGGAGACTCAATCTGAGACTGTCCACCGGTTCACCGTTGGCTACGCCAATGCCTTGGAGTGGCTTTCCACCCACAACGCCGCAGAGGTAGGCCAGGCGGTGAAAGAATTTTTCCCCGATGACAGCCTTGAATTGGTGGTCAAATCCATAACCCGTTTGAAGGCTCAAGAAAACTGGCCAACCGATCCTACATTGACCCAACCAGCGTATGAGGGTCTACACGACATTCTACTTGGGGCCGGAATGGCCAAACTACGCCAGCCATTCAGCAAAGTGGTCCGCACTGACATAGTGGAATCGGCGCTGGCTTCTCGTAAATAGCCAGTCCTTTTTGCCCGCGACTGGTCAGATAGCAGCAGGCTCGCATCCGATGTGTTCTGGTAGACATTTAATAGTGTAAGATAGATTTTCAAGGTGCCAGCCAGGCTATCAATCAGCTGTATTTGGTTCGTAGCTAGCCAAACTCACATCCACCACGGTTTTTCTGGAGGATTCTTTGACTACAATAACTATCGTCGGCACAGGCCTGATGGGCACATCATTGGCCTTGGCCATTAAAGGCTCCAACCTAGAAGTGGACGTCATAGGCACCGACTACGACAGTACTGCCCGGTCAGGAGCCCAGAAATCGGGTGGCTTCAAAAAAATTGAGGCCCGGCTCTCCAGCGCTATCAGAGGGGCCGATGTGGTGGTCTTTGCCACCCCGGTCATGGCCATGAAGGAGATGATGCAATCCGCTGCTGGCGACTTCCAAGAAGGTTGCGTGGTCACGGACATTGGCAGCTCCAAGCGGGCTGTGCTGGAGTGGGCCGAAGAAGTGCTCCCCAAGCATGTGAGCTTTGTGGGCGGCCACCCCATGGCCGGCAGAGAAAAGTCAGGCCCTCAGAACGCAGACGGCACCATGTTTAAGGGCAAACCCTACTGCATCATTCCCAGCGCCACCGCAGAGAAATCGGCTGTTTCCTCCATCACGACCTTGGCTGAGTCCATCGGTGCCAAGCCATTTTTTATTAGCGTGGAGGAACACGATAGCTTTGTAGCCGCTGCCAGCCATCTCCCATTTATGCTGTCCATAGGACTGATGAACACCACATCAAGCAGCCCCAATTGGGAGGACATTGGCCCCTTGGCTTCTTCCGGATTTGAAGACCTCACAAGACTGGCCTCGGGCGATCCGACCATGCACCGCGACATCTGCGTAACCAACGCAGAACCCATAGTTGCCTGGATGGACGCCTTTATCCGAGAACTCTACGACCTCCGCAACATGCTGGCCAAGGAAGGCGGGCCCGACCCGGAAGCCATTGGAAAGGTGTTTGAGGAAGCCGTGGACTCCCGGGCCCGGTGGCAGGCGGGCATATTTTCCACCATTGACCGAATCCATGGCGCTTCCCCCGAAATTCCCTCCTTTGCCGAAAGCATGGGCGAGATGTTTGTTGGACGCAGGGGAATGGAAGCTCAAAAGAAGATTTTGCAGGGCCTGAAAGACGACCCGGCCAATAGGAAGTAACGGAAACCCCGCGGTGACCATGGCCTGCGGCCTGTTACTTCGATTCGCTGAGAGTAAGAGCACAACATGAGCACGGCCTCTACACCAAGTATTTCCGGAGATATATCCGGCCAGTCCGTCGCCGTTAGCCGCCCCACCTCTTTGGGTGGCGTGTTGTCCGTCCCTGGGGACAAATCCATCTCGCACCGCTCCATGATTCTGAACGCCATTGCACAGGGTGACGCATTGGTGCAGGGCCTTTCCGGCGGCGAAGACGTGATATCCACCATGCATTGCCTGCAGGCGATGGGTGTCAGCATCGAACCGGCCGGAGCGGCCGGCAGCTACACGGTAAAAGGCCGAGGCTCCCAACTGGAAGAACCGTCAGATATCTTGGACGCCGGAAACAGTGGAACGTCCATGCGGCTGCTCTCGGGGGTCCTGGCCTCCCAGGCCTTTGTTTCAGTTATCACCGGCGACGGCTCATTACGAAGTCGTCCCATGCAGCGCATCGTGCATCCGCTAAAACAGATGGGGGCCCAAATCCTTGGCCGTCAGAACGACACACTAGCCCCATTGATCGTCCGCGGTGGCAGTCTCCAGGGCATCGAATACGACCTGCCCATGGCCAGCGCCCAGGTGAAATCAGCCATCATGCTGGCCGCGCTCTCCGCTGACGGCGACACTGTGATTCACCAGCCTGCGCTCTCCCGTGACCACACCGAACGGATGGTCACGGCAATGGGCGGCAGCATCGAAGAGAACGGCCTGGATCTGGTGATTCATCCGTCAAAACTCAAAGCCGTCGACATCACGGTGCCCGGCGACATCAGTTCAGCAGCGTTTTGGATTGTGGCTGGCCTGTGCCATCCAAACGCTCGCATCCTGGTCCGTGGTGTTGGTCTCAACCCCAGCAGGACCGGAATCATAGACGTGCTGCTAGAGATGGGCGCTGGCGACGGACTGAAACTGGTTGATGAAAGGACCGAAGGCGGAGAACCAGTGGCCGATATTCTGGTCACTTCCACGGATCTGCACGGGGTGGAGATTGGCGGCGACATGATTCCTCGCATGCTGGACGAGGTACCCATCCTGGCCGTTGCCGCCTGTTTCGCCACCGGAGACACCGTGATTCGCGACGCTGCAGAGCTCCGCGTGAAAGAAACGGACCGAATCGACACCACAGTCACAGAAATGACCCGCTTGGGCGCGAACATCGAATCCTGGGGAGACGGCATGGTCATTCACGGCAAAAGCGAACTCAACGGCGCAGAATGCCAGAGCCACGGTGATCACCGGCTGGCCATGTCCATGGCGGTGGCCGGGCTGTTGGGCAACGGAGAAGTTATAGTCCACGGCGCAGCCGATGCATCAGTCTCCTATCCGGAGTTCTGGCAGCATCTGGAGCTACTCGTTGAAGACGTCAGGTAAGCCGAGTGCCCAGTAATCCGGAGAACAATTCTCCCCCGCTGTTGGTGGTCCTCTCTGGGCCATCGGGAGTCGGTAAAGACGCCGCGCTGAACGAACTCCGCAAGCTGGACCGTCCTTGGCACTTCGTTGTCACCGCCACCACGAGGACCATCCGCTCCGGTGAGACCGACGGCACAGACTACATCTTCCTAGACAAACCTACATTCCTCAAAATGAGGGACAAGAACGAGTTTGTGGAATGCGCTGAAGTTTACGGCAATTGGTACGGTGTCCCTCGGAGCCAGGTTACCGGCGGTCTTAAAGCCGGAAAAGACGTTATCTTGAAGATAGATGTCCAAGGCGCAGCCACCGTCAGGAAAATGGCTCCCAACGCATTATTCATCTTCATGATTCCCGGCTCGTTCCAAGATTTGCAGAACCGTCTATCGCACCGCATGACCGAATCGACAACCCAAATGGAATTGCGATTAAAAACGGCGTCCGACGAGTTAGAACAAGCCAATCTTTTCGACTGCTTAATCGTGAACGCCGACGATAAACTCGGCCAGGCAGTGGCCGACATCGATGCCGCCATCACTGCGGAAAAGCAGAAATCAGGTCGGGCTCCTATGCGGCTCTTGTAGCCGACAGCCAATACCCATGGCTTCCCTGATTTCTGACACCGGGATATACTATGCCCAACTTTCACGGTGACAACTGGCACCAACCCCAAAACCCCAAACCGGAGTTTCCATGCCCCAAGGCCCTCAACAATTGGAGATCAGACCCCGCCTACCAGAATGGCTGAAGGTTAAGATGCCAGGCAGCCCCCGCTACCTTGAACTGCAGAACATCATGCGGGGACAGAAACTCCACACGGTCTGCGAAGAAGCACACTGCCCAAACATAGGCGAATGCTGGGACCGGGGCACGGCCACTTTCATGATTCTGGGTGAGATTTGCACACGGAGTTGCCGCTACTGCGCCGTAACCACCGGTCGTCCCAACGGCCTGGATCTTCAAGAACCCAGACGCTTGGCAGAGACTGTAAAGGACATGGGTCTGAACTACTGCGTCATCACCTCGGTCAACCGTGACGACCTCCCGGACGGAGGCGCGTACATCTTTGCGTCTTGCATCAACAAGATCAAAGAGACCAGCCCCGACTGCCGTGTTGAGGTCCTGATACCAGATTTTGCTGGCTCTTGGCCCGCATTGAAACGGGTCATCGAATCCGGGCCTGCAGTGCTGAACCATAACATTGAATCAACGGTCCGAATCTTCCCAAAGGTACGTCCCAAGGGCAATTACGAGTTGTCACTTGAGTTGCTGGCCAAATGCAAGGACGTCAACCCTGCCACCGTTACCAAGTCTGGCATCATAGTTGGCATGGGTGAGACCGTGGACGAAGTTCTGGAGACCATGGCTGACCTGCGGAAGGTGGACTGCGATCTACTGACCGTTGGCCAGTACCTCCGGCCGTCCATCCGCCACATCGCCATCGACCGGTTCTACCGCCCAGAAGAATTTGAGGAACTGCGCAAGGCTGGAGAAGCCATGGGGTTCAAGCATGTGGCCTCGGGCCCGTTGGTGCGCAGTTCGTACCACGCTGATGAACAACACGATGCTGCCGTTGGCCTGCCGATTTAATTCACCCGGCAAAATCCGCGAAATGAAAAGGGCTCCTGATTAAATCAAGAGCCCTTTTTTCTTGTCCATTGGTTGGAGCTTAGCTGCCGAGGTAGACAGCAAATGTCTGAAATTTGATCTTGCCATTTCTAACGATAAAAGTATCGGTCCCAAGGGGTATCTCATCACCGGCGTTCCAGATGATGTAGGCCAATTCATCGTGTATTGCTGCCCGGTCCACAGCAAAGTTAGCCATGATGTCGGGTGTCAATCCTGATAGAAATGTCTCGAAGAAACCTCTAATTCCATCCAAACCTTCCACTGATACGTCTGGAGTAACCAAGACTGAATCATCAGAATAGTCCTGCATGATGGCGTCCAAGTCCTTGGCGCCGATGCTCTCAATATGGTGGTTCAAAGTTGCTTCAGTCTGATTTGCGGTGTCGGTGGACATTTATTACTCCTAGGTCAGTTCTCTTCTCGTAAATTATATAGATGGCACAGGCGTGGGTCTAGGTTCACACCGTTAGGTTAACTTGTGCCGTTCAACTTTAGGGTTAGCCCAATGTCATTGACCCTCTCCCAACGGAATTCCGGGTTCAATGCCAGCACCCGCTCGCGCTCCACTGACGCCCACAAGGCTGCACCACTCCAGGCCCCGGCGCGCTGAGCGCATTCTATATCCCGATGACTATCGCCCACAAAGAGGCACTCGCCGGGCAACACACCCAACGACCGCATGACATCTTGCAGACCATCGGGATCTGGTTTGGCAGCCATCCCGTCGGCAAAGAACTGGGCGTGGTCAACGGCGACACTCAGGTTTGAGTATTCAAACTCAGGAACTCCAAACATTTGACGTTTGTCGGACAGGATTGCCATGCGGTAGCCGTCTTGTTTGAGTTGTTGGAGCAGTTCCAACACCCCTGGATATAGGCGGCGTTCCTGCCAAACGGCAGCGTGGTAGAAACCCATGTAGGTCTCCATCACTTTTTCTTGGTCTCCGGGGAAGAACCAGGCCATGTGTTGGAAAAACGGCCGCGAGTATTCCTTGCCCAGGTCCGCAGGGAGCGGGCGCGGGTAACCCAGAACGTCCGCGGTCTGGTTCATCAGGCTCAGGTGGATATCCCAACTGTTCCACAGAGTCAGATCCTAGTCGAACACTACTGCCTTCAACTTAATGTCGCCAATATCTTGCAAGGGTAATTCAGTCGCTCCTAGCTGGTTGGTCAGATTCTACATCATTAATTTTCCGGGTATTTCTGGCAAGAATGGCCATGGATAACAAAGTAGTTGACAGGGCAACTTTAATTATTAATAGTTATACATACAAAAATTGCATAAGCAATTATTTCTTGTCTTGCAGGTAGGACCAACGGTTGCAAGCACGGCCCGATGATATACTTAATCACCCAACGCTTTGGATGCCTGGAGGCAATATGAAGACACGCGGAATCAATCACCTGGCAATGGTCACCAACGACATGGAAAAAACCGTCCGATTCTATCGCGACGTTATGGGATTCCCTCTAGTTGGCGCCATTGGCGGCAACCCCAACGGCCTCCGAGCAAGGCATTATTTCTTCGAGACCGGCCCCAACTCGACCATCGCATTCTTCGAGTGGGCGGGTGCCGAGGACTTCCACAAACCGGCAGGCCTGGAAGCCGCTGGCCAGGTTCAATTCGACCACGTCTCATTCGACGTAGAGACTGAGGAAGAATTGTTGGAGTTGCAGGCGCAACTGGAAGCGGCCGGTCAGGAAGTGACAACAGTGGTTGACCACAAATTCATCCACTCGATTTACTTTCACGACTTCAGCGGCATCGCCCTGGAGGCCTCCGTTTGGATTCACAACCCCACCGGAAAGGCCCCCGATTATTCCAATGTAAACGTCTTTGCCGACCCGAACCCGGTGCCGGCACTGCAAGAAGAGATGGACAAGGCCCGATTGGTCGAGTCCAACGGCTAATTTTTAGCTAACACTTTCTCGACTGCTACAGTTAAAGTAGAGGGGACGACCAATTGGTCGTCCCCTTTTTTGTCGTCAAACCATTCCCGGAGAATCTTTCAAATCATGCCTCAGAAGCCAGACCTGATTATTACGAACGCAGACGTGCTGACCATAGACGCCGCGCAGCCCAACGCCAAGGCGGTGGCTGTGGCGCAGGACCGCATCCTAGCGGTGGGTGAGCATGAAGAAATCCAGGGCCTGTCGGGACCCGACACTCAGACCATCGATGGTCAGGGTCTGACGCTGCTGCCTGGATTAATCGACTCCCACATGCACCTGCTGTCACTGGCCCGCACGACCCAGGAACTTGATTGCCGGGCCGATAAAGTGCCGACCGTGGCGTCCATTGCCTTCCGGGTTTTTGAGTGGGCTCGCATTGTCCCGCCGGGGGAATGGGTACGCTGCTACGGCTACGATGACCTGGCTCTGGAAGAACGAAGGCATCCAAACCGCTACGACCTGGACGAGATATCGCCCCGACATCCAGTACGCCTCGACCACCGCTCTGGCCATGCAATGGTGTTGAACTCCCTGGGACTACAGATGGCTGGCATCAACGCTGAGACCGTTGACCCTGTTGGCGGCGTGATTGAGCGGGATACCAACGGCGAGCCCACTGGAGTGCTGTTTGAGATGTCTGGGTTCCTGGCAGAAAGGGCCGACTTTGGCCGCAGCAGGAACAAGCGCAAATTGGGTGTGACTGCGGCCAACCGGCTGCTGCTGAGCTACGGCATCACATCCCTACAGGACGCCGGACCCAACAATGGGTTGGACCGTTGGCAATCTTACCGGGACTTGGTCGATGCCAAGACGCTGCAGTCCCGAGTCACCATGATGGCTGGCACCCAACAGCGCGCTGAACTTTTGGGCGGCGGACTTTCATGGGGTTCCGGAGACCATCAACTACGCCTCGGTCACGTTAAAATTATGCTGACGATGACCACCGGCGCTCTACAGCCCAGCTTGGATGACCTGCAGCAGATGGCCACAGAGGCCGCGCAGTACGGGTTCCCGGTGGCAATACATTGTGTGGAACAGGAGGCTGTCGCCGCTGCCGCCAAGATCATCTCAGAGTTGCCCCCGCTGCCAGAGGGTGTGCCGCCCCACCGAATCGAGCACTGTTCTGAATGCCCACCGGAGTTGGTGAACGCTGTGCGACAGAGCGGCGCCGCCGTGGTCACCCAGCCAGGCTTCATCCATTGGAACGGGCCTAGCTACCGCAAGAACGTCTCAGATGAGTTGCAGCCTCATCTCTATCCCATCGGCCCATTGGACGCTGCCGGCGTCAACGTTGCTTTCGGCTCCGACGCCCCAGTCATCAACCCCAACCCCTGGCCCGCAATTTACAGCGCCGTCACCCGCAAAGACCGGGAAGGCGAACACTTTCCAAAATCCGGCGGGCAAGTGGGTATCAGGGCCGAGTGGACGATACGCATGCACACACTGTCCGGCGCGCAGTCTGAAGGCACTCAGACAGACAAAGGATCAATCACAACCGGAAAATTAGCCGACCTAATTCTGGTGGACGCCAATCCCCTAACCGTCGACTCTGAAGCCCTAAAAGACATCAAAGCAAAAATGACCATCATGGGCGGCAAAGTAGTCTGGGAAGGAAGATAAAACCGGAAACAACGCTGAGGTAAATACCCGATCAGCCAGCGTAAGCCCTACCCAACCAAAGCAAGAACACCACTCCAAACAAAGCCCGGCGGCGCCGGTTAGCGGCGGCGGGCGGTTAGGTAGTCGGCCAGTTCCAGTAGCGACTGCTTAGGTTCGCAGTCCGGGAGACTCTTTAGCGACTGGCAGGCTTTGTCGATGTAATCCTCGACCACCAACTCGCAGTCGGCCATGATCGTTGAGTCGTTGATCACCTCAACAACCTTCTCTAGCTTGGCATCATTCGTCCGGTCTTCAAACAACGCCTTCACCAGATTGTCGTTGGGGTAACGCTCCATAAGCATGATCGTCGGCAGAGTCAGCACGCCATTCTTGAGGTCGTTGCCAACCGGCTTGCCCAAGTCAGACGGGTCACCCCGGAAGTCCAGTAAATCGTCACGAACCTGGAAGGCCATGCCCACGTTGTAGCCGAAGTCGCGCAGGGCCTGAACCTCTATTTCTGAAGCTTCGCCAAGCACCGCACCGGACTCGCTGGCCGTGCAGAACAACGACGCCGTCTTGCGGTAAATTCGGTCGTTGTAAAGTTCTTTGGCTTGTGCCGGGTCATAGGCTGTGAAGTATTCCATCAGTTGGCCGCTGGCCAACTCCATGATCGTCTCCGAGAACCGGCGAATCACTCGAATGTTGTTCGTGTCGCAGACAAAGGTGGCCGAGGTTGCGAACACATAGTCGCCAAACAACACCGCCACGTAGGGGCTCCAGGTGTTACTGACCGTGGCACGACCGCGACGAGTCGGTGAGTTGTCCACCGTGTCGTCATGGATCAGGGTAGCCAGGTGCAGCAATTCCACGGCGCTGGCCATGATAATCGGTCGTGCTTCGTCGTGGGGATGAAACTGGGCGCAGAGCAGGGTTATCGCCGGCCGCACCCGTTTGCCGCCGACATCAGTGACGTATTTGAGCAGGGGTTGGACCTCTGAGGTTTCGGTTGTTGCCAGGCTGCGGAGCTTATCATCGACTCGCTGCAGTCCTTCTTGGACCGGAGCGTAGATATTTGCGGTGCGTTCGTCTAGGCCGTGGAGCATATTATTTGCCAGCAGTCCCTATACCAAGTTTCTGGACTTCTTCCTCTATAAGTTCAGGGTCCAACTTAGTATACAGCGGGGATGGTTGCCGCAGGTCGGCGCCTGTTTTTATCTCGCCGATTATAGTATCGAAATCCCAAGATCCGTGCTCCACTGCCCCATCGAGACCCAGGAAATCGTGCACTTTCTGGGCGCTAAACGGCATGAAGGGATAGAGGATTGTCTTCAGACAGTTGATGGCCTGCATGGCCACCGTCAGGCTGGAACCAGCCAGTTCTCGGTCTTCCTTAATCGACTTCCAAGGAGCCTTAGTGTCGAGATAGCGGTTGGTCTCTTGGGCCAGACCAAATGCCTGAGTCACGGCCGCCTTGAACTTGCAGTTGTAGAGGCTATCATCCACCGAAGCCATGGTCTCTTTGGCGGTGCGAATCAACGCTTCGTCCACTTCATCCAACGCCTTGGTGCCTGGTACCTTGCCGTCAAAGTTTCTAAAGGTGAACGACAGCACCCGGTTCACTAGGTTGCCATAGGTCGCCACCAATTCTTCGTTATTGCGGCGGACAAACTCGGACCATGAGAAGTCCGAGTCTCCGGACTCAGGCATGTTGATTGACAGCAGATAACGCAGCGGATCCGGGTCGTATTTTTTCAGGTAGTCGGGCACCCACACGGCCCAGTTTTGGCTGGTGGAGAACTTCTGGTTCTCCAGACTCAAAAACTCGTTGGCAGGCACGTCATAGGGCAAGTTGAGACCCTTGTCGTAGGCCATGATGATGGCCGGCCAGATAATGCTGTGGAAGGGAATGTTGTCCTTACCGATGAAATAGTAGCTCTTGGTATTCTTGTCCTTCCAGAAGTCTTCCCAGTTGCCGCCGTTCTCTTCGGCCCACTGCACCGCCGCAGACAGGTAGCCAATAACGGCTTCAAACCAAACGTAGATGCGCTTGGATTCGTAGCCTTCCACCGGTAGGGGAACGCCCCAGGACAGGTCACGAGAAATTGCCCGGTTCTTCAGACCGTCACGGAGAAACTGACGTGTGAAATTCTTGACGTTGTTGCGCCAGTGATCCTGCTTCTCAACCCACTCCAATAACGGCTTCTCAAATGCTGAGAGCTTCAGGAAGAAGTGTTCTGATTCGCGGAACTCGGGAGTGGTGCCGCAGATGGAACAAAGGGGCTCAACTAAGTCTTGTGGGTCTAGGGTCCGGCCGCAGGCGTCACATTGGTCGCCGCGAGCACGGGTGTTATTGCAGTGAGGGCAGGTGCCTTCTACGTAGCGGTCGGGCAGGTACCGGTCGCACTGGGAACAGTACGCCAGCAGCATCTTGTCGGTGTATATGAAACCCTTGTCATAGAGAGTCGTAAAAACGTCGTGGACGACCTTTTCATGGTTCTCTGTTTGAGTGGAGGTAAACAGATCAAACGAGATGCCCATCTTGCCCCAAGACTCCATGAACATCGCGTGGTAGCGGTCGACCACCTGCTCGGGGGTGATGCCTTCTTGGTCGGCACGAATGGTGATGGGGGTGCCATGGGTGTCACTGCCGGAGACCATTAGGACTTCATTACCCTTGATACGGTGGTAACGGGCAAAGATGTCGGCGCTCAGGTAACAGCCGGCGATATGACCAAGGTGGAGTGGGCCGTTGGCGTAGGGCCAGGCAACAGCCACAAATATACGTTCAGGCAAGGGGAATTATCTCGTTAAGAATCACAAATTTAAGCGTAAATAATTCTATCACAGTGCTGATCTGCGCACGCTAAATACGCGGTGCGAGCCAAAGGTGAATTGCACGTCAAATGTGGTGGGGCCGACACAGCGGTGGCAGACGCCGAGTCTACTGGGATACACTGCCAACCTGAATAAACCATCTAATCAGACACCATAAATGATGGGAGCCGGACGCACCGTTTATGAAATACCCTGAGTACGATCCCAACCATGATCCGGACCAAAGCCGACGCGAGGCGGTCTCACTGAGTGGGCCTAACCTCATGACGTGGCAGGTGCACGTAGGCGGACTGCGAGAACAAGACACCTTCTTGAACCTGGCGATGAAGTTCACAGAAGCCTGTTTCGCCGTCGCCACGCCCATGTCCCACGTCTTCAAACTACTCGGAACACCCCTCCGGCTCCTGGGCTACGGCGCTCCCGGCCTGCTCCACGTATTTTTCCGATTGTGGCTGGCCCCATTCTTCGGAGTAGTCCTACTGACATCCTCAGTCTGGACCAACGCAAAAGGTCTCAGGCCTCTGCTAATAATCATCGGCCCCATCTTCGTAATGCTGGCGCTGTGGTTGTTGGCATTCTTCCCAGAGGAATCGGAGATAAGGGAAGCCAAGACAAACCTCTGCAAGGTTTGGCCGCTGAGTAGAAGACGGTTGGAGTGGATTAGGACGCATTAGCCGACGATATTAACATGCGAATATCCAATTAGGTATAATTGAGGCTCTTCACTCCGTGACATTATGCAAACTTAGGCTATACACCGGTTAGAAAACATGCGTTCTTGGGTCTTCTTCCACAGTCTGTTCTATCAAACACTTTTCTACTCATTGGCCGCCTCATTTGTCGCCAAATTAACCATTAATATCGCAATCAAACCAGTTTCTTCTGAATCTGGCCTTGCCCTCCCCAGATGGCAAACTTATCCGTCCCCGCCCGGAAATTTCGCCATCACTCATCTTGAACATTGGCATGACGGATGGCCAGATTACTCTGACGGTTTGATTGGAGCTCTCTCCCTGAAGATTGGAGGCCTCATAGAGAAATTCGTTTCTTACGAATAAGTTGAGGTCCTGATATTCGTCGGATTTCTAATCGCGCTAGTCGTAGCTATCTCGTTGAACACCATAGGCAACAAAAGCGGAGTAAGATTAATTTATGTTGGAATGGGGTTAGCTGTCGCTGGCGGATTCAGCAACCAGGTAGAGGCACTTATGTTGGGCCACGTAACCGACTTTTTGTTCTTCTGGGTTCCCGTAATCGGCCCTTCCTCTGCCGTCGCGAACTTAGCCGACATCATGATTGTTGGTGGACTGATAATTATCTTCGTCGTTGCGCCGTTTTGGAGGAGGTTATCCTTGGAAATGGCATTAATTGAACGGGAAGAAAATGAAACACGTTCCCAATCAGGTTAAACAAACCACACCAACATTATGTTTGTTTGACAAGGTCATACCTCGCTGATACGATTATTGGGTTACAATATTACGAATTCCGCTAAGAACGGGAGTAGTAAGGAAACCCTGCCTGAGAGAGCCGGTGATTGGTGCGAATCCGGTGGCAGTAGGATCCCGAACTCGCCCGGGAGCGGCCCGCCTGAAACACCAGTAAGGCGCGGCGGTTGACACCGATAAAATGTCTTCGAGTGGCCAAGCGGCTTAACCAAGTTCCACAGGGAGCTAAACGCAGGGCCAGAAGAAGGGTGGTACCACGGACCAGTAGGCCCGTCCCTTCCATTGGGATGGGTTTTTTTATTGGGATTTTTGGGGTCCTTCGACAAGTCCGATTTCATCGAGACTCGCTACTTCAGTCGGAGCTCAAATTAAGCGCGGCAGTGGAATAAAAAATGGAACTAACCGGCGCTGAAATAGTTTGCGAAAGCCTTCTTAAAGAGGGCGTTGACGTGGTATTTGGTCTCCCCGGTGGAGCGGTGCTTCCTCTGTATGGTGCGCTCTCCACCTACCCGGCCATCCGCCACATCTTGGTGCGCCACGAACAGGCCGCCGCCATGGCTGCCGATGGGTTTTCCCGTGCCACTGGCAGGGTCGGCGTTTGTCTCGCCACCTCCGGCCCCGGCGCCACCAACCTAGTCACCGGCATCGCCGCCGCCCAGATGGACTCGGTGCCCATGGTGGCCATTACCGGCCAAGTTGCCAGGCCTTATATCGGGACTGACGCCTTCCAAGAAACCGATGTCACCGGCGTCACGCTACCCATCACTAAGCACAACATCCTGGTCATGAACGTTAAAGACGTTGCCCAGGCCATCCATGACGCCTTCTACATCGCCAGCAGCGGTCGGCCCGGCCCGGTCTTGGTAGACATCCCAAGGGACGTTTTGTTGGGTGAGAAGACCGAATTCATCTGGCCTGAAACCGACAAATTACCAGGCTACCGAGTACCCTCCGCCGCACCAAAGGCCCAGGTAGACGCAGCCGCCGCGTTGATTAATAAGTCAGAGCGCCCGATTATCATGGCCGGGCATGGCGTATTGATTTCCCATGCCTACGGGTTGATGACTGAGATGGCTGAAAAAGCTCAAATACCGGTGATAACGACCCTACTCGGTATCAGTTCCATAGCGTCGGATCATGAACTGAACCTGGGTATGTCCGGCATGCACGGCATGGCCTACGCCAACCTAGCTATAGATGAAGCCGACTTGATCATTGGCCTCGGCATGCGGTTCGACGACCGGGTGACTGGCCGCATATCGGCCTTTGCCCCCAATGCCAAGTTCGTTCATGTGGACATTGACGCCTCCGAGATCGACAAGAACATCCAGACCGATGCCGGAGTGGTCGGCGACTTGAAGGCAGTGTTGGAACAATTACTGCCCAAGGTCGACGCCAACGTCCACATCGACTGGCTACGACACATAGAAGAATTGAAGGCCCAGCATCCGTCCCACATCGTCCGCAAATCGGACGAGTTGCTGCCCCAGTTCGTGCTTCAACGGTTGACTGAGGTCACCCAGGGCCGAGGCATCGTGGTCACCGGCGTGGGCCAGCACCAGATGTGGGCCGCCCAGCACTGCACGTTCAAAGAGCCCAACACTTTCATCACATCAGGCGGGTTGGGCACCATGGGATTTGAAGTACCCGCCGCTCTTGGCGCCCAGGTGGGCCGTCCCGATACCGTGGTTTGGTCGGTCTGCGGCGACGGTGGTTTCCAGATGACCATGTGCGACATCGCCACTGCTGTTGAGAGTGGGGCCGATGTGAAATTCGCCATTCTAAACAACACCAACCTGGGCATGGTCCACCAGCTCCAAGACGTGTTCTTCGAGCAGGATTACATGGCCAGCGAGTTCTCGGCCAACCCGGACTTTGTGAAGATCGCTGAGGCATACGGCATCCGCGGCATCCGCGTTACCAAGCAGGAAGAGGTAGTGGACGCGGTGCAGCAGGCCATGGAGACCGCCGGACCGGTGATAGTGGACTTCATGGTGAAGCAAGACGAGATAGTCTTCCCATTCATACCTTCCGGCCAATCCGTCAAAGAGATGCTAGAAGAACCGGCGCACAACGAGACTTCATAAGATGTCCCAGCAAAACGAAACAGAACAACACACACTGATCGCCCTGGTTGAAGACAAACCGGGCGTATTGAACCGCGTCGCCAGCATGTTCCGCCGCCGTGGGTTCAACATTGTCAGCTTGGCCGTGGGCAACAGCGAACAAGCCGGACTGTCACGGATGACCTTTGTGGTCAACGGCGACGACCGCACGGTGAGCCAGGTGGCCAAACAACTGGACAAACTCATCGACGTCCTAGAGGTCGCCGACATCACCGAGGCTAGGATCGTCGCCCGAGAACTGGCCATGATCAAGGTCAAGACCACTTCGACGAACCGGGGCGAGATTATCCAGATCGTGAACCTCTTCCGTGCCAACATCATTGATGTTGGCAGAGAGTCAATGGTCATTGAAATCACCGGTGAAGGGGACAAGATTAACGCCCTTTACGACCTCCTGGCCCCCTTTGGCATAATTGAGATGTCGCGATCAGGCATCGTCGCGATGGAGCGGGGTGAAGCCAAGGGGCTGACCAACGGACATGGCGCCAATTCGGCCAAGTCCAACGGCACTAGCTAAAAAGCAGCTAAAACAAAAGATTGGGGCCTTCGTGCCCATGAACGCACCACAAGAAAAAATGTTGGGAAGGAAAAACTAAGATGGTAGATGTTTATTACGACAAGGATGCAGACCTTAAGCACCTAGAAGGCAAGACAATCGGCATGATTGGCTACGGCAGCCAAGGCCATGCCCACGCCCTCAACCTGAAGGACAACGGACAAGACGTGGTCGTTGGCCTCTATCCTGAGAGCAAGAGCCGGGCCGTCGCCGAAGCCGCCGGACTGCGGGTGGCCGACGTTCCTGAAGTAGCCAAACAAGCCGACATTTTGATGATGGTCATTCCCGACCACATCCAGGGTCGCATCTACCGCGAGCAGATTGAACCCAACCTGAAGCCCGGCAGCGCCTTGATGGTCGCCCACGGCTTCAGCATCCACTATAAAGAGGTAGTACCTCCAACCAGCATGGACGTCTTGATGGTCGCCCCCAAGGCCCCCGGTCACCGCATGCGCGAGCTATTCACCGAGGGTGTGGGAGTTCCCAGCCTGTTGGCCGTCCACCAAGACGCCACCGGCAACGCCAAGGACATTGGCCTAGCCTACGCCAAGGGCATCGGCAGCACTGGCTCCGGCGTGCTGATGACCACCCTTCAGTTCGAGACTGAAAGCGACCTGTTTGGCGAGCAAGCCATCCTCTGCGGTGGTGTGAGCGCCCTAGTCAAAGCAGCATTCGATACTCTAGTAGAGGGCGGATATCCCCCGGAGATCGCCTTCTTCGAGTGCCTACACGAGCTGAAAATGATTGTTGACCTGATGTATCAGGGCGGCTTCAACTACATGCGGTTCTCGGTCAGCGACACCGCTGAGTACGGTGACCTTAGCCGTGGCCCTCGCATCATTGACGAACACGTACGAGACAACATGCGCGCCGTGCTGAAAGAGATTCAGGATGGCACTTTTGCCAAGGAATGGATCGCCGAGAACGACGAAGGCCGCCCTCGGTTCAACGCCCTGCGCCAGCAGGCACAGAGCAGCCAGATTGAAGACATCGGCAAGGAACTCAGGGGCATGATGCCCTGGATGGACCCCAAATAGATCGGGGTTAACCCGACTTACCCAGAAACGGCAAGAACAAAGATGTGGAGCATCATCATGAATAATCCGGAGGCGTTGAGCGTAGTCGATCATCGCCCGCTGGTCCTGGCAGGGCTGGCGACGGTTGACTACGCGCACCTGGGGCCCTTTTCTGAACACCGCAGTTAGCGGGAACGGCACACCTAATTTCAAAAATCAGAAAGGGTATAGGTAACAATAATGGCTAAAGAACGAGTATTGCTCTTGGACACAACCCTCCGCGACGGAGAACAATCGGCCGGCATCGGCATGACCGGTGTTGAGAAGATGGAAATTGCCCGCCAATTGCAGAAGATGCAGGTGGACATCATCGAAGCCGGCTTCGCCGCCAGCTCACCCGGAGACTTTGAAGCGGTGACCAACATCGCCAAAGAGATCGACGGACCCATCATCGCATCCTTGGCCCGGGCCGTCGCCGACGACGTGGAACAAGCTGCCAGGGCTGTGGAGCACTCCAAGCGGCCCCGCATCCACGTGTTCCTCTCTTCGTCAGAGATTCACCAGATGCACCAGCTCCGCAAGAACCGGGAAGATGTTTTGGAGATGGCCATCTCAAGCGTAACTAAGGCCAAGAGCTACTGCGACGACGTGGAGTTCTCTCCCATGGACGCCACCCGGACCAACCCTGAGTACCTGTTCCACATGCTGGAAGAGGTCATCAAGGCTGGCGCCACCACCATCAACATAGCCGACACCGTCGGTTACGCCATCCCATCCGCCACCGGCTTTGGCCAGTTGCTGAAAGATGTGCAGGCCAACGTGAAGGGCATTGAGAATGTCACGCTAAGCGTCCACTGTCACAATGACTTGGGCTTGGCCGTCGCCAATAGTTTGATTGCTGTAGAGTTCGGCGCACGCCAGGTGGAGGGCTGCATCAACGGCATCGGCGAGCGGGCCGGCAACGCCTCCATTGAAGAAATCATCATGGGTCTGGACACACGTAAAGACCATTTCGGCATCGAGATTAACGCCGACACCACCCAGATTTACCAAGCCAGCCGCATGGTCAGCCGTATCACCGGCATGGCTGTCCAGTCCAACAAGGCCATCGTCGGCGAGAACGCCTTCCGGCACGCCTCTGGTATCCACCAGGACGGTGTGTTGAAGAACCGCTCCACCTACGAAGTTATGCAGCCGGAGCGCGTTGGCGTCCCTGGTAACACTCTGGTCCTCGGCAAGCTCAGCGGCCGGGCCGGGTTGCAGTCACGGTTGGAAGACCTGGGCTATAACCTCTCTCGGGAGGACTTGGCCAAGGTATTTGAATCTTTCAAAGACCTGGCCGACAAGAAACGGGAGGTCACCGACCGCGACTTGGAGATCCTCATGGACGAGGAAAAGCGGACATCAACTGAACCGATCAGTTACACACTGGAACACGTGCAGTTCACCGGCGGCGACCAGGGAATCCCCACAGGCACCGTCAAACTCATTGGACCGGACGGCGAGTCCATCACCGATGCGTGCACCGGAAACGGCCCCGTTGACGCAATCTGCAACGCCATTGACCGAGCCATTGGTACCGAGTCCAAATTGGTGGACTTCAATGTCCAGGCGGTAACAGAGGGAATAGACTCCCAAGGAACCGTGACCATCCGTATCGAGAAGGACGGCCGCAATTACACTGGCCGGGGTGCCGACACCGACATCATAGTCGCCAGCGCCAAGGCTTACCTGAGCGCGGTCAACCGCCAACTCGCGTCGGACGAAGAGTCCAACGTCCCAGCACTAGGCAGCACCCCAGACTAGGTAGAATTTGGGAATAATTCAAGAAGGCGGTTCGCTCTAAGCGAGTCGTCTTCTTGTTTTTTTGCTAGCGAACTAAGTAAGATTTATCGCGATCTGAAATGATTTTAGTAATCACAATAATTTCAGGGTTCCTGTTCCTGTCCCAAATATAGCCCAGAATTATGGGCGTGTGAATCAAGCGCATACACCTGTCAGAAGTAGCTAAAGTTAAGTCACAGGAACAAACCAAGTGGCTTTTATTGATTACATTCTGCTTGTGGACTTATTCCTGGGCTGGGATTGTTATTGCCTCGGATGACGTTAACGGAATAGGCGATTGGCTCACGGCAAGTGACCCTGCAATCGAGGCAGCTTTAGCAGTTTCAGTAGTATTCTTCACCTACGGTCGATTATTTCCAACTTCTTTTTTACTGAGTTTCTTGAAATACAACAAGAAGACGGGACTCATAGAGACGAAAGACTGGAATCGATTGAAGTAGCTTGCGGTTCGTTAGTTGGTATATTTATCGTCATTCACAACACCGGTATATCTGCTTGGAACAACTATCCTATAACCGTAACTTTCGGAGAAGGGTACGAGTTATATTGGGAACATAACGATTTACCCTCGAGTAAAGATTGGGATTGGAAGACAGTAAATCAACGGCAGCCCAACAAATTTCAGGGTTCGATTCAACTGCAGGCAACCAATGTATTGGCCGTTGCAGAACCTCAGACAATTAGGTTCGTCTTGAGAACCCCTTCCTCACCGATTAAAACGAAAGTTAAGATTACGACGGTAGCTGATAATAATTTTGGCGAGACCGCCAAATTCTTGACGTTGAACATCGTTTAGCAATTGCAACCTCTACAATTCCCGTGGCACAAACAAATCTTAAAGAGTGATGCGACATTGGTCTTTGCCCGCCGAAATTATTTCCATAGGATGTTTGAAGCTACTTAGATCTTTCCGGCCAAACCGCGTCATGGTGGCCTAGGGGCACGGACGGCCTGGCCCAGCGCGGTGTGGTTTCAGATAGTCCTAACACCGGCCCCAGATGACCAAGTTTACCCATGGGTGTCTCGGTGACCATGGACCAACCTGCCACCTCTTCAGGAGTGAACTCGGCCGGAATATTTTGCAACTGGGACTCAGGAATCTCACCTTGGCTGACGAGCCAACGGCCAACCTGCGCCAACGAGATTCGCACCAGCCAACTACCACCCTCTTTCACACGGCGATTCAAGGCAACCATGCCACCAAAGGCCATCAGGTACCCGGTCAGATAATCGATAGCCGATACTGGGTAGAACTGCGGACCGGGAGCTGCTCCAGGGAACAATTCCCCCTGGCGGTTGGTGATTCCACTGACGGTCTGAATCACAGTATCGAAGCCGCGACGCGAGGCCCACGGCCCCTCGTGGCTAAATGCGCACAGAGACACATATACGATTCCGGGCCGCAGTTCTGCCAGCTCCTCAGGGGATAGACCACGTCCTCCCAGAGTCCCAGGCCGGTAGCCCTGTGAGAACACGTCGGTCTGGCGGACGAGTCCACGCAGGGTTTCCATCTGTTTCTCGTCTCGCAGGTCTAATTGGGCGTTTAATTTGCCGTGACCGGTGTCGTACTCCTGATAGCCGAGGTTGGGCAGATGTCCGGCGGTAATCTTCATGACATCCGCACCGTGCTCCGCCAGCGTCCGCCCACAGGTTGGTCCGGCTAAGACCCGGGTCAGATCCAGCACTCGAACCCCGGACAATGGACGCGAGCCTTCCGGCAGTGACTCAGGCGGACTGTCAGCTATTTTGACGATTTCCATCAAGGGCAATGAGGCGATGGCCTGGGCCTGCGGGTGTTTGGCCCATTCTTCCATGGTGCGGACCATGCCGCCGGCCCCCTTGGCGGCAATGATGGCCTCTTCCAGATCAAGGGCATCCCATTTGGCCACGGCCTTAGTCACTTCAGCTCGGTCTTCTGCCACTCTCAGCACGCTGAGAGCAGCGGCGCGGTGGTTGGGGAAGTTGCAATGGAGGTAGCTCCAGCGACCATCTTTTGTCGGGTAGGTGCCCATCACCGTGTTACGTTCAGTGGAGACTCCAGCGCCATCCAACTGCATGTATTTTCCGCTTCGGAGCGAGGCTGTCGCTCGGCGGGCATCCACGGTTGCCTGCTGGCGGCGTCCGGTGCGGGATTCCCAAAGGTCTGACACAGCCAGGCCAAGGGCCCCCAGGGCGGCTGTACTGGTATCTGTAACCCGAAACGAAGTGGGCAAAATTGGATCGGTGTTGCCAGTGATTGTGAGGTCGTTGGCGCGCTCGTCATCCCATCCTGCGAACGGAAGAAGAGAGCGTAAAATCTCGTTGGTCATAGCCAGATGTTCTCCTTTTTGGATTTGGGTTTGCGTTAACTATACAAAGACAATCTAAACCAGCTTCATCTGGAAGCCGGTGTCTTGCTGTTGGCCCTTGGCACTTAGGTGGACTGCCGGGTAGCCCAGCTCTCGCAGTTTAACGGCCAACTCTGGAAACCCGTTCACGGTATAGACCTGCTTGGGCGAAACTGCCTGGACGTACTCCACCAACTCGTTGAAGTCCGGGTGATCGCTGTAGGGCAAGCTAGCGTCAGCCCCTCGGCCCCAAGGCATACTACCCGAGGTTGCCCAACCGGTCATCTCTAGGGTCCGTTTACGACTGAAGAGTTTCAAAGCCTCGCGGCGTTTTCCGGGCGGAAACATCAGTATCCAGCCCTCCGGCCAATCGCCCTCAAACATCTTCACCTGACCTGGAAACTCCACCCCAGCCTCCAGATAAATCTGGGTTCCAAGGTAGATACTCTCCTCCACCATCACGTCAAAACCCTCGCCCAAAAGGTGGTGCAATAACTCCTGAGACTTGCCCAACCGCCATCCTTGAATCACCGGACGTTGGCCGCGAGACAGCCACATCCTCAGGGTCTTGTATGCGGTCTCCAGCACCTGATCTTCCGGGGGGAACACGTATTCGGGTCGGCCATAGGTGGACTCTATGACCAGGGTGTCGCAGGCCACCGGCTCTAATGGCTCATTGGTTGGGCTTTTACGACTTTTAATATCTCCCGTGTAGAGCAGCCTTTCGCCGGTTTCTTTGGATTCGATCAAGGCTTGGGCTGAGCCAAGGCAATGGCCGGCCGGGTAAAGGGTCATGGTATAGGCCGGAGTCTCGTAGGGCTCATGGTAGGGCAGTAAAATCGGGTCTGATTTCTGAAGGTAATCGCCCAGAAGTCTGGCGGTATTGGGGGTGAGTACCGGCCTGATGTGGCGAGCTGTGTGATCGGAGTGGGCGTGGGAAATCAGGCTGAATTCACGCTTTCTGGTTGAATCCATCCAGAGGTCTAACTCTGGCAAGTAAACGCCGCTTTTGAACTCCGCCTGCACTACACATACCCCACATAAAAGATGACCGGAAAATGCCCGGTGACAACGCGGCCAAGTATATCACGGGGTGTAGAACCAATTTAATCTCCCAACTGGGTGTCCCCTGCCGGATTGTGCGGTATAATCTGCGCCCATGGGCTCTAGTTGAAACGTGCCCAAATCTCAAACCAAAAAGGTGGGAATATGCCGGCTCAAGTTGGCGATGTAGCCCCCGAATTTAAACTCCCTTCCGCCGATGGGGATGTTTCCCTAAGTAATTACAAGGGCAAGACAGTTGTCCTTTCCTTCCACGTGTTCGACTTCACCGCTGGTTGAACGACACAAGCAACTTCGTTCCGTCAGGAGTACAAACGGTTCGAGGATAACAATGCTCAGGTTCTGGGCATAAGCTGCGATACAGTTCCTTCCCACAAGGCGTGGAGCACGGCATTGGGCGGACTACCCTACCCGGAGTTGTCCGACTTCCATCCCAAAGGTGAAGCCAGCAAGGCTTACGACCTTTTCAACGAAGAGCGCGGTGCCAGCAAACGGGCCGTAATTATCATCGACAAAGGTGGCGTGATTCGTTTCCGTGAGGAATACGAACCGGGCACTCTGCCCAACCCCGTAGACATCTTCGAAGTGGTTGAAGGGCTAGACTAGCTCAAACCTAGCCACACCGGACTCACAGGCAAATAAAAAGGCGTCTCAGTTAATGGGACGCCTTTTGTTTGTCATTTTTAAGCCCGGATTAAGCGCGGTTTTATGTCTAGTCATTTCCCGGTCATAGCTCCTCAACGTAAAAAGGCCGCCCCATTAAACCGGGGCGGCCTTTTTACGTTGAGGAGCTATCTAGCCAGTGATTCGTTGCACCAAGTACCGGAGAGTTCCTTTGGGGACGTTGATGGTGACTTCTTCACCTACTGTCCGATCCAAAAGGGCCTGACCGACGGGTGAGGTAGTGGAAATCTTACCTTCAGATACGTCTGCTTCGCGGACATCTACCAGTGTGTAGGCCAGGGTCTTTCCGGAGTTGGTATCTTTCAGGGTGACCTTGGCACCAACTGCGGAGCGGGCTACCTTGGAGGACACGCCCTCAGGAAGTATCTGAGCGTTGTTGATGCTGGCTTCAAGTTCGCGGATGCGGAGTTCAACGATTCCCTGCTGGTCTTTGGCTGCATCCAGAGGGGCGTTTTCACGAAAGTCTTTGTCTGCCATGGCCCGTTTGATATCTTCGAGCACGAGAGCCCGTTGGTCTTTCAGGTCATCAAGTTGACCAACCAGGCGGTCATAGCCTTCTTGGCTGAGTTGGGAGCCGGAGGTGCCGCTGCGGCCATTGGTCCGGACATTGGACTTTGCGGCGGTGCGGCGGGTGCGGGGGACTCTGAGGTGGGATGCCAGGCCGTTTTCAATCCATCCCTGGTCTTTCCAATAAGCAAGGAAAATCTTAACGGGGCCTAATCGAGTGACGGACTCTGCTCCGCCAAGACCAATCTGCTGAGCGTACTCAGCGACTTCCGAGGGCGCCAATTCGGAAACTTTACGTTCCCTGCCACACCAGGCCACAAAACGGCCTAGTTCCTGGTGACTTTGCTGGACTGTTTTTGCGGACTTCTTGGCTGCCACAAAATGCTTCAGAGCTTCCGAAATTAAAGGGCTTTGCTCGGTCGTCACTCAAGTACCTCCACCTTCAGTAAGTCTTCGATCCGTGTTCAGCTATCGTAAACGTGCGCCAGACTACCACTAACAAGGTAGGGACTGGCCGGAGTGCTTAGAGGAGGTACCGGAGGCCGTAATTGGGAGCCTGTATCCGGAATCTTCACTGCGTTCTTTACGGGGGGTCTCTATGATGGAATACGCCTCTTTAGAAGCACAAATCGCCTTCAAAGGATACCAGTTACCGGCTGCAAAGGCAATCCGAAGATTTCGTTCTGCGGTCTGCGGACCGGTCCAATAAATGGCTGATTCCTGGTTACCACTAGTGAATTAATGATTAAAAACTCATGGTTTGACAGCCAACATCAAAATGAATACTTCTCACTCCGCTTTGATGGGTATCCTGGTCTGAATTCACCTGGGCAAGGTACTTGTAATTCACTTGAATATTTTTTATGGTTGGAAAACCCTGGCAGATTTTACCATTCCAAATCCAAGATGAGATAGGGCAGATTAATAATATAATCTGGGAAGATTAGGCGATTCCTTGAATCCGCCTTGCCCCAGGCGTAGGCCAAGACTTTACTTGAGACTAGGTAGGATGTAGCATACTGTCGGCCTTGTGCGTTACGCCTGCCGAGTTACCCGTGCCAGCCCAACCATGGCGGCACAGTAACCCAATCTTACTTAATACGGAATCCGAAATCATGAGCCTCCAACAACAACCACATGCTGGATCATCCCTTGCCGGTCCCATCGCCGACCCGGCATTCGTAAAAGAACTGGACCGTCTGGTTGCTTTGGCCCGTCAGGGTCACAAGCCCGGCGCCACATTTAATAACCCTTCACAAGAATGGCTCGTCAGCCACATGAACGTGTTGCAAGACCTCCCAGAGGCCGAGCAACAGGCCTTTTTAGCTGAAGCCAGCGCCATCGACAAAGAAGCTGAGGTAGCCAACGCTGCCGGAAAAGCTGCCGGTCGTGCATGGCCTGGAGTGGTGGTCCGCTTGGACACTGGCGGGTACGCGTTCTTCAGCCAACTAGGTGTGGTACGCCGCCCCGACCTTACAATGTATTTCATCGACGGATTCGCCAAGAACCGCGACGGTGTGGTCTTCAGCACTGAAAACCAGGTTCTGTTCACTGAGGTTTTCAGCTACATCAATAAATTCATGGAAGAGAAACTGGCTGCCGGCGACACCATCGTCCAGTCAGACCGCCAGGTGGGAGACGCCCCCGGACGCTCTTTCCACGCCCGTCAGCTGCTCTTTGGCACCAAGTACATGCAGATTCCCATGATGTGGCGTCAACTTACTTTCGCAGCCACCGAGGAGATCAGCCGTCAATCTCCAGACATCCTTGAGGTGTCTCTGCCCCACTGGATGGAAGACCTGGGATTGTCGGAAGAACTAAAGAAGCGACTAACTGACGCCGGCTTCACCCAACTGGTCTTCAAAGCACCCACCCGCGGCCTTTCACTGCATCTGGGCTTTGACTATGTTGGCGAACACAAGATGGGCCCGCTATCCATCGCCATGTTCCTGGTAAAAGAAAAAAATGGATTGGCGATTCAAGCCGCCCTCAGCATGGCCCGGGCCAAGACACTGACCGGCCAAACCAAGAACACTGCATTGATTACTGTTGGACCGTCCCTCCACGGTAAAAGCACCCTGACGATCATGCTGGAGCTAGCCAACAGCGAACTGGCCAAGAAGCTCGGCCTGAAGACCGACGCCAATGAAGGCGTTTACCCCATGAACGACGATATTGTTCTGCTACAGCAATTGAAAGACCCCGTCAATATCGACAAGGACGGCAATCAGTCCACCATTTACTACAGCATCGACGGCACAGAAAACAACATGTACGCCATGCCGTTTGGTCTCAACCACGCAGAAGACCCCATCACCTTTGAGTCCGTTCGCGGCACCGACCAAGACCCCAACGCCGAAGAGACGTTGGAGAATGTGCCGGTTGACATGTCAACGTGGAAGCCCAACTTCCTCGCCAACCCGGTCCGCAACATGCGTGTAACCCTTTCCCGAACCAGATTGGTCGCTAGAAAAGGTGCCAATGACATTTTGGGAAGAATCACCAACGGCCGCGAGACTGCGGGCGTTCACGTGCCAATGGAAGATACCGACCAGGTGTTCTGGCAAGCAGTGATGCGCCAAAACACGGTGATGCCGCCGCTGCGCCGCCTCAGCCCTGAACAATACATCCGGAGCCTCATGTACGGTGAAGCAGTCCAGATGGGTGCGGCCATTGGAGTCATCGGCCAGCCCTATGTTGAATACTTCTCAGACCCGTTCATCATTGGACTGGAAGACGAGAACGCCAATAACCTCTATAACATCGTCAAGAAGATTGAAGAGGGTGGGCTTAACCAACAGTACTTCGTCTTTAACACCGGCGGCGTGGGAGCTGATACTAATGGCGCTGCCACCGGCGACAGCTACAAGAAGATACCCAGAGAACTTACTCTGATGCTTCAAGAAGCCCTACTTCGCGACGCTGTGAAGTTTGAATACGAACCCACGTTGGGTTCTGACGCCGCTGTGGCCATCCTCGACCAGAACGGCAACGAAGTTGTTGACCTCCGCACAGAGTGGCTGCCCAAGAACATCTATGGCGAAGCCGACTACGCCGTGCGCATCACTGAACTGAGCCGCAGAAGGTTCTACGGTGAGAGTTCCGCTGACAAGGCTGGAATCCTCCGGTATACCAAAGTTTTCAACAGCGTATATGACATCACAGACCTCCCCGTTCCGAACAACGAACGAGAGCTAACTTGGTTGCTGTCGTTCTACTGGAACACTGACCAAGCCTACGAAACCCTGGCTGAGCTTGGAGCCCACAAGGGCGAAGGCACCGCCCCCGATTCTGCCACATCGCAGAAACTGCAAGAGATGTACGGAGAGTCTGGCCTCAATCTCTCCGGTGACGCAGCCACCGCACTGGCGGCGATGGGAATCAAGGCTTCCTAACAAACAATAATCAATAATGGCTGGATCCGCATCCGGGTCCAGCCATTAATTTTTCCCCACCGCCTCCACTCTCTATAGAATATCCATCACACGATATTTGGCGGCCCTGTCACTTGGCCCAGGTGTATACTTACCGCCATTCATTCAACATCTAAAAAACATTGGCTTATAGCCGTTATTTTTTGACGATGATTCAGGAGGGCTCAACATGAAAGCAGCACAGATCACCGAATTCGGCGGCCCCGAGGTAATGAAGTACGTTGACGTGGCTGACCCAACTCCCGGAGAGGGAGAGGCAGTAGTCAAGATTCAAGCAGCCGGTGTTAACTTCACCGATGTCTACAGCCGCCAGGGCGTAAACCCCGGCCCGCCCCTACCACGCATCATTGGAGTAGAAGGCGCCGGAGTAGTCCAGTCAATTGGCCCTGGCGTGACCGAAGTCAAAGTGGGCGACGAAGTCACCTACTGCACCGCTCCCGGCACCTATGCCGAGCTGGCAGTTGTGCCCGCCTGGCGCTTGATGATTCGGCCCAGCGGCGTAGACGCCAAAGCCGGCGCTGGTGCCATCCTCCAGGGAATGACCGCCCACTATCTCTGCCACTCCACCTATGCGGTGCAGAAGGGCGACCGAGTCATTGTTCATGCCGGAGCCGGCGGAATGGGACTTCTGCTGACTCAGATGATTAAACGCCTGGGCGGCTATGTGTTCTCCACCGTTTCCACAGAGGAAAAGGCTGAGCTCTCCAAGGGTGCTGGCGCTGACCATGTAATTCTCTACACCCAGCAGGACTTTGCCGAAGAGATCAAGAAGGCCACCGATGGCGAGGGCGTACATGCCGTGTACGACGGCGTGGGCAAAACCACTTTCCTCCAGAGCATCAGCAGTCTGGGTCGCCGAGGCCATATGGTTCTCTACGGTGCCGCCAGTGGAGCTCCTGACCCCATCAGCCCCGGCATCTTGGGCGCAGGGTCACTCTCACTGACTCGCCCCGGACTGGGTGACTACACTGTCAACCGTGCCGAGCTGGAAAAGCGGGCCGGCGATGTTCTGGGTTGGGTTGCTTCCGGAGAATTAAATCTCAGGATTGGCGGAGAATTCCCGTTGTCAGACGCCTCAGAGGCGCACCGCCAACTTGAGAGCAGGTCCACCACCGGCAAGTTGCTGCTCATTCCCTAAGTACGCTTAGGGCTTTGGGCATTAGCGCTTTTTGCACAATGAGCAGATGGTTCTACAGGCTCACCACGAGCGGGCAAGCTACCAGCCAAACCGTTTGCTACCAGCCTGTCCAAGGACCAAGCAAGTTGTAAGAAAACCGTTCGTTCTGAGCTGGTCGAAGGATGCGCGTAAACCACGGTCATCGTGCCGTAATTCACGTCCCAATTGGGTTAAGCATAATTGTTGACCAACTTGGTCGACTTTAATATAATCGTGTCAGACGATTGCGATTAGGAGATAATCATGGCCGAGGAAGTAACAACAGAAGCGGTTTATGAGGCTTTGAAAACGGTGTATGACCCGGAAATCCCGGTAAACGTCGTTGACCTCGGCCTGGTCTACGACGTCCAGGTAAACGACTCAGACGTTTACGTACAAATGACCCTAACTTTTCCTGGTTGCGGCATGGGCCCGTACATCGGCCAGCAGGCCGAGTGGGCAGTACAGGAACTAGACGGCGTTGAAGAAGTTCAGATTGAGATGGTCTTCGACCCGCCCTGGTCTCCAGAACTGATCAGTGAAGAGGCCCGTTCCCAGTTAGGAATCTAACCCAGACAATTTTCTGAATGGCCACCCAGCCCTCTGGACAAGCATCTTTGCTTGCTCATGAGATTAGACCGCAGTGCCATAAACCATCTGCCCAACACCCCATCCGGAGGATTGCATGCCCACGCCCCAGGAAACCGCGCGCCTAGAACAAATCAAAAAGACTTGGCAGCAAAAGCGCCAGATTACCACCCGTCTTGATAAGATCAAGACCAAGATTGGCATCTACAGCGGCAAAGGCGGCGTCGGTAAGACGACCGTGTCCGTAAACCTGGCGGTGACCCTGGCCAGCCAGGGTGCCAGAGTCGGTCTGCTGGATGTCGACATTGACTGCCCCAACGTTACCAAGGTCATGGGCATCACAGACAAGCCAGACTACGTTGACGGCGAGATCATTCCGTCAGAGAAATGGGGCGTTAAAGTTGTCTCCATGGCATTTTTCCAGGAGAACCCGGACGAGGCCATCATCTGGCGCGGCCCAATGATTCACAATGCCATAAGCCAGTTTCTACAGCAGACAGACTGGGGAGATTTGGACTACCTTCTTGTGGACCTGCCACCGGGAACCTCTGACTCGCCTCTGACGGTGATGCAGACTCTGCCGATGGACGGTTTCGTGGTTGTAAGCACACCCCAGGATTTGGCCAACCTCGACGCCAAACGCTGCATCAACATGATTAGAAAGCTCAACCTAAACGTCCTTGGTGTGGTGGAAAACTACACTGGAGAGATGTTTGGCGAAGGCGGCGGAAAGAACTTGGCTAAAGAAGTAGAAGCCCCCTTCCTGGGTGACCTCGCTCTGCGGTCAGTCTACAGGGACTCTTCCAAACCCACAGCCCTCTTGGACAAGTCTGTAGGAGAAGAGTTTTCTGAGGTCGCAAATGCCGTGAAGAAAAGCCTCAAGGAATTTGGTTCGGAAGCAGTTTAGTAACTCCGCGAATAAACAAAAAAGAAGCCCGCCGGTAAATCCGGCGGGCTTCTTTTTTCTACTCAAACGTCGATGCAGACCTAGTCGTCCGAGGCAATCTCGGCCTCGGCGGGTCGTTCCTTCCGGCCTTTTCTTTTCCTACTACGGGATGGTGTCTCTGTCGGTTTGTCTCCGTAGGTTATGCTCATGAGCAGATTCACTTCCCGACTCATGGCTTCCTGGGAATGTCCGCTGCCCTCACCCATCCTGCGGAACTTATGGTACCGCTTCTTCAAGAGTTTGCCCTGAGACATTTTGGCCAACTGAACGAGGTTGGTGAGGATGGCAGTTTGTAGCACTGACGATGCCTCACGTGGATCTACGTGGGCCCCGCCCTCTGGCTCGGGAACGATCTCGTCGGCAATGCCCAACTCTCGACAATCGTGGGCGGTCAGCATCAGGGCCTCAGCCGTCTCACGGTCCAGCGAATAGTCATGGTGGGCTGCCCCCAGTGTATGGTTCACAGACATGGGTGAGTAGACAGCATATTGTTGGATCAAAATTCGGTCGGACAAACTCAGCGCCAGCGCGCCTTCGCTGCCACCTTCGCCGATAACCACCGAGACCATTGGCGTTGGAACAGTCAACATTGATGACAGTGTCTTGGCGATTGCGTTGCCGATGCCCTGCTCCTCTGCTTCCAGACCCGGATCAGCGCCCTGGGTGTCAATAAGGGTCACCAACGGTAACTTGAATCGACTGGCCAGGTCAATTACCCGCTGGGCCTTCCGTAGACCATCAGGGAACACATGATAACGTTCGCCTTCCACTAGAGGACGTCGTTGTTGGCCGATCACGGCCATCGGCTGTCCGTCCATGAAGCCCAAGCCGGCCACAATTGAGCGATCATCGCTATTCAAACGATCGCCGCGCAGTTCTATGAACGGGTCCATCATGGACCTGAAATAGGCGATGGCCTGTGGACGCTCTGAGTTTCTGGCAGCAGTAACCGCTTCCCACGGCTCGACTGCATCACACTCGATGGGTTCTGACTTCAGCAGGATCTGGTGATTGGACTTTCCATGCTTGTGGGCCGTGAGGATTCGCAACAATGCGGATATTCTGGGTTGCAGGTTCTCCCGGTCTACCACGTTGTCCAAAAGCCCGTGGCCAACGTGAGCTTCTGCCGTGTGTGCGTCCAGCGGCAGGGGGATCTTGGACACTTCCTTCAGAGTTCGCAGCGGAGATAGTCCAATTAACGAGCCGGGCTCAGCCATGATTACATCAGCCAAGTTTGCAAAGCTGGCGTAGGCTTGCCCTGTGGACGGGTTGGCCAACACCACGATAAATGGCACCTCTTCGTCACGCAGGCGGTTGGCGGCGGTCACGGTCTTGGCCATCTGCATCAAGGAAAGAACCCCTTCCTGGATACGAACACCCCCACCTGATACTACAGCCACGGCAGGAATACCCCGGCGGGCGGCATTCTCAAAGGCCATGGATATCTTTTCGCCAACCACACTGCCCATGGTTCCACCCATAAACCCAAAGTCCAGCACAATCAGCATCGCTTCGGTGTCGCCTATCCTACATACACCAGTGACTGCAGCTTCAGTAAGCCCTGTGCGGGTTTGATCTTGAGTGAATAAGTTCTTATAACGAGACCGACGCGAAAACGAAATAGGGTCCATCGAGCTTACGTATTTGTAAGACTCTTTGAAGGACCCTTTAACGGCCAGCAATTCGATGCGCTGTCTTGCGGTAACGGTGTAGTGGAACCGGCAAAATGGACAAACACGATAGGTAATGTAGGAGGGTGAATCACTGATTGGCTCTTCACAGAACAAGCAGCGGTCATGAATCACCGACAGGTACGTGCGGTCCGGTTCACCATCGCGATTAAAAAGGTGGACTAAAAAATTTGCCAGGTTGCGCAAGCCGACCTCCAGTGTAATACCGAGAGCGGGTCAATCCGTTAGAACACCCCGTGCCTCTCTCCGACAGCACCTCATCCATCATACAAAATGTTTGCCGATATTGGAATGCTGAAAAGCATTAAATGTCAGATAGCCTTGCCTTTTGATACAACCGAATTAGTGATATTAATATAGTTATCAGGGATATAGGCAGTTTGATATACTATAGTTTATGCGCCAAATCTATTAATCTGCGCGATATGAGCTATCCCATACTGGAATATAGCCAAAAACCCGTTGAGTAATATAGAACGTTCAAATAAAATCAGTCTACTTCATAAACCTATTCAGTAATAATTTCCGCCTAGGTTTATTATTTATGTCAAGCCAATCCGATGCTACTAAAAACTGGATTGCTGATACGCCTGATTTTTGATGATGGTTTGCCTGTTTTCCCCGTCGGATGAGCAGGACCTATGGAACAGGGAGGAGCGATTTACCTGCGCGCTGGATCGATATAAATATCGATAAAAGTAACGACAAAAGCACTATGGAGAGTTATTTGACCCAGCCTAATGCCGAAGGACGGCATCCGGCAGTTGTGGTGATTCAAGAGATATGGGGGGTCAATGCCCATATACAATCGATTGTAGTTCGACTGCCAGCCTACGGATACGTAGGCTTGGCACCCTCAATGTTCCACCGCGAAGGCCCCATGACCATTGGGCTTCACGAGGAGATTGATATTGCTGTAGCCCGCATGAATCGATCCACAGATGCCGACATATTGCTCGACGTAACAGGATCAGTGGACTACATCAAAGCCCAGTCATTCGTCCGTGGCGACAAAATTGGCATCATCGGATATTGCTATGGTGGTCGGGTATCCTATCTGGTTGCCTGCAACATTACAGACCTTTTAGCTTCAGTAGTTTTCTACGGCGGCGGCATTAATACCCCACTAGGTGATGGACCTTCTCCTTTGGACCAAACAACCCTAATATCGGATGCCCGATATTAGGGTTGTTTGGCGTGGAGGATACAAACCCCAATCAAGAGGATGTGGGGGAAATCTAATCAACACTTAACAGACACGGCAAGGTTCACGAATTCCACCACTACGCCGGCGCCGGACACGGTTTCCACTGAGAAACCAGAGACAGTTACCGTCCGGACGCGGCGGCACAAGCGTGGAGTAAGTCGATCGCTTGGTTGGACAAATACCTCAAGTAACCGCAAG
>DUCU01000023.1:0-2117 GCA_012959605.1 Dehalococcoidia bacterium | reverse complement strand
CGCCAATCCCATTATTAATAGACTTCTAGTTTACTTTGGAGTCAGCAAGCCGCGAAGCCACGGTTGATTAACCAGGTGCCTGGTCGTGGTAAGCTAGGTTCCATGAATTATGGCGATACAAACTGTCAAACAATATCCCTAATACACCTTGGACAGACCATCTCCCAAGGTCACTCATTGGGATGTCGGAATATTGCTAATGTAACGATGATGTCATTCAGGTGGTTGCTTGGCGCATAGCGTGACACCGCCGGCCGAGAACCGACCAAGGCCCCCCGCCCCAGGTAGACAGAGCAACTTTTGGATCATCTCTGCGTACAAAGATTTCCGATACCTTTGGATTGGGAATTTCTTCACCGTAGGCGCCCAGTGGATCCAGATACTGACCGTCGGCTGGCTGGTGCTACAGCTAACTGACGGCAACGCCTTCTTGACCGGCACGGCCGTTGGTATTAGGACGTTCCCCATTCTGATTATTGGGCCGTGGGCTGGGGTTCTGGCTGACCGGGTAGACCGCCGCAAGCTTGTCATGTTTGCGCAGGTCTACATGGCCATATCAGCCGTTATCTTCGCGTTCTTGGTGCTGGCCACCGACCTAGACGCTCAACCAGTGACGGGCCCACTAAAGTGGTGGCATGCCTTTATCTATATGGGCGTCTCAGGCATCGCCCATTCCATCGTCCAACCGGTCAGACAGGCAATGGTCCCCAACACGGTTCCCTTGAAAGACCTAGGCTCCGCCTTGGCGTTGAACGGAATGGCCCATCCCAGCATGCGAATCGTTGGGCCCGCCATTGGCGGTCTGCTGATTGCGACCCTGGGATTCAATTGGAACTTCTTTATTGAGGCCGCAGCCTACGTGATCATCGTTTTGGTCTACATGCCCATGAAGCTGCCATACCGCGAGGAACGGGCCGCGGTCAAGATCTCCATGATTTCCAGCATGCGTGAAGGCCTCGCCTATGTGGTAAAAGAGCGGACCATCCTGCAGCTGATAGTGATGGCGTTCATCCCAAATTTGGTTTTCCAGCCGGTGGTTTTCGTACTGCCCATCTTCACAACACAGGTCTTGGGGCGGGGTGCGGATGCCGGTGGGATTCTGGCGGGAGCCGTTGGCGCGGGTGGCATTATCGCGGCAATCATCATTGCCGGCAGAGGATTCATGATTCCCCGGGGGCTGGCCACGCTGATCGGGTTGGTTGGCGGGTGCGTATTCATTCTGCTGTTTTCCCAGTCCACCTGGTATTTTTCGTCCATGGCGTTGCTCGCAGGCCTGGGATTCTTCCAGTACATATTCCGCGTTGGCAACAACACACTTATTCAAACCATCGTGCCGGACGCCCTCCGAGGCCGGGTGATGAGCATCTATATGTTGGACAACGGCCTCACTCCACTGGCCACCATGGCCATCAGCTTCTTGATCCACATCTGGAGTCCAGCGGCCGCATATACCCTAATTGCCGCCATTAGCCTCATCTTGGCGCTGTTGCAGTTGGTTTTCTTTAAGCGAGTCAGGCAACTGGCCTAGAAGCATCTCCCAGAGCCCGTCGTTTTCTGCATTTCGCCGCGTGATGACTGCGCGCCTACTTTTCCAAACAGTTCGCAGTTTCTATTCATCGCTTCCGTCGGGCTAATCCCTCAAATCTCCAAAAACACCCGTTGAGTTAACAAACAGTCTCGATTAGCTATCATATATAGTTAGATTTTCTATCTATTCGTCATAAAATTGGGGCAGTTTTTAATGATACTTGTTAGTAAGCTCCTGTAAATAATTGCGAAACGCAATAAACTCTATTGACGGCCACGTAGCTATTCTTTATACTCCCGTGCTAATCTAGGCTTGATTAGTAACAGGTGTGTTTAGGTGTAAAGTAGATACTAAACATCAATAACTTAGGGCGATACGAGAATAAACCTAGTCGGTTTATTTAAACCATGTTATCGAAATATGTATTTAGTCTAAGTTCATAGATTCAATTTCTTCATGATGTTTCATCGGTGAGACTAATCCTCAATTAGCAGGATCACCCTGGCGGGATCAGGTGACCGATTAAGGCCAATAAGAAAGCTCCAAACGCCGCTTCAATCCCTAGTTAATTAACATTCTGATGTCGGTG
>DUCU01000022.1 GCA_012959605.1 Dehalococcoidia bacterium | reverse complement strand
AGGCTCCCCCCGAGCCCAACATCTTCACTGATAGCGATGTCGACGGCGACGACAACAGTGACAACTCAACGCCCTAAATGAGCGTTGAGGAGCCCGAAGAAATCACTGAGGACGAAGCCAACGAACCCAGTAGCAACGACGAAAGCCAAGACGGCGAAGACGATGCTATCCCAGCCGTTGGAGAAGAGGATGCGGAGGGGAACGACGAACCAGCCAGCGAGTCAACCGACGACTCAACGGGTGACTCAGCAAACAACGCAGATGGTGAGGGAGACAAGTAGCACGGAGTCTGCTCAGGGGCTGGACCTATCCGTAGACCTAGCCCCAAATAACCCACACCACCTGCGGTTGGTCAACCCGGTGATGATTGCCTCCGGAACCTTCGGCTACGACGGTTACGGCAGGGGCATCACCGAGGATATGGATTTGGGTGAACTGGGCGCCGTAGTCCCTAAAACGTTCACCCCTTCACCCAGGGAAGGTAACCCAGAACCCCGGTGGTACCCAACGTCCTACCGGGAGGCCTGGGATACGGGCGATATCCTCTTTCTAAACGCCATTGGGCTCACCAACCCCGGCATTGAAGCAGGTCTAAAAGACGTCACACCTGGCTGGGACCGGTGGAACGCCACCTACATACTCAGCTTCGCCTCTGACTCCGTGGAGCAATTCGGCGAAATGGCCTCCATGGCTGACAAAGGCACTGGCTACCAGGCAATTGAGCTGAATCTCAGCTGCCCCAATGTGGCCGATGGGTCTCTCTTTGGCCACAGCGCCAGCCTCACAGCCCAAGCTGTGGCCGCCGTCAGGGCCAACACCGACCGACCAATATTGGCCAAACTAGCTCCCAACGTGCCCAACATTGTTGAGATTGCCCGCGCGGCCGTCGATGGCGGGGCCGATGCCATCAGCCTCTGCAACACCATGCCGGCCATGCATATAGACACCCAGACTTGCCAGACAGTATTAGGTAATATCACTGGAGGTCTCTCTGGCCCGGGTCTGCGCCCCATCTCTCTAGCCCTTGTCTACCAGGTTTCCAAGGCAGTAGACGTGCCCATAGTCGGCATTGGCGGCATATTCTCCGGCGAACACGCCGCGGAGTACATCCTGGCCGGCGCGTCTGCCGTACAGATAGGCAGCGCCAACCTAGTTGGGCTGAACGCCCCGTGGCGAATCTTGGCCGAGCTCAAAGACTGGATGCGTCAATCAGGGCTTTCCAACCTGCAGGGCCTTAGCATCTAGCCCGTCAGGCACAACTACATCGCTCTTTAACGTCACCTTCCAGCCTGATTTTCAACCCGATTGGGCGTGCATCCCAAGATGGCATTGGATACAATATAATTGGATTTGAGACGCCTGGAACCGGCCACCAGGGTGCCAGAAGCAACCTGCCGGTTCACGACGATAATCTGCGAGGTCTGAAAGTCCATGGTTTCCGTTCTCCAAAAAGTGCTTGGCGACCCCAACGAAAAGGCAATCAAAAAGTTAACCCCCCTCGCTAAGGGGATTTCCGAACTTGAGCCAGAATTTCAGAATATGACCGACGAGGAACTCCAAGGAATGACTTCGGAGTTTCGGGCTCGCTTGGCTGAGGGAGAATCCCTGAATGACATTGTGGCCGAAGCTTTTGCCACCGTCCGGGAGGTTGCCCGCCGGAACCTTGAACAACGCCATTACGACGTACAACTCATTGGCGGACTGGTTTTGCACAAGGGTCAGATCGCAGAAATGAAGACCGGAGAGGGCAAGACCTTGGTCGCCACTCTGGCCGTTTATGCCAATGCCTTGGAGGGCAAGGGCGTCCACGTTGTTACTGTGAATGACTACCTAGCCCGTCGCGACCCGGTTTGGATGGGTGCGGTCTACCATGCCCTTGGTCTCACCGTTGGCTGCCTGCAGCACGACGTAAGCTTCCTATACGACCCAGAAGTGACTGAAGCTTCGAACGGCATGGAATTTCTCCGGCCCGTTTCGCGCCCTGAGGCTTATAAAGCCGACATCACCTACGGCACCAATAACGAATTTGGCTTCGATTACCTTCGCGACAACATGGCGCTGGAGGCAGCCAACCGAGTCCAGAGGGAATTGCACTACGCCATCGTCGATGAGGTAGATAACATTCTCATCGATGAAGCCCGGACTCCACTTATCATCAGCGGCCCGGCAGAAGAGCCGGTGCAGCTATACCAGACCTACGCCAAGTTGGTGACCCGCCTGGACGACGAAACCGATTTCGCCATCGACGAGCGCTCCCAGTCCATTTCTCTGACCCTCGATGGCATTGCCAAGATGGAGAAATGGACCAACATCGATAACTTTTATGACCCTGAGAATTTCCATCAGGTCCATTATCTGGAAAACGCCCTCACCGCAGAGATTAATAAAACTCGCGACAAAGACTATGTGGTCCAAGAAGGTGAGGTGGTCATCGTTGACGACTTCACCGGTCGGCTCCAACCTGGCCGACGTTGGTCAGATGGTCTGCACCAAGCCGTGGAGGCCAAAGAAGGCGTCAAGATTCAACGGGAGAGCATTACCTACGCCACAATCACCCTGCAGAACTACTTCCGTCTGTACGAGAAGCTGGCCGGCATGACTGGTACCGCAATGACCGAGTCCGATGAGTTCTACAAGATCTACGGACTGGAGGTTGTGTCAGTACCCACCAACTTGCCTCTGGGACGTGAAGATAACTCAGACCTGGTCTTCCAAACCGAAGACGGCAAGTGGAACGTCGTCATTGAAGACATCGCCAACATCCACGAGTCCCATCAGCCGGTACTAATTGGCACCACTTCTGTGGAAGACTCAGAGTATCTTAGTGAGCGGTTGAGAAAGCGCGGTGTCCCTCACCAAGTGTTGAACGCCAAGAACCACGAACACGAGGCCATCATCGTCGCCCAGGCCGGCCGTCTCGATTCCGTAACGGTGTCTACCAACATGGCCGGTCGTGGCACTGACATCGTTTTGGGTGGCAGCGATACCGCCCGCGACGGCTGGAAGGACGAGCACGACCAAGTCATCGATCTTGGCGGACTCTACGTGATTGGCACCGAACACCACGACGCACGCCGCATCGACAATCAGTTGCGAGGCCGCGCCGGACGCCAAGGCGATCCGGGGCAGTCTCAGTTCTACGTCTCTTTGGAAGATGAACTAATGCAGCGGTTCGGCGGCGAGCGCATTAAGAAGGTGATGAGCTGGACCGGCTTGGACGAAGAGACTCCCGTGGAAAACGGGATCATCACCAAGTCGATTAGCGGCGCCCAAGTCAAAGTGGAGGGCTATCACTTTGACATGCGGAAACACCTGCTGGAGTACGATGACGTACTGAACAAACAGCGGGAGATTATCTATGTAGATCGGTTCGAAGCCCTTAACGGCGAGTCTCTCAAGCTCAAGTTCATTGAGATGCTGCGGCGTGAGTTTTCTTCAGCAGCGGCCCACCATCTACCAACCAAGCATGTGGATGACTGGGACGCAGAAGGTCTGATTAACGAGATTCGGCAGGTCTGTCCGCTGCCCCCGGAACTGAACACTGAAGAGCAGGTTTTTGACTGGAGTCGAGAGCAGATCCAAGAGATACTGGTCGATTTTGCGGAGACGGTCTACCAAGCACGAGAAGAGGACATTGGCGAAGAACAGTTGCGTACTGTGGAGCGATTGCTGCTGCTCCGGGCCATCGACAATCACTGGGTCCAGCATCTAACTGCCATGGAGAACCTGCGCACCGGAGTTGGGCTACAAGCCTACGGCCAGCGTGACCCATTAGTGGTCTACCGCTCTGAGGGCCATAAGATGTTTGGCGACTTGCAAGTTGCTATTGAGAATGAGGTGATTCACACCATTTTCCATGCGCAACTCACAGAGCAACCGCCGCAAGGCACTGGTCGTCGCAACGCCGCGCCCATCTCCAAAGAGAGCCCGATGAAGGCCATTAACGACCCATTGCGCGCATCAGCACCGACAGCCAACGGCGGCAAGGTTGGTCGCAACACCTCCTGCCCTTGTGGCAGCGGCAAGAAGTACAAACGCTGTCACGGTGCCGCAGTCTAGCGCTCAGCCGACGCTGCTAAGCCTTACGGGGTCGGAGTATTGGGGAGCGGCAAATTCTTCCATCAGTGGGCAATTCCCCACCTCCTCCCGGCTCGTCCTAAGCTCGTTTAAGGATCAACGCCCAAGTACTCTGACCACCGCGTGGTGTCATTCTGAGACATCAGCCGAAGAATCTCGTTCTCACTCTACCTAATAGGCGCATTGGCAACGAGACCCTTCGTTTCGCTCAGGGTGACCGGGTATGAGAATTGGATGCCGAGGATATCTGGCATCACACCAGAGTGTTTTTATTTCTTGCCGAACAGGCGGGCGAAGAAGCCGGGTTTGCTTGCCGGCGCTGCTCCTTCCTCTCGTTCCGGCATGTGATGGCCATGACTGTGGCCGCCAGGACCGTGATCGTGATCATCGTGGCCATGGTCCTCGTGGCCCCCGTGATCTTCGTGGTCGCTATCATCATCGTGACCTTCATGGCCGCCGTGATCGCCGTGGTCATCATGATCATGCCCGTGGCTTTCATGGTCATCGTGACCGGCCGACTCAGCCTCTGCTAGATATTTCTCAGGCTCTTTATCAAAGGCCACCTTGCAGCCTGGAGCGCAGAAGTAATAGGTTGTGCCATCATGTTCGCTCTGCCCACCAGTCGGGTTGTCAGTATCTACGTCCATCTTGCATATCGGATCTATCGCTGTAGCCATTGTCCTTTTCCTCCGTAGCTTTTTACTCGAGTATTTGCTGTTATATTTTGGCGCGCCGCAGTCTCAGGGAATTGGTGACCACGGTCACCGAGCTGAACGCCATGGCCAACGCGGCCAATGCCGGGTTCAGGAAGCCATGTTCCCCAAAGAAGAACTCCAGGCCGCCCGGCACACCACCAACTCCTTGGAAGACAGGGTACAAGCCCCCTGCCGCCACGGGAATCAGCATTACATTATAGAAAAACGCCCAGAAGAGGTTCTGTTTAATGGTCCGGATAGTTTGGCGGCTCAGGTCTAAGGCCGTGGCCACACCATCTATATCGTTGCGCATCAGCGTAATGTCGGCCGACTCCATAGCAACGTGAGTACCACTGCCCATGGCCAGACCAACGTCAGCTTGAGCCAGCGCGGGGGCATCGTTGATTCCGTCGCCAACCATTGCCACTACTCGGCCTTCGGACTGCAGCCGCTTAATAACCACGGCTTTGTCCTGGGGCAGAACTTCAGCTTCCACCTGGTCCACACCCAATTGGCCGGCAATGGCATGGGCAGTTTGGACATTATCACCAGTAAGCATTACCACGTCCAAACCCATCTGACGCAATCTGGCCAGGCCGGAGAATGCCTCCGGTTTCACAGTGTCAGCCACCGCAATGAGGCCCATCGCCTTATTGTCCGAGGCCAAATACATGGGTGTCTTACCCTGTGCCGCCAGCTCTGAAGCTTGTGCGACCAGGTCATTCAGCTCGACTCCGGACTCTTCCATCAGTTCCTGGTTTCCAAACAGTAGCGGCTGACCTTTGACCTGCGCTGAGATACCCCGACCAGGAATGGCTCGGAAATCCGTCACCGGCTCCAAGTCCAGACCCCTGGTTTGAGCTTCATTAACGATGGCTTCACCCAAGGGATGCTCGGAACCGCGCTCGGCGGACGCAGCCAGGAATAATAGTTCCAACTCTGCAACGCCGTCAGGGACCACCAGGTCGGTCACAACCGGTTTTCCGGTGGTCAGCGTGCCGGTCTTGTCCAAAACGACTGTATCGACCTTGTGGGAGATCTCCAGGGCCTGTGCCTGCTTGATCAGTACCCCTTTTTCAGCTCCCATGCCGGTTCCCACGATAATGGCCGTTGGCGTGGCCAGGCCCAGCGCACAGGGACAGGAGATAATCAACACTGAAACCAGGACCAATGTGGCGAATGTCAAAACCGGTGCCGGGCCCAACAGCATCCAGAACCCGAACGCGGCCAATGATGCGACGATGACCGCGGGCACAAAGTAGGACGCCACTTGGTCGGCCAACCGTTGGATGGGCGCCTTGGAACCTTGGGCGTCTTCCACCAGCCGAATTATCTGGGCCAGGACGGTTTCGCCGCCCACCTGAGTGGCCTCAAAGTACAACGCGCCATTGGTGTTTATAGTCGCGCCAAAGATTCTTTCGCCCGGCACTTTTTCCACGGGCATACTCTCGCCGGTGAGCATGGACTCGTCCACCGCTGAATAGCCATCGGTCACCAGGCCATCCACCGGAATCTTCTCTCCAGGGCGGGCCAGCACCGTATCTCCAATGACAACTTGGTCGACGGGGATATCCACCTCCTGGCCGCCCCGCACCACTCGTGCCGATGTTGGCTGCAGTCCGATGAGCCGCCGGATAGCCTCAGAAGTCCGACCTCGAGCTCCAGCCTCTAGGAAGCGTCCCAGCAGAATCAGAGCCACGATGATAGCGGCCGTGTCAAAGTAAACTTTGGCTTCTATTCCGTTGTCGGCTAGTACCCCAGGCGAGAAGGCGTCCAGCAACACCACCGCCACGCTGTAGCCGTAGGCGACGGTCGTGCCCAAGGCGATTAGGGTGTGCATGTTTGACGTGCCGTATCGCAGCGCGCCCAGGCCGGATGAATAGAAATTAGAACCAGCCCAGAACTGCACCGGGGTGGCTAGCGCCCAAAGCAGGAACGGGTAGTAACTCTGGCCCATGAACGTGCCGACCCAAGGGAAGACATCAAAGGTGCCTAGAAACAGTATTATTGCGCCGCTGCCAGCGATGATCAGCCGGTTGCGCAGCTCGCGTATCTCTTTGACCTTGGAGAGCCGATCCAGTTCTCTTTCCTGGTCTCCGGAGTCGTGGAAACCCTCCACCCGGTAGCCCGCGCCTTCCACCGCGGCCTGCAGGTCTGAAAGTTCGGCGATGCCAGGAACGAACTCTACCGTTGCCCTTTCAACACCTAAATTAACGTTGGCAACAGCTACGCCTGGCACTTCCCGGAGCGCATTTTCTATGTGACTGACGCAGGCGGAGCAGGTCATGCCACCGATGTTCAGCGAAGTTGATTGGGTGCCCAGCTTGTAACCAGCGCCCGATACGGCGTCCTGAATCACCTGGAACTCTACCTCGGCGGAGTTGAACTCGACCGCAATTTTCTCCGTGCCCAGGTTGACCGAGGATTCGATCACGCCCGGTACGTCATTCAGGGCATTTTCCACGTGACCCACGCAGGCAGAACAGGTCATGCCCTCCACTGGTAGGCTGATCTTCTTGATGTCTTTATTTGCAGTTGCCATTAGTTCGTTCTCAATCTATTTGCACCAATGATTTGATGCAAATCAGTAGATGAGGGTGTAATCAAGCGCCGTCGGCAAAAATTAAGTTACCTTTGGAAGCGCTCTGTCTGATTTTTTTAAGGTTGGCGTATTCGGGGGAGTTGTACCATTCTTTGGCCTTCTGAATGCTCTCAAATTCCAATACCACCAAGCGTTTGGGCGTCCACCCACCTTCCAAGACCTCACCTGCAGCGCCACGGACCAAGTATTTCCCGCCGTAGAGCGCCACGGTTCCCGGAACACCCGCAGCGTACTTGGAGTACGAGTCCGGGTCGGTAACTTCTATGTCACCAATCAAATAACCAGGTGTTCCGGTACCTCTTCCTTGGTCCGCAGGCTCCACGCCCTCAGCGACCAGCAATGTCCCGGTGGACGCACTCTGTCGCAGATTGGTCAGCTCTTTGTATTCATCCGAGAAATACCACGCCTTAACCGTGTTCACGTCTTTGTACTCGGCCAACACGAAGCGTTTTGGGTTCCAGTCACCTTCGGCGGGTTCACACTTGTCGGAGCCGCGCACCAAATACTTGCCACCGTAAGCTCCGCTACTGGCCGGAACTTTACCGGCGTATTCTGCGAAGATTTCCTGATTTGTCACATTGATGTCGCCAATCACGTATGCAGACATAATTCTTCCCCGCTGTTTCTACTTGTTGGCCAGGATATAGAGGTCTTTAAGCTCGTCGACAATCTCTTCAGCCCGTCCTGACTGGATGCCTTCCACAACACATGACTTCAGGTGGCCTTCCAGCAATAGGCTTTCCATCTTCTCGATGGCCCGCCTGACGGCGTAGGTCTGCTTCAGAATGTCGACGCAGTATTTGTCCTCGTCCAGCATCTTTCGGATACCGGTGAGGTGACCCTCGATATAGCTAAGACGTTTGAGCGCGTCCCCTTTGACTTCAGGAAACATGTTAGATCCTCCAACCCATACCCCCTGGGTGTGGGTTTACACCACTAATGCTACGCCCGTCGGTTTAGCACGTCAAACTTGATTACCTAATCTATGTACCCGTTCCGCCGGTCCCAGGCATCCGACGCCTGGTCCCTTTCTGACGAGTTTCCGTAGCCGCCGCCGCCGGAGGAGAGGCAGTAGATATGGTCTCCAGGATTCACTTCGACCTCGGTTTCTTTGGAGCCTAGTATCCGGTCTGAACCGTTGGAGATGATCCTGTAGTCGTGGGGTAGACCGTCCTCACCGTCGAATAGCCCAAACGGCGGCACAACTATTCCGTCGCCAGCCGTGTTCAGCAGCGCTTGGCCTTCGCCTTCGTAGACCAGGTCGCAGATTCCGCCCAGTCCCCCGCGCCATGCGCCCTTTCCGCCTGAATTAGGGCGCAATTCATGCCTGCGAATGAAGAACGGGAACCGCTCTTCAGTGACCTCGATACTGGGGCTGCGAATGCCACCGGCCACGTTGACCTCACCCACATTAGGCCAGCCGTCATAGCCATAACTAGCGCCACCGCCGCCACGGGCCAAAAAGAAATGCCAGATGAAGGTACGACCAGTTCGCGGGTCTTTCCCGGTGATTGCGTAGCGCAGGCGTCTGGAGAAGCCGGCGTTCACCTCCTGGGGAACCGCTAGGGACAGAGCCTTAAAGATCGCCTCGACTATCTCCTCAGCACAGTGGTTGGTGCTCATACACACTGGGGCCGGAGGATTAGCGTTGACGATCAGTCCCCTAGGGGCAATGATCTCCACGGGCCTCATGGAGCCTTCGTTCTTGGCCACGTTGGACGGGGCAACGTACATGATGGCCGCATGGGCCAGGGAGCGGGTGTTGGCGTAGGCACTATTGATGAATCCGGTCACCTGCGGGCTGGACTCGCCCAGGTCGATGGTCATTGAATCACCAGAAATGGTGACCTTGGCCCGGATGGGAATCAGTTTGCTATCAAAGCCGTCATCATCAACTAAGGACTCGCCGTGATAGACGCCGTCGGGCCATTCCGATATGAACTGCCGCACTTGCCGTTCTGTGGCGGCCAGTATCTCTTCTACTGCCGCCAGCAATCGGTCTGCTCCGTAACTCTCTAAAAGCTCTGCGATCCGCTGCGCCGCAATCATAACCGAGCCGATTTGAGCGTTTAGGTCGCCCAGAAAATTCTCCGGCTGACGCACGTTGGCCGACAGCATCTGCAATACATCTTCCCTGGGCACGCCTTTGTCGTACACCTTCAGGGGTGGTATGCGGATGCCCTCCTGGAATATCTCACTGGCTCGGGGGTTATAGCCGCCGTGGGTGCCGCCACCGACGTCGCTGTGATGGGCGCGGTTCACGGCATAGAACAGCAACCGTCCCTCGTGGAAAACGGGTCTGATGATGGTAATGTCTGGTAGGTGGCTGCCGCCGAAATACGGGTCGTTCAGGATGAACAGATCACCCTCGGCAATCGAATCCCCGAAGTAATCACGCACCGCAGCGCCCGCTACCGGCAGAGCACTGACGTGCACCGGAATTCCCTCGCCTTGCGCGACCAATTGGCAATCGCCGTCCAGCAAGGCGGTCGAGAAATCACGACTGGAGTTAAGTATCTGGGACATGGCCGTCCGCAGCATAACCTCGGTCATCTCCAGGGCAATGGACTCCAGACGATGTTCCACCACGGCCAAGGTCACCGGGTCTGGACGGTCCGTTGTCAAAGCGTTGGAATCGTCGGTTTGAGATTCCAAAGACACCAATAATTCGATACCACCGTAGGGGTCAATCGTTGCCGTATCACCTGGCTCTACCAATACCGTGGTGAAGTCTGACTCCAACACAGCTGGGCCGCTGACTGAGCTACCGGGCGATAAGTCCCCAATCTCGTAGATCGGCGCGTCGACCCATCTGCCAAAGTAAACGTTACGTCGACCCTTCTCCTTGGGAGGAGCGGCATTGCCCGTCTCCAATGGAGGCGGCTCCAGCTTGGGCAGGCGTCCCACAATGCTGACACGGAGGGTGACCAGGCGTATCTCCTGTGCCGACTGACTATATGAATAGAGTTCCTGGTAACGCTGGTGGAAGTTGGCCGCCCACTGGGAAAGCAATGCGTCTGCGTCCTGGCTCAGGTCGGGCGTTGCCACGTTCACTTCATAGATCTGGTCCAGATAACGCATGTCTGCCGAGACTGAAATCTCGATATCGGACTCTGGCACGCCCTGGCCCAGCAGTTTTTCGCGCCCCTCTAACTCCATCCCAGCTACGATGCCTCGGATAACGCCCAAGTCCATCCCCATCAGCCCTGTTGGGTGGGATTTGGAGTAGTCATATTTCAGGTCAGTGGCGAGCATGCCGTGAGCCGAGAGCACTGCGGCCGCCGCTGGAATAATCACCTTTTCAACCTGCAGCTGCCTGGCGACTTTACCCGCCTGTAGGCCTGCCGCACCGCCGAAAGCCATCATGGTGAACCGCCTGGGATCAACGCCCCGCTGGACCGACATCAGCCGGATACCTTCAGCAATGGAGGTGGACACAACCTCTGAAATTCCCTCGGCGGCCGCAATCATTGGAAGGCCAACGGGCTTTGCCACATGCTCGGCAATGGCTTTCTCAGCCAGACTGGTGTCGAGTTTTGCGGTTCCGCCCAAGAAGTTGCTAGCGTCCAAATAGCCCAACGCCAAGTTAGCGTCGGTTACCGTGGGGCGGTCACCACCTTTATCGTAAGCAGCCGGGCCAGGCAGGGCACCAGCGCTCTCCGGTCCAACCTGCATTATCCCGCCAGGGCCGACAGAAGCGATGCTGCCACCACCCGCACCCATGGTGTGAATATCGATCATGGGTACAGAGATTTTCCACCCCGCCTCAAATTTCTCTGTGCTCAGGTGGGGCTCGCCGTTCTCAATCAATGAAATGTCCGTACTGGTGCCGCCCATATCAAAGGCAATGATGTTTGATGCACCGACCAACTGACCGTAGGCGGCAGCCCCCGCAACACCACCCGCAGGGCCGGACAGTATCGAACGAACTGCCAGAAGGCGTGAATCTTCGATAGGTGCTACCCCGCCGTTGGACTGCATAATCAGGAAGTCGCCTGCCTGTTTGAACGATGTCAGCCGATTTTGCAGGTTCTCAAGATAGCGGCCCAGCACCGGCCCGACGTAGGAGTTGATCACCGTGGTGCTCAGGCGGTCAAATTCTTTGATCTGAGGAATGACCTGGGACGAGAGCGAGGTGTACATATCGGGGAACTTGGCCCGGATTATCTCGCCAACCCGATCTTCGTGGGCGGAGTTCAGGTAGGAGAACAGGAAGCAGACGGCCAGGGCTTCCACGCCTTCTTTTTCAAGCTCGTCTAGGGCATCGCTAAGCACGTCTTCATCTAGGGAGAACTTCACACTGCCATCAGCGAGCACCCGTTCCGGAACATCGGCCCTCAGGTACCTAGGCACCAACGGCTCCACCGGTGTCATGCGCAGGTTGTAGCGGTCTTCTTTCAGACCTTCCCGCATCTCCAGCAGGTCTCGGAAGCCGTCGGTGGTGATCAGGCCGACCTTGGCACCCTTGCGTTCAACCAGGGTGTTGGTGGCCACGGTACTGCCGTGAATGATCATGTCGGCCGACGCCAAAAACTCTTCAAGCGACAGCCCGTGGGCGGTGGCGGCATCATTCAGGCCGACCATCAACCCTTCAGAAGGGTCGTTGGGAGTTGAAGCAGTCTTAAAATAGCGGGGAGCCTGGCCTCGTTGGGCCACCACAAAGTCAGTGAACGTACCACCAACGTCGATTCCAATCACGTACACGGTCAGACACGCTCCAATTTATTTAATCTGGCCTGGCTCAGCCAGTTGAACCGGTATTTTACGGCTGGAGAGTTACTGCGCTTCGTTCAGCCAGGCGACGGGACCGCCCTGCAGGGTTACTTCTCTGTTGCCAGGAGTCCGACCCACAAATCCTTGGTCAGACAAGAAAGCGGTAACGGCCCGGCCCAAAGACCCGCCTAGGTGATGCCCCGGCTCGGTCCAATCTAGACAACCAAACGCGAAGTTACCAGTTGAACTAGCCGCCTCGGCTACTGGAACGCCAAGGTCTTCCATGGCTTGGAGGCCTTTGGGTGTCAGCGCGTAACCCACTCTGTTCCCAGAAATTGGGGTTGCATCTTCAGCCAGCCACTCCCTGCTCAGCATCTCACCCATCAGCGCCATTCCGGACACACCAGCCAGGTGACCGTAACAAGTTCTGGCTTGTCGCAAAGCGGTGTCACGGCGCACTTCACGCTGTGCCTGCGGACTGAATTTTGGGCGTACCCTGATGGGCTCTTGAGCTTGAGACATGTTCCACTTCCTGGGTTGCTTATTTCTGGGCTCGCGGGCTTCGCAATATTTTGCGCCGGTGTTGAAATATGCAAATGGCGAGGCCGACGTTTCCGCTGGCCCCGCCAAATTTGTTTCTAACTAAGTTTTAGCAGTGCTTCTTTATCCGCCACCGATGGCAGGGAGAAAGTGCACCTCACTATCCTCCCCAACTTTATCCAACATCCCAAGGAGGCTGACCTCGCCGTCAATGATGACGGCCAGCCCGGGAACCAGGTCTTCCTCCATTTCATCCACCAGAAAATCCTTGATTCCTGGATACAACAATTCCAGGTTGTTGATTAACCGACGGACGGTGGTGCCTTCCACCTGGACCTGCTGGTTACCATCGGTCAACTGCTGAAGCTTTGGCGGGACCCAAACTTCCGCCATCTTGTGTTACTTGCCCTCTTGGGCCCAGAGAGCCTCCAGAATCTTATCCGGAGACATGGGCAAATCGTTCATGCGAATGCCAATGGCGTCGTAGATTGCGTTGGAGATGGCGGCCATGGGAGGAACAATCGGAACCTCACCAACGCCCCTGACACCGTACGGATGGGCGGGGTTGGCAACCTCAACGATAATCGTGTCAATCATAGGCAGATCCAGGGATGTAGGCATTCGATAGTCCAGGAAACTGCTGTTTAGGAGCGCTCCGTCATCGTTGTAGATATACGCTTCGTTCAGCGCCCAGCCGATGCCCTGCACTGCGCCACCTTGAATCTGTCCTTCGACATAGGCCGGGTGGATGGCTTTACCGGCATCTTGAGCTGCGGTGTACCGCAAAATCTCAACCTTGCCGGTCTCCGTGTCGACCTCAACGTCAACCAGGTGAACACCGATGGACGGGCCAGGGCCAGGTGGGTTCACGCCGGCAGAGGCCACGATGGGGCCGCCGGTGGGAACCATCCTCGCAGCTATCTGTTTGAAGTTCAATTTTAGTTCTGGGTCTGATATGTGTTGCAAAACCGCTTCTTTGTATTCAACGTCAGCGTCGGGAATTTCCCAAATCTTGGCGGCCCGTTCAATCATTTGCTGTTTCACGCTCTGAGCGGCGTTGTAGCAGGCCCAACCGGTCTTGAAGGTTACGCTGCTGCCTCCGGTGTTAGAGGTGAAGCCGATGCTGTCAGTATCGCCGACCTGGGGCTTGATGTCAGTGACGGGAAGACCCAGCACCTCAGCTACGTGCATGGCCATGGCTGCTCGGCTGCCACCAATGTCCGGTGAACCTTCGGTCAGGCTGACGGTGCCGTCGGAGTTGACTACGAGTACTGCCGATGCGGGGCCGGAGTTGTTGGCCCACCAACCGGTGGCGATTCCGCGGCCCCTCTTCTTGCCTTCCAATTTGGTGTTGTAGTGCTGGTGATCCTTGACGGCCTGCAGGGTCTCTGTGTACCCGACTAGCGGGGTCATGGGGCCGGTCACACGGCGAACGCCCTCCGAGGCGATGTTCATCAGCCGGAACTCCAGCGGATCGATTCCCAGCTTCTCTGCCAGCTCGTCCATAGCGGTTTCCATGCAGAATGCTGAGGACGGAGCACCCGGTGCGCGGTAGGCGGCTGATTTGGGACGGTTGACCACTACGTCTATGGCCTTCAAATGGCCGTTTGGAATGTCATATTGGCCCATCATGCACTGGATACCAGCGCCAACTGGAGAGCCGGGAAACGCCCCAGCTTCGTAAATCAGTTCGGCTTCAGCGGCAATCAATTTGCCGTCCTTGGTCGCACCAAGTTTTACACTAATTTGTGTGCCGGAAGTGGGGCCAGTGCCCTCGAATACTTCGGTTCGAGACAATTGGACTTTGACCGGTCGGCCGGACTTTTGGGAAAGCAGGGCTGCGATGGGCTCAACGTAGGTGATGCCCTTGGCCCCGAATCCTCCGCCAATCTCCATAGGAACCGCTTTTACCTGGCCCACTGCGATTCCTAGGAACCGGGCGGTATGGTCGCGGACTGTGAACTGACCCTGGCTGCTGGAGAAGATGGTCAGTTTGCCATCTTCCGACCATTGGGCCACACCGGCCTGGGGCTCGATGTAGCCTTGGTGAACCGCCTGGGTAGTGGTAGTCTTTTCAACGATTACGTCAGCGTCTTTGAAGCCTTGCTCAACGTCACCCAGATTGAATTCAAATTCATTGGCAATGTTGGTGCGCATGCTGTCGGCATTGTCGTCCAACAACCCGCCGGGTCGGAGAGCCGGGCTGGCAACGGAAGCCAAACGCTCGTGCAGAATCGGCGCATCGGGTTTCATGCCCTCAATGGCGGTAAGAACGGGCTTGAGGACTTCGTATTCAACTTTAATCAGCTTCGTCGCTTCTTCGGCAACGTGAACGCTGACCGCCGCCACGGCGGCGATGGCGTGCCCCTTATACAAAGCCTTTCCTCGGGCCAAGACGTTCATGCTCAAGAATCCAAGGTTGTGGATGGAACCCTCGGCCAGGTCAACAAGCTTCATGGAAGTCTCGGGCCAGTCAGCGGAGGTGACCACCGCATGGACTCCCGGATGGGCTGCCGCGGCGCTGATGTCTACGGATTTAATCACCGCGTGGGCGTGGGGGCTGCGAAGGATCTTACCGTAGAGCATTCCGGGCAAAATCGTGTCTGCCCCGTATTTGGCTCGTCCGGTTACTTTGTCGGCGCCGTCATGACGAATCGGATTGGTTCCGACAGTGTCAAATTCTTCATTAGAGAGGACCGTATTGGGCTTGTACTCAAGCATTCTCTCGCTCCTAGACGTTAGTTAAATATTGGTGAATTAAGTTGCATTCAAGGCGTCCATTACAGGATTCAATACGCACGGGTTGTCTGCCCTATGGATACCTTAAATAAGTCTTGGCGTATATTATCACAATCCCAGGTGTAGTCTCATGCCTGGTTTACTCTCACAACAGAGTTGCTAATCCTGCCACGTGTTGGGATTTCGCCGGTAAAATTTAGCGCGTTATGACAACTCGATTTACTCGACCCTTTTAGGTCTGTACTGACCTGCGTCGGTTGCGATATACTCCCACAGCGATTTACGCACGGCTGGGGACAACCCGTAGGCTCCTCATCCGCAATACGGAACCGGAGTGATTTTTAAGGATGCGCTTTCCCCGATTACGCGCCCAACGGGCATTTGTTGTTCTCTTTCTGATTGGCATTATTCTGATGGCCACCACTGCCAGCCACGGGTGCACGGTCAGCGGCTCCTAGCCAGGCCATATAACACCCCTAAGCCCTTGTTTGGAGGCTCTCGGGGATTGCAGATGGGACTCCCATCCCGTCGTTAGATTTAATTCAGTCGAGGGTTCTTGTGCACCGGCTCTTTCGTTCATGCATGGCGAATCAGACCTGCCATTACAGAACCACTGGGTTTCCATATCTCATCTGATTGATGAATCGATTCTCGTCCCACGCGAATTTCGTCAAAACAACGCATTAAAATAAGGAGGCAGTCATGTCGGATTTAGAATCCTTTGGCGATCTGAATGTTCTATCTGAAGACCCACTTTGTGCAGGCCTATTTCTACCAAACCTAGATGTCCCGATCTGCTCAAATGAAGGCCACTTCATCCGCAGCCACTTTGCCGCCCCCCAGATCAAACCCTCCGATTGGTCCCTACCTGTCACAGGCGATGTAAACGACTCCCTGAACCTCTCCTACGACGACTTGCTCATGATGCCCAGTCGTGAAATCGTCAGTCTCATGGAATGTGCCGGCAATAGCCGCTCAACCATGCAGCCCCCTGCTGAGGGTGTTCAATGGGATAACGGTGCAGTCAGTGTCTCCCGCTGGAAGGGAGTATCAGTCAAGGCGATCTTGGAGCAGGCTGGCCTCAAGGCATCGGCCACCGATGTCCTATTTGAAGGAACCGACTCCGGCAAAGATGCACATTCAGGCAATCAATTGACCTATGCCATGAGCGTGCCACTGGAAAAACTGCTCAATGAAGACACCCTATTAGCCTATGAGATGAACGGAGAGACCCTGCCCAAGGACCACGGCTTTCCCATAAGGTTGCTGGTTCCCGGATGGTATGGCATGGCCTCCGTGAAATGGTTGGACAAGATTACGGTCATGGACCACCCCAACTGCGGGTTCCATGAGATGGACTACCGCATCTACCCGGCAACAGACGGCAAATCGGATGCCCAAGTAGAACGCGTAACATCACTAAAGGTGAAATCGCTCATCAGCACCCCAGCCAAGGGATCGGTTCTTGCGCCAGGCTCCTACACCATCAAGGGTGTGGCCTGGTCTGGTGACGGGACCATCACCAAGGTTGAAGTCAGCACTGACGACAACCGAAGCTGGCGCGAAGCCAAACTAGAAGAGCCCAACGGGAACTACTCCTGGCAGCACTTCGAAATTGACTGGGAAGCCAAAAACCTTGGGCATTCCCTGATTCGCTGCCGCGCTACCGATAGCGCCGGTAACGTGCAACCAATGTTGGCCACCTGGAACTTCCGTGGTTACCGGTGCAACTCCATCCACTCGGTCCCAATCACGGTGCGCAAAGCTTAGTAAAAGCTGCGGGCATCGACTCGGACCAATACCTGATGAATTTTTCCGCCGGAGGCGTCATGCTTCCGGCGGTTTATAATATTCCAGCCACCGGTAACGTGCAGGTGGTGGACGAAGCAGGCACCCTAGCTTGGATTGAACGCGGCTACCCCTATGAAACGGAGGAGTAGCCGTCACCTGCCTAAAACCAGAATCCGGTCATTCAAACCAAAGAAGGCCCGCTTTAAGCGAGCCTTCTTTTTATCTTTACATGATCTAGGTGCCTGTCTTAATTAATGCGCAGGTTATCAGTCTCTCCCGCGCCCAGCTTGGTACCAACGGTCCCACGGCTCAACACTGTTATTGCCGCCAGGCATCAGTGGTTCGCGCTTGGCCAGTATGTACAGAACTGCCAGAACCATTCCAGCCACAAACCCGCCGATGTGAGCGAAGAACGCCACACCCACCGAATCCGCCATGCCCAATAAGAGCGATCCCTGGATCAGTTGCCAGACAAACCAAGCCCCCAGCAGCCACATCGCTCGCATCTCCACCACTGTGATGAGGTAGAGAACAATCAGGGCCTTGACCTTGTTATTGGGGTAGATCATCAGGTAAGCGCCCAACACTCCGGAAATGGCGCCGCTGGCCCCGATCAGGGGCGCTTGAGAATCGGTGTTGATGGCCCACTGGGCCAACGTGGCGGCGATTCCGGAGATTATGTAGAAGACCAAGTACTTAACGTGGCCAAATTTGTCTTCAAGATTGTCGCCAAACACCCAGAGAAACATCATATTCCCAGCAATGTGCATAAACCCGCCGTGCATGAACATGGACGAGAAGATGGTGAACACAGTGGGCACCGGGGTTTTTATACCAACTTGGCCGAAACCCGTATTCAGGGTGTCAAATGGATTTCCTGACGTCAGTTCCTGAGAAATAAACCCCCATTTGAAGAAAAATACGTCTAGATCCAGGTCTCCACTGCCGGTTATGGTGCCAATCCCACCCAAGAAAATCTCATAGAAAAACACCAAGACGCTGATGCCAATGAGCGCAGAATTTACGTATGGGAAGGTCCGGTGTTGGATGCTGGCGTCAGAATAGGGAAACATCTATCCTCTAGCCGCCCAAAACGCAGTATTCCAACCACAAACATAAATAAGGGAACGGCTTGCAGCCGTTCCCTTATTTATTGGTCTCAGTATCGATGCAGCAAGAATCAAGGAGTTAGGTCACCCACAGCGTGGGCAATCACCTCGGCCGCAATATTGGGAGACATCCGGCCCATGTTCAACATCATGTGGTAGTGCTTGGCTTCATTGGGGTGCACCTTCCAGAACTTCTGAACGAAGTCTTCTCGTGCCCGTTCCAGTTCTTCCACGTGAATCTCAGCCTCTTCCCGTTCAAAATGCTCACGGGCCATCAGTGTTTCAACACGCACCGACATGGGAGCGATTAATCCTACGTGTAATGTGTCTGTAGCGTCGGCCAAAATCTGGTTGGCACCGCGGCCAATGATAACCGCATTGCCTTTGGCATGGATGTCCTTTACTACCTTGGTGGTAGCATCGATGAAGGTCTTGTCATCCAGTTTTTGAACCACGCCACCGCCCTCACCCGTCAAGTCCATATAGGTCTCCGGTGGCAGGTTCTCTATTCCCCTACCAAAGTAGGGCTCGCCGCTCACACCAGACATGGCTGAGCGCTCCAACACTGTCTGAACAAATCGACCCAAACGGTCGCGAAAGCGATTCACCCGCTGTTCCTTGGCAATGAGTGTGCCGACAGGCGTGCCAACGATGCGCGACGCCTCAGTAAATATCATGCGGTCAACAAAGTTAATCCCCAGCTGTTCGGCTACCATCTGTCCGATGGTTACCGACCCGCATCCTATGGGGCCGTTAATGGTGATTACAGGCATTACTGGTCCCTCCGAGTTTTCAAAATATTTCGCCGATTAACCAGGTTCTAATATCGACTTAGATTATTGTCGTTTCCATCAGTCTGGCGCGGCGTCTTGGGTATTCCTCAGACAACAGCCCCAGAACAGTTGAATCAAACCATTCGTTATTCTTTGGGTGGGTTTTTCGTAGGTGGCCTTCCACAACGAATCCCACATGTTGCACCATGAGGAGACCCGGCTCGTTGTACTCAGGGATATCAACCCAGACACGGTGGAGCGCCAAGGGGCCAAAGGCGTGATCCAACAACCCAATGAGGGCGCTGGTGCCGTAGTGGTGATGCCATAGGTCTTTCCGGCCGATCAGAAGGTCGGCTCGGGCCTCCAGTAGAGGCCATTCAACCAACAACTGGCCCTCTCCGATGTGTTCCCCGTCACCGCTGTAGACCGAAAAGACGGTTCGGTTTTCATCGTTGAATACCTGGTCCCATTCTGCGGTACCACCAGCCAGCAGAGTTTCCGGGATATAAGTGGTATGCAGGGGTTTTCCGTCGTCCCCGACGCCGTACCAAACGGTGCTGACCTCTGGATCGTTCAGCCATTCAGCCATCCGCTGAATATCTTCGCGAGTGGGCGTTACCAGTGTTACCTCTGGAAACATTTTTGCACCCCCAACTTTATTTCAAATTGAGCTTCCTGCGAACGCAATTATTAATGCTATCCAATATCATAGTTTAAGATACTTAACATTATAACAATCGATAGTAAGAGACGCAATTTACACTTTGGGGCAATTTTAGTCGCTTTTCACAGATTTCTGACCGCTTCGGGTAGAGATAATCTAACCGCCCTACGATGTGCCGCATAGTATACTCTTGTGAATCACGGATGCAATTCCATTACAGCGTCAATGCAGGCTCAAATGTGCCTGATTAAGACCACAGGATAAAATACAGGTGTCATCTGACAGAGAGCAGCCGTCCGAAACAAAAATAGATGACGACGCCGTAAAGCGCTACTTCGAGGGCACCGGTGGCTCTAAAGCTGCGGCGGCCATGAGTATGATGGCCCACGAGCACAACCTGCCAGCCGGCGCCGTTGGGTACCGGCTCAGCAGAGAACTTGCAACGATACAACCCTGGCTCAACGAAGTGGGGACTTCAGGTCGGGTGCTGGATGTTGGTTGTGGCGCGGGCGCTTGGGTGGAGATATTTGCCAACCAGTTTCAATCGGCCGTGGGCGTGGAGCGCAGTGGCCCCATGGTTGAAGCAGCACAGGAACGGGTTGCCTACCTGCCTAACGCCGATGTCTACCAAGGTGACGGCCGAGAAGACCTGCCCGATGGCCCCTTTGATTTCATCTTTCTGGGCGGCCTCATGATGTATCTGAAGGACTCAGACGTTGTGGAACTTTTGCACAGCCTCAAAGAGCGTCTCAACAGCGGTGGGACCATCATCCTGCGGGAGTCCACCGTCAGAAAGGGTGTGGTGACGCCCACCGGCGAGTATCAGGTGATCTACCGCAGTGTGGATGTATACCGACAGCTCATTTTAGAAGCTGGCATTTCAGACGTGGACGTGCGCGGCAACCCTGGTTACACCAGCATGGTGATTGCAGAAGAAATGGTTGACCTGCGCCGCAAATTGATGCCGTTCTTGCCCAAGCAATCGCTGACGCTTGGCTCTCTAACCTGGGGCGTGCTCAGAGCCACCGCTCCATTGAGCTTTGGGGCGTTGCCCTGGACTCTCACTAAACTGCACGTTTCCTGGCCCAAACTCCAAAACCATTTCTTCAGGCTTTAAATTAAAACTCCGGGTAAAAACCTGGGTAAGAAATCGGTTATTGATTGGCCCAGATAAAGGCGTGGCCCACAGTGGCTACAACCACGTACACCGTAAAGATGTAGTAGAAAATTTGAGTCGCCTTGGGCAGACGAAACGGCGCTATGTGCAATGCTGCCATCACCAACACTACAGCGTAGAGAATGGCAATAAACGCGCTGTGGTCGATGAAACTCTCTAAGAGGAAGACCAAAGAGACCACAATGGGCGAGTTATCTATAGTCAGCCCGGCTATCTTGCCGCTGCTATCCACCCCGTAGACGTTGAAGTAGGAAAGACGCAACACCCCGGCCATGATTATTGCCAAGGCACCCGGATAAGCCCACCCGCTGAAATCCGTGATGCTCAGCAGCAATATCGCCGGGCCCACCCCTGAAGTGACCAGATCAACCAGTGAATCCATGGCGCCGCCGATGGCGCGGTGCGCATCGCTTCGGTCGGTGATGCGCCGGGCGACCACGCCGTCATACCAGTCAAAGGTCACAGCCCAGAGCATGGCGATGACTGCGGCGGAGTAGTTTTGCTCCACGGCAAAGAAAATCGCCAAGACGCCGAGGCAGAGCCCAGCCAGAGTCATTAGGTTTGGCCAATCAGCCACAAAAGACAGTATGACGGGCAGGTCCGAATCACCGGATTTGGGGCCAGTCATATTCCGGTCGGTGTCATCCATTTTTTGAGTATAACCAACACCTATCTTGAATTTGGAACGACAGCAAACCGATACCTGGTTTGTCAGGCGTGGATTGGCGGACCATTTGGGTGTGGCTCGTAGTATACTCCAGTCAAAATCAGGCGTGATCAATTATTGGAGAGATTCGATGCGGGAGAACACCCTAAAGCAGAAGTTAAATGAAGGCAAAGCGGTTTTTGGCACCATGCTCACATTTCCATCGGCCACGGTTGTGGAGATGCTGGGAAGCCTGGGCTACGACTGGATATTGCTGGACAATGAGCACGGTGACATCACCGTAACTAATGTCGAAGATATGATTCGTGCCGCTGAACTCACTGGCATGGCGCCCTTGGTGCGTCCCATCGGTAATGAGCTGGAGTTCATCTGCCCTTTCCTTGACCGCGGCGCTTGGGGCGTCCAAGTTCCCCACGTCAACACGGCAGAAGAAGCCCAAAACGCCGTTGAGGCATGCAAGTACTATCCCGAGGGCCAGCGTGGCATTTTCAGTCGCAGCCGCCCCGCCGGGTTTGGGTTCTCCGGCTCCACCGCAGATTACGCAGTGGAAGCCAACAAGAACACTCTGGTCTGTCTGATGCTGGAAGAAGTAGAGGCCATCGACAACCTAGAAGAAATGGTGCGGGTGGACGGAGTCGACGTTTACTTCATCGGGTCCGGTGACCTGTCTCAGTCCATGGGCTACGTTGGCCAGCAGACCCACCCTGAAGTCCAAGAAGTCATGGAGCGCGGCGTAAAAATCATCCGTGATGCAGGCAAGTTCGCCGGCGTAAGCTGCCCGGAGAACCTAGTGCCGAAGTTCCTGGACCTAGGCGTGCAGTACTTCCACGGCACAGTGCAGGCCCTGCTGCAATCTTCCACAGACTCCTACCTGAAGTTTATGCGAGAAGAAGCGGCCAAGGCTGGGCTCTAAACTGGAACGCAGCTAAAGATAAACATGGTTGACACATTGCTCCGTTGACTCGAAAATGAGCGTTAAGTTTTAACACATACTCTCAATTCGTCGGAATATTCGCCTGGAGACTCGAGATAGTTAATTGCCTCGACTCATTTACGCTCAGGAGTTGATTCTGTGACCAGCAACAGTGTGGCAAGCAAAGATAAGACTACAACCATTGATTTGATGGCCCATCTGATGCGCCGAGCCGGGTTCGGCGCAGACCGAGACGAACTCGAAAGAAGGGTTGCCAAAGGGTATGAAGCCACGGTTGAGGAACTGCTCAACCCTCAAGGAAACCGCGCTGACCGGGAGCACTTCCTCCGGTATCATCCGGGGTTCCGGCGCGCGGTGACGTCCCCTGGCATGGGCGCATCAGTTTGGCTCTACGACTTGATGCATACCGAGCGGCCTTTGGAAGAGAAGATGGTTCTTTTCTGGCATCAGATTTTCGCCACCGGCCAATCCAAGGTTGACCATTGGCACGAGCTGATTGCCCAGGTGGACATGTTCCGTGACAAGGGGATGGACAGCTACAGGGATATGCTGGTTTCACTGGCCCAGAACCCCGCCATGATTTACTGGCTGGATAACTGCGACAATCACGAATCTGGCGTCAATGAGAACTGGGGCCGTGAGTTGCTAGAACTCTTCAGCATGGGCGTTGGCAACTACACCGAAGACGACGTTTTTGAGTGTTCCAGAGCCTTCACGGGTTGGACAATCTCCACTGTGCCGCCCCGGAACTACTACAGTAGGTTCGATTGGTCGTTTGAGTACCAAGAAGAAGACCATGACAATGGCGAAAAGACCTTCTTGGGCAACACCGGTAACTTCAACGGCGAAGACATAATTAATATCATCTGCCAACAACCCGCCACTGCGGAGTTTGTGGCTCGTCACCTCTACAATTTCTTCGTCGCCGACGAACCTCCGGTCCCAGCCTGGTCGGTAACTCCTCCAAAAGACCCCAAGGCCATTGCCACTCTGGCCAAGGCATTCACTGATTCCAACTATGATATCCGCTCGGTTCTCCGGGTGCTGTTCCTCTCTGATTTCTTTCAGAATGCCCGGTTCACCAAGATCAAAAGCCCCGCCGAAGTTGTGGTAGGTACTCTGCGTCTGGTCGGGCAGGATATCCTGCCAGGCCCTGGCATCGGCGACCTTTCCAAGCAGGCTGGCTACATGGGCCAGGAATTATTAAACCCGCCCAGCGTGGAGGGGTGGCACACCGGCGTGGAATGGATTAACAGCGGTTCTTTGATGAAGCGAATCAACTTCGTCGCTGACATGCTGGGCGACACCAGCAGGCCCGGGGTACAGCGGATTATCGACCGGTTGAAGGCCCAGGGTAACCTGGGTGCTGAGGAGTTGGTTGACAATTGCCTGGAACTGGTTGGCCCAGTCAAGACCGGCTCTGCCACCCTCCATCAACTGGTAGAACATGCAGCGCAGCACGGCGAATTAGCTTGGGACACTGATGAATCCACCAAGGCCTCAACCGCGAGGGTTGGTGAGCTACTCCAATTGATTGCCGCAGTAAAAGAATTCCAATACTGCTAATCCCAACCACTAGGAGAAAGCATGGCTAGTATCAAGAAAGACCCGGTAATCGTTGTTCTTCAACTTTCAGGTGGTAACGACTACCTGAACACCGTGATTCCCTACACCGACCCGGTGTACCGGGACAGCCGACCGGTGGTTGGTATTCCCGAGGACCAAGTGTTGGCCATTGACGGAAATATTGGGTTCAACCCGGCCATGGGGCCGCTCAAAACGATGTATGACCAGGGCAACCTGGCGGTCATCCACGGAGTTGGCTATCCAGACTCGCCCCGTTCCCACTTCCGTTCCATGGACATCTGGCACACCTGTGAACCGGAGACCCTGGGCACTGAAGGTTGGTTGGGGTTGGCGACCAAAGATATAGACCCGCAAAAAGAAAACATCGTAACCACAGTTAGTTTTGGACCCAGTCTATTCCGGGCGTTGGTTTCGCCTGGCATCCCGGTGGCCTGCGTGGATGACCTAGAGTCCTATGGGCTGTTGACCGGCATCACCGGTGAGAAGCAACGGGAACAGATTCTTGACCGCTTCTCCCGGATGTACGCCCCGGAACTGGGCAATGACGTGGTGACTGAGTACCTTGGCCAGACCGGTCTTGAAGCCATGAAGGGAGCCGACATACTAAAATCAGCTCCGGCGAATTACCACTCCATTATCGAATATGCAGAGACGACCATCGCCCAGAAACTACGGGGGATCGCACAGATTCACCTGGCCGGACTGGGAACTCGGATTTTCTACTGTGACCATGGCAGTTTCGACAGCCATGCGAACCAGTTGGGAATGCATACCACTCTCTGGACCGATGTCTCTCAAGCCATTGATGAATTCTTTGCCGACCTGAGGGAACACGACGCCGCCGACAATGTGATAATGCTCATGTTTTCCGAGTTTGGCCGACGCGTTCGTGACAACGGCTCCGGCACCGATCACGGCGCGGCCGGTGCGGCATTCGTGATTGGCGACGGGATTAAAGGAGGACTCTACGGAGAGTACCCTTCAACAAAAATCGGCGACCTCCAACAGGGTGACCTGGTGCCCAATCTGGACTTCCGGGGCCTGTACAGCACAATTTTGGAGGATTGGTTCGGTTTGGATGCCAAGCCCATCGTCAAAGGTAATTTCGAAGCTCCACATTTTATCTGATTCAGACGGTCTCTCGTCTCTAGATAGGTGAATTATGCAGACACAGATTGCAGCAGGCAGGGTATTCGATTTCAGCCACGCCGTTGGCCGGTCAGCAGCTTCCGGGACTGGATTTAGACATCCCGTTGCGGTTGCTATGGGAACCGGATCGAATGCTAGTGCCGCATATGTTATAAACCGCGGTTTCGAAATGATTCCCAATGTGCACTGGAATCGCACTGCCGTAGGTGTCCGCATAACCAAGGTTGTCCCCGGATTGGTCTCGGGTGAAGAAGAACTGGTAACGGAATTCAGTAAATACGGCGACGCTCCAGGGCAGGTAATCTGGCCGGCCGGAGTTGCAGTAGACAGCCAGGGGCTGGTCTACGTCACTGACGAATGGTTGAACCGAATTTCGGTCTTCGACGGTGACGGAAATTACTTGAGGTGCTGGGGCAGCACCGGAAGTGGCGCAGGCGAATTCAACGGCCCGTCCGGTATTGTCATCGACTCTGAAGACAACCTGTTCATAGCCGACACCCACAACCACCGGGTTCAGAAAACCACCAGTGAAGGTGTCCTGTTAGCGACATTGGGTAGCTTTGGCAGCGAAGGAGGCCTGCTAAATTCCCCTTGGGGCCTAGCGGCTGATTCTGACGACAACATCTACGTGGCCGACCACCGGAACCACCGGGTTCAGAAATTTTCCGCATCCGGGGAGTTCCTGGCGTCATTTGGAAGCGGGGGCACCGGCCGTGGCGAACTTGGCCGTCCCTCCAGCGTGGCCGTAGATTCAGACGGCGACGTCTACGTATGTGATTGGGCCAACGATAGGGTTCAGGTTTATGGTGCGGACGCCAGGTTCATCACCAGCCTGATTGGTGATGCCCACGAACTGTCCCATTGGGCCAAGATGACCGTTGCAACCAACCCTGACGCAGTAAAACGCCGCCGGGAGGTCAAAAACCCCGAAGTTGAATGGCGGTTATCCATGCCGGCTGACCTGGTTTTTGACAACGTAAATCGACGCCTGATTGTGGCCGACACCCAACGGCAACGGATACAGATTTACAACAAATTAAGAGACTACACTCCGCCGTCCCGCACTCTCTGATCATTACAGTATACCTAAGGCCTAAAATTTCAAGAATAGATTACCTGGAACCTCGCAGATAAATTAAAGGAAGATTCATGGCCAGCGTTTTTCTTGGCATCAACGACCGCACCTACACCTACGAGTCCACGGCCGCCCGGGCCGAGCACATGGGCGCTGGAGTCCGTTATCCCATAGACTTCGCCATGACTGAGGATGAAATTGCCTACATCGTGAACCGTGGGCGCGAAGACCGGCCCGACGGCACACGGTTGACGGTGTTCAGTCTGGGAGAGGACGGCGAGGAGTACATCTCCACATTCGGCTCCTACGGCGAAGAACCAGGCCAGTTCATCTGGCCGATGGGTATCACCCTAGATAAAAACACCAACGTCTATGTGACTGATGAGTGGCTCCACCGGGTCACCAAATACGACCAAGACGGCGAATATATCTCCCACTGGGGCACCCACGGCTCCGGTGACGGGGAGTTAAACCGCCCTGCCGGGATCGTGGTCGGCCAAGATGACACCCTTTACATCGTGGACAGCCGCAATAACCGAATACAGAAATTCACTCTGGACGGCAAGTACCTGAGTAAGTTCGGGTCGGCTGGGTCGGCTAATGGCGAGTTTAACCTGCCTTGGGGCATGTGCCTGGATGCTGACGATAATATCTTCGTGGCCGATTGGAGGAACGACCGGGTCCAGTCATTCACCTCAGATGGTAAATGGCTGGCCACCTTTGGGACGCCCGGCGCTGCGGGAACACCCGGCACTGGCGGTGATTGCTCCAATGCAGTGATCAAGGGCGGAATCACCTACACAAATGCGCCTGTTGGGCAGTTCAACCGCCCCACCGGCGTCTGCGTTGACCAAGACGGAGACATCTACATTGCCGACTGGCTGAACAATCGAGTTCAGGTGCTAACCCCGGAAGGCCGGTTCATCACTGAGTTCACCGGCGACGGTCACCTCTCCAACATGGGCGTCGCCAAGCTCAAGTCCAACCCGGACATGATTCGGCAGCGCAACGGCATCCGTAACTTCACACCAGAGCGGGTGCTCTGGGCGCCCTGTGCAGTGAAGATGGGCCAAAACAACCGGGTGATTATCGCCGACACCACTCGCCACCGGTTTCAGATCTACCGCAAAAATACAGAGCCAGTGGTGGTCTAACCCTACCCGAATAGAAAACGGGCTTTTATGATCCCGGAATTAAGCGCCAAATAAAAAAAGACCGCGAGTTAGACGCGGCCTTTTTCTTTCCATGAACCACTACATGTAGCAGGGTGGGAGTATCAGGCGGGCTGGGCCACCGCGCCCCGGAAGCGGTTTTCCAGGTCTTTCAGCAGTGCTTTGTCTGAGTCATCCAATTCGGAGTAAACCCAGTCTATAATCCAGCGGGGGTTTTCAGCCGTTTCATCAATCAGCAAACGACGAACCATGTAAAGCTGGCCAGCTTCGTCAATTTCATCACGGACTAAGTTAACAACAAAAGCTTCCTCATTCTCGAAGTGGTCCAACTCCAAGATGCGGACACTCATCATTCGACTGTGGATGTGGCGAATGGTACGAGCAGTTACTTTCTTGTCACCCAAGACTTCCTGTAGAGCAGCTTCCATTTCATGGAAACGGTCTTCTAGTTCTCTGTGCTGCTTGTCTTCCAGCGTAAACGCCGCTTCACGGACACTCTCTGCAAACCCGGCTCCTGGTCCTTTGGCGATGAACTCAACAAGTTCTCCGGCCTTGCCAGCCAGTGCAGCAAGTTCAGTTTCGTTGTCGCGAGCTGGTTGACTATCTTGTAGCGGACCAGTCATCACTTCGTCTTCAACTGCGGCATGGTAGACAATCTGCTTGATTCAATAGCAAACGTTTCGTTGAGCTCGACGATGTCTTCCAAAGTTGATGCCGTAGAGGCCATTTCTTCGGTTCTGTCTGATACCGCCCGAAAAGCCTTATGCATCAGCGGCATTACGTCGATTGGGTCTTCTAGTCTGTGCGTATTGTCTGTAGCGATGTCACCACCTTCCGAAGATTTTGGTGAACGCTCTGGATTTGGGACTGATTAAGCCACTAGTTGGGGTTGGAGAATAGGATCAGCCAATTCAAGCAGCAACTTGTTCTCGTTGGGTGTTAGGTCTTGGGAGATCCAATCAAGTACCCAACGTTGGTCGCCGGCTTCGTGGTCAACCAACAGTCCGCCAATGACTACCAGTTGGCGTTCTGGGGAGAGGTTTTCTCTGAGCAGGGGAAGAACCATTGCTTCTTCGGTTTCCAGATGGTCTTCCTGGGCGACGCGAATGGCAATTACCTGGCCATATAAGTGTTGTTTGGTTCGGGAGATGATGCTGGTGGCGCCGATATCTTCTTCCAGCACAGCCATGACTTCCATGACACCATCTAGGAGTCTGGCGTATTCGGCATCTTCTTTTTCCAACACGGCCCATTTAGCCCGTTCGATGGGGTCATGACAGGCGGCTTTGCGGGATTCATCGACTGACTTGGTCATCTCGGTACCCACTTCTCTCTCGGCGTGGTACATGATGGCGGTCACCCAAGCCGTGAAAGCCAACTTAAATGGCTGCAGGCTACATCCGTCTGAGGCAACGTGCAAGCTCAACCGTTCGCTCTGCTTCGCCTCTGAGGGCTTTATGAATCAAGTACATCGCGTCGATGGGCTGCTCGAGGTTGGTGATCTCCACAGTCATGCAATTCCTCCCAATGTATTCGCTTCGCCGGATTTAGGTGTCAATGCTTAGCCTTTGTGTTGGCAGAAGTTTTCTAAGTTGATGGCTCTTACTGGAAGTATATTCAGGTTCAAATCTGTAACAAGTACCCAATTTCCTTTCATTATGATAGGCCCGGTTAATGGGTCAGGAAATTTGCTATTTCTTTCGTACAGGGAACCGTTGTTACGCTCTATATTGCCCAAGTATATTACGTTTATCAATATTTATTCGATAAGATTATTATCATTACATTTGGCTATGATAGCAACTAAGGTTAAATAAGCGCAGTGCGGTTTAGATTTTTTCTAGGGCCAATGATCACTTTTCGTCGCACTTGTTCCAAAAACGGCAATAAAAAAGGGAGGGCATTTGCCCTCCCTTGAAGCTCTAATGCTGGTTATTTGCCGTTTGAAGGTTAGTTGGTACCCACTGGCTGTTTTCTCACCGAGGCAATTGCCTTGACCTGTTCCATCAACATGTCAAAGTTTTCAAAGGTGAGGGACTGGGGGCCGTCGCATTTGGCAAGGTCCGGGTTGGGGTGAACTTCAATGATTAGTCCGTGGGCCCCAGCGGCAATTGATGCCAAGGCAACGGGGGTGACCAAGTACCACTTTCCGGTGCTGTGGCTGGGATCGCAGACGATGGGCAAGTGGCTAAGCCGCTTGATCACGGGCACTGCGGCCACGTCCAGGGTGAACCGAGTGAAGGTCTCAAAGCCTCGGATTCCCCGTTCGCAGAGAATCACCTGTTGGTTACCACCGGCCATTACGTACTCAGCGGCCAGCAGCCATTCCTCGTAGGATGCGGCCAGTCCACGTTTGACCATAACGGGCTTATCAAGTTTACCAACCTCGTCCAAGAGGTTGTAGTTCTGCATGTTGCGGGCGCCAATCTGCAGGATGTCTGCGTATTTGGCTACGGTTTCAACGTCGTCAGTGGCCATGACCTCTGTGATGATGGGCAGACCGGTTTCTTGCTTGGCAGTGAGAAGAAGCTTTAGACCATCTTCGCCCATGCCTCGGAAGCTGTAAGGAGAGGTTCTGGGCTTGAAGGCTCCTCCACGCATTACTGTGGCGCCGGCGGCTTTCACCGCTTTGGCAGTGGAGACCATTTGCTCTTCATCTTCAACGGAGCACGGGCCGGCCATAATCACCGGAGCAGACCCTCCAATCACAGCATCACCCACCTTGATGATGGTGTCGTCAGGATGGAATTCTTTGCTGGCCAGTTTGTAGGGCTTGGAAATCATGACGACTTCCACAACCCCGTTCATCAGTTCCATTTCATCTTTGAAGTCTGGGGGTATCGACCCCATGACACCAATCACTGTTCTTTCTACTCCCAGATTGATCTGGGCAACCATTCCCCGGGACTCAATCCGCTCGCGGATGGCTTCCAGGTCATCTGTGGAAGTTTCTCGTGCCATTACGACGATCATTTCAGAACTCACCTTTGGTCTGTGGATTTATTTGCATCTCGTTTTTCCCGCGGGCACTATTATGGTGCTTGTATTGGGCTTCTAGGAGGAGGAACTGGGACAGGCCCTAAACGAGGTACCCCACCACTATAGGAGCCTGCGACCGCGGATGCGGCAGGGCTCCACACAATCATCCCAGGCGTATCACCAAGGGGGCAAAATCAACGATTTCTAGAGCGCGAAACCTATGCGCGCAATGATGCAGCCCCTTTCAGATATTTGTATACCAGATCCTTTGGCTCCTTTTCAGTATTAACCAGTATAAGTATCCTGATACAACGGGGCAAGCTACCCTGCACCACCACTTGGGTCATATCCATCAGCGGTGCATTGGCCCAAGCAAATTTACGCGCGGCGGTAGCGGGGAAAGCAGCATCCAAATCCGGGGTTATCGTAAAGAACACTGCCGCCAATGAATCTTCTTCCAAATCGTTGGCGTCAATCAAAGCCTGTACCAGCTCGGTCGAGGCCTCGTGAATCGCCTCTTCAGTGTTGGCGTCTGCGGTTGTCGCCCCCCTGATTCCCCGGCATGCTGTCATTGAGTAAATGGCTCCTTAGTTTGGGAGCGAGTTTCCGGCCAGTTCGGCAACAAACCGGCTGGCTCGCTCGACCAGTTCTTCTCTCGGCGATTCCAGAATCACCCTAATCAGGGCGCTGCCGACCACTGCGGCGTCCGCAGTTTTCCCCACCTCTTCCACGTGGCCTCGATTGGAAATTCCAAATCCGACTGCCAGCGGAAGAGTCGTGTGGGTCTTCACTCGGTCCAGAAGTTCAAAACTACGTCCGGATACCTGCTCTCGTGTGCCGGTAACCCCGGTAACGCTGATGCAGTAGATGAATCCGCTGGCCCCGGTACAGGAGGCTTCGATGCTCTCGTCGGTGCTGGTAGGCGCTAATAACGGAATCATGGAAATATCGTGGGTCTGGCACTCGGCAGTCAATGGGTCAGCCTCGAATCCCGGCAGGTCCACCGTGATAAGTCCGTCAACGCCCGCCTGATGGCAACGCTGAGTAAAGTGGACCAATCCGTAAGTGTGGATTGGGTTGTAATAACCCATCAGAATCAGTGGAGTGTCGGGAACTTTGTCGCGCAACGCCTCGGCAGCGTTCAGACAGTCTTCCAGGCTGGTGCCGTTCTGCAAGGCCTTGAAGCTGGAGTCCTGAATAACAGGGCCTTCGGCTAAGGGGTCGCTGAAAGGCACGCCAAGTTCAACGGCGTCAGCGCCTGCGGCAACTAGGGCCGGCACCAACTCCATGGTGGCTTCCATGTCCGGAAAACCGGCGGTTAGGAACACAATTAGTCCGGGACGCTTCTGCTCCTGGACTGTATCGAACATACGCCTGATTCTAGATTCGCCCATACCTGGGACCTGAAGTCCTCCCGACCCATGCCAAACAATAGTGGGCCTCTGGTTTAGGCAAATTTAACGTACAACCCCATCGGTGTCTACCCCTGAGAGCTTCAAATACGTAGGTGCCAGGCCGCATGCAGGGTTCGAATCAGGTACTCAGAGCCTGCAAGCCCACTGCCAGGGCGTTTTGACCGGCATGGGCGCCAACGGCCGCCCACAGGGAGCCGGTTCGCCAGTAGAGCCAGGCCAGCAGGAACCCTGTGGTGAAAATAGGGATCATCACGCCGATAGATAAGTGGAATAAGCTGAATACGAGTGCACTAACGGTGATGGCCACCCAAGGGTTCATCTTTGGCAGCAGACCCCGGAATATGAACCCACGGAAGAAGACCTCTTCGCTTAGTGGGGTGATGAAGGCCAGAGCTTGGAACGTCAGCAGCATGGCCGGGCCGTCGAATATGATGTCTGGCTCCACCGATGGCGGAATCAAAATCCCCCAACCCAAAGAGTCCACAACGTCGGCGTAGACCGAAGTGACGAACAGACTGGTGGCCAACACGCCCAGCATCATGAGAACGGTCCGTTTGCGTGGTCTCTGGACTCGGCTGAGTCGCAGCACTGCCAGCGGGAATCTGGCGTGGCGCAGGCCAAAGTACCAAACAGTGGCAAAGATGCCCAGGGCCATCAGGTGGACGCTGATCCAGGTGGCCACGGCGTCTTCTTGCTCCGGATAGACCGACGCGACCAATGATGCGACCATTGCCGCCGAGAACAGGGCGAAGACGACGACGATTACTCCGAGGATTATCTGACCGCCACCCCAGGTCACCCCGCCCATTCGCCGGGGAACTCGCCGGGTGGCAGTGGGTCCATTTGGGATAGGCTCGGCTGCTATTCCAGAGTCGTCACCAGGTACAATGCCAACAGACTCGTAGCCACAACCGGGGCAATCATTCTGGCCCAAAGCCCGATCACGACCGCAACGGGAACAGAATGAAGGGTCATTCTTCTGGTCAGTAGATTCGCTCACAGCCAACTCCAGAGTGTTATCGCCCGATTCATGGGGGTCAACGGAGTTTGTACCAAGTCGTAGATTATCGTCGTTCGGCTGCAAATTCAGTCCGCGCATACATCTCAAAATTCATCAAATTCAAGTATACCAATGTAGCCACTATTTCCAAGTCTCTATGCGGGCAATAGCCTAAATTTCCGGTTGATTTGATTGCCAGAAAATGGTCTGTCAGCCATAATGGCTGCGGCCCACAGCCACGGTAATTGTGTGCTCCCGGTACGGGCTCCCAGCACGGTTTTAATGGAGACGACGATATGGCCTCACAGAACCAACTATCACGGGAAGAATTTGACCGCCTGAGAGAAAAACTCGGCATGGACGGCGAACCGGCCTATTTGGATGAACTGTTCACTCAGGTACGTGGGGTTTTCATGATGGCAGACAGTATCCGGGCGATCGACGTTTCTGGCGCTGAACCGGATATGGCTTTTATCCCACCGACTGATTAGTTATTCAGAACTAGCCGGTACAAACTGTCCCACCAAACTTTAAGTCCCAGAATCCTGACTGTTCTGGAATTAAGAACTAAGAGGCCATCACCATGGACACACTTGAAATCTGCTATATGAGCGCCGGGGATCTCTCCAAGCTGGTCCAGAGCAAAGAAATCTCCCCCGTTGAAATCATCGAGGCCCATCTCACCAGAATCGATGCTACCGAGCCGGTGCTGAATTCGTTCATCACCCTGTTGGCCGACCAGGCCCGCAAGGCGGCCCGCCAGGCTGAAAAAGACATTCAGGCAGGAAGGTACAAGGGCCCGTTGCACGGTATACCGGTGGCGCTGAAAGACCTCTACAACACCGGAGGGGTGCGAACAACATCCGGCTCCAGGATCTTTGACACATTCATTCCCACGGAAGACTGCACCGTGGCCGCCAAATTCCACCAGGCCGGGGCCATTCTCCTAGGCAAACTAAATATGCACCAGTTTGCCTACGGGCCAACGGGTGAAAACCCCGACTACGGACACATGCACAACCCCTGGAACCCAGACATGGTCACTGGCGGTTCCAGCGGCGGTTCCGGGTCCGCTGCTGCAGCCGGTCAATGCACCATCACCACTGGCAGCGACACTGGTGGGTCCATTCGCATACCCGCCGCCCTCTGCGGCATCGTTGGCCTCAAGCCGACTTATGGGCTGGTCAGCCGCTATGGTCTGTCATCACTGTCTTGGTCTCTGGACCACCCCGGCCCAATGACGCGGACAGTGGAAGATACCGCCATCACCATGAACGTCATCGCTGGCCATGATCCCAAAGACGTGGCTTCAGCCAAAGTAGATATCCCTGACTACACCTCAGCATTGACTGGAGACGTCAAAGGCCTGCGGATTGGTATCGTAAAAGAATACTTCGAGGCGCCGCTAGACCCTCAAGTAAGAAAGGCTGTGATGGACGCCATCAGCTTGCTGGAAAGCATGGGCGCAGAGATTAAAGAGGTCTCGTATCCCATGTTCAACCAGTCCCAGGCTATTTCCAGCACTGTGCTGATGGCCGAGGCCACGGCGTATCACAGAGATCTGTTAGAGAAGGACGGCCATCAGTTATACGAGCCGGTCCGCCAACGATTGGAAGCAGGGCTTTTCATCAGCGCCGCTGAATATCTACGTGCCCAGCAGGCCAGAAGCATCTTTGACCAACAGGGACGACGTCTGCTCGACGAGGTTGACCTGCTAGCCGGACCGACCGAGCCAGTGACTGCTCCGGAGATACTGGCATCCAAGGTTATGGCCGGGGAGCAGGAAGTTGGCGTTGTGGGCGCTCTCACTCAGTACACCAGGCCCTACAACATCAACGGATTCCCGGCTATATCAGTCCCGTGCGGCTTTTCCGACGATGGAATGCCCATTGGCCTGCAACTGGCGGGTAGACCCTTCGATGAATTGACGGTGCTCCGGGCGGCGCACGCCTATGAACAGGCCAATGACTGGCATACCCGCCGCCCGCCGATTTAGGGGTTCGCTCGCCCTGTTGGCGGTGACCTAAGATCACCTTATCCACACGACTGATTGGCTACGTATTTCGTGTAGAATCGATATACCGTTCTGGATGGCGATTTAACCAATCTCACTCAGAGTCAACCAATCGGAGAGAGTCGGCAATTTGACGGCAATTACCACAGTTACGTTTGACCTTTGGCAGACCCTGTTGCTGGACGAGCAGGATCTTGGGCATGCGCGCGCCATGGTCCGACTTGAAGGCGCTCAATCAGCCCTGTCCGCCTTGGGCAAAAACTTCGGCATCGAACACATCAGAGAAGCCTATAACTCCTGCTTCCAGCAATGCAGGGAGATTCGCGATGGCGGTCTGGATGTGGATTTCAGAGAGCAGGTTTCAATATTCGTCAATCACATTAAGCCTGATTTGGCCGACAGCCTAGACCGGGCGGTGATGGATGACATTGCCCATATCTACGCTGACTCTTTCCTAACCCACCCACCGCCTGCCCACGTACAGGCATTAACCGTGCTGAAGGGCGTCAAAGACCTGGGTTTCAGGATGGGTTTGATCTCCAACACAGGGATGACGCCAGGGTTCACCTTCCGTCATTACATGGCCGAGCGGGGGATGTTGGAATACTTCCACACGCTGATATTTTCCGACGAAGTCAAACTGGCCAAGCCCGCCGCTGGGATATTTGCTCTGACCCTGGAAAAATTAGGAGCAACACCGGAGCAGACAATCCATGTTGGAGACCACGTGCTGAACGACGTTGTGGGCCCAAAACGGCATGGGATGAAGACCATCTGGATATCTGGATTCTACGAACGGGATGACCCCAGCGACCCTGCCTCTGAACCGGATATCACAGTCTCTGACTTGGGTGAAGTTTTACCGGCCATCGCCAAGCTATCTGGCAAATCCATCGCTGACTAAAACCACGGGCGGACCAAAACTAGTTGGCGGCATTGGCTATCCTGTTATGTTTCCTGGTGAGATATAATAGCTAAACGTTAGTGAATGTCCGCAATTTGGCGGATTTCCCCGGGTTTTTTTAGAACTATTGATTTGCAGGGCGAGCCAGTTTCGGTTGGTATCGCCTCTGACATGGGCAACGGGATGCTAAAAAGGATCCTGATGAGTATGTGTCATGGCTGACTCAGCCGAACTCGACGAGCTTTGTGCCGACGTTTTTTCCAAGCGTCCTCTCATCTTGGTGAGCAACCGCGGACCGGTTGAACACCAGATGTCGGGTGATGGCCGCCCAGAAGCTCGGCGGGGCAGCGGCAGTGTTGTTACTGCCTTCAGCCAGATGGCCCAGAAGTTTGAGTTCACCTGGGTTGCCAGCGCCATGGGCGAGGGAGACAGACTAGTCTCCGATAACGGCCGTGGCCCCCACCTGAGATCCCCCCTGCCCGGTCACAAGATAAACCTGCGCTACGTTGTAACTCCCAGGCGTGTCTACCACAAGTATTACAACATCCTGTGCAACCCGCTCCTGTGGTTCCTGCAGCATTACATGTGGAACCCCCCCTACAACCCCAACGTGGATGCCGCCGTGCACGACGCCTGGGAAACGGGCTACATTCCAGTGAACCAGGCCTTTGCCAACGCCGTGATTGAAGAGGCTAAGGTCTTTGCTCAGTCGCACGAACAGGCACCCATCGTCATTGGCCACGACTACCATTTGTACTTGATGCCGGAGTTTGTTCGTCAGGGCGTGCCAAACGCGATAATTCAGCACTTTATTCACATACCCTGGCCTACGCCCCAGTACTGGCACATGATCCCCGACTACATCACCCGGCGCATCTGCGAATCTCTGTGCGCTACCGACTTGCTTGGGTTCCAGACCCTGGGAGATGTTCGGTGCTTCTTGGACACGGTGGACGAGTTTGTTCCGAATGTGACTGTGGACCGCAACAACTTCACGGTGACCCGAAACGGCCACACCACCGCAGTCAAGGTCTACCCCATCTCCATAAATGTGGAGGAGGTGCAGCGAATTGCCAACTCGCCGCGCGCTTTGGACTACGAAGCCAAGTTGTCCGCCGACACTGGGGAAATAACCATTGTGCGCATCGACAGGGCCGAGCCCAACAAGAACGTCATACGAGGATTTCGTGCCTACGAGTTGATGCTAAACCGCTATCCTGAGTTGAAGGGTAAGGTTAAGTTCCTGGCCTTCTTGGTGCCCTCCCGTACCCACATCCGGCAGTACCAAAGGTACATGGACGAGATTCAGCAGGTTATTCAGCAAATCAACAACAGCCTGGCCACACCGGAGTGGCAGCCCATAGTGCCGTTCATTGAGAACAATTACACTCAGGCCATCGCCGGCATGAAACTGTACGACGCACTCTTGGTGAATACCATCATCGAGGGCATGAACCTGGTGGCCAAAGAGGGTCCGGTGGTCAACAGCAAGAACGGGGTGCTGGTGCTATCCCACAGCAGCGGCGGTTATCAACAGCTTTCTGACGGCGCAATTAGTGTGTCTCCAACGGACGTTGAAGGCAC
>DUCU01000021.1:1261-6538 GCA_012959605.1 Dehalococcoidia bacterium | reverse complement strand
CCGCTGAATCCTGGGCCGGCCGGAGACAGCAGACCAATCACGCTTTCGTATTGGTAGAGTCCGTTGGTGGATATTGGGTTCTCTGTTTCTGTGGTCATTTATTTCTCTGGGTCGTTGATTACGGGAATGATTAAGCGAACTGGTACTCCCGGGTTGAACCAATCATTTTCATCGTATGCAGAATGGTCTTCTCGGCTGACTCGATGTCTTCTGGGCTGCCAGCGACAAACGCGCTGTGTTGGTCGAGCATTGTACGAATCTGTGCAGCGAGGTGCTCTTTGTTCTTCTCGTGTAGTTGAACGTGGCCCATCAATTCGAGGCAGCCGTCAATTATGGACAGTGGGTCCAACTCAGTGGCCAGGCTCAACAGGGCGTCCACCATGGCGCGGACACCGGGCTGGTTGATGTTGCCGACCTGGTCCGCCACAAAGTTGACTCGCTCCACCAAGCTGCCGCTGTCGATCCACTCTTCACCGGTGTGCCAGCCTTCAACTGACGGCGGGTTTAGCAGGTCCTGACCCATGTAGCGGCATCCAAGGGCGGTCTCAAAGATGGTCCGCTTGGGGAACTTGAAATCACCCAGCAGATGGAGGGTGCCCACCACCACTTCAGCTGGACTTTTGACCTTGGCGAAGCGGGCCTCCTGGGATTTGAAATGGTCGGAGTTGAACAGCACCCGGAGCATGGAGCGGATGTTGTAGTTGGAGCTGAAGTACTCGTCTTCCAGAATCTTTATCAATTCCAGGTTGCCGGGCGGGGTGTGCTGCCAGGAGGGCACCTGGGGTTCGTCAGCCACAAAGAAGTTGTACAGGTGACGTGAGATGAACCGGGCGGTGGCTGGTTGTTTCACGATGATGTCAATGATGTCTTCGCCGTTGAAGTTGCCGGTTTCACCCTGGAAGGTCTTCTCGTCGTCGTCGTGGTCTTCCGGTACGTAACGGAACAGCCAAGGAATTTTGCCGAAGGGTAGTGAGGTGACGTTGTCATCGTCGATGGTCCAGCCGGTGAAAGCCCGGGCCGCTTCTTTAACGTCCTCTTCCGTGTAGTTCTCCTTGCCGTCCATCCCAACGCCCATGGAGAACAACTCTAGCAACTCGCGACCCCAGTTCTCGTTGGGGGCGCCCTTGTGGTTGAAGTTGTTGTCCAGCCAAAAGATCATGGCCGGGTCCTTGGCCAATCCAAGCAACAAGTCCCTGAAGTTGTTCAGACCGTCTTCACGGAACATGTCTATCTGGTTGAGGAGAGTCTTCTCGTGGAGCACCTTGGCCAAGCCGGTGGCAAATACGCCGTGCCAGAACAGGGCAATCTTTTCCTGTAATGGCCGGGAGCCAGCGTAGACGTTCATCCGGTAAACGAACTCGGTCATTGCTGCTTCAATGTTGCGGCTTTCTTTCCAGTCGACGAAATACCGCTCCAGAACATCTTCTTCAATTCCAGGCTGCTGCTCCGGGTGGAGAATCTCTTCAACTGCAGCCTCGTAGCCGAGCTCGCAGTAGCGATCTAGTTCTTGAAACGTTGCGCCAAATCCGGAGCGGCGCAACAGATGCGCCATGAGAGCCCTGTCAGTCCCAGCCATAGTCATGAGTCTCCTATGTGGTTAGCGTCGATGTCTGCATGCGGGAGATCGACGGTGAAAACTTCGGTGTTCAAGTGTCTCGGCTAAACGAAATCCAGCTGTTCGAACTTGCCGCCCACTATGGTAGTCGCGTCCAGACCAAGCCATTTCTCGGCCACGGTGCCGTAAGCGCCTCGGAAGTCGAAGTTGTGTTTCAGGTCACCTTCTTCAAGGTCGCCGACCGCCAGCGAAGGGTACTCGCTATAGATACCGCCCTTCACCGGGTCGCCGATGGCCATGGCCAGTCCGCCAGCTCCGTGGTCGGTGCCAGAGCCGTTGTCCCTAACGCGGCGTCCAAACTCAGTGAACAGATAGATCAAAACATTCTCTGAAGTGTTGTGTTCGCGCAGGTCTTCATAGAAGTCGTTGATGGCCAGAGAGAGGCTTTCCAGCAAGGCCTTGTGGGTTGGCGCTTGGTTGGCGTGGGTGTCGTAGCCAGGCTGCTGGGTGTAGAAGATGCGGGTGCCCAGCTTGGCAGTTAGCACCTTGGCAATGCCCTTCAGGTTGCGGCCAATCACTGAGTCGTTGTACTCGACGCTGGACTGATACAAATCAGGAACAGTCTTCAGAATGTCGGCGCCTTTCAGGGCGTCTAGGCCGGTGGAGCCAAGATAATCCATCACATGCCCGGTGCCGGCGATGGGTGAATACATCCTGGAGAAGAGGTCCAGAGCCTGTGTCCGTTCTGATTCCGGGGTAATGCCGGTGAGTACGCCATATGTCTCTAGCACTGCTACAGAAGCTACCGGAACGCCGGTCAGGGCCATTGCTCTGGGCAGACCGCGACCGAAGTTAACCCCGGTCAGCACGTTTTCAGCTTTGGGGTCTAAGTCTCTGATTGCCCGACCAAGCCAACCTTCGTCGCCAACTTTTTCCGGCTCGCAGGTGTGCCAGATGTCCATGGAACGGAAGTGTGAACGGTTGGGAGTGGGGTAGCCGATGCCGTTAATCAGGGCTACTTTGCCTTGGTCATACAGGTTTTTGATGCCGGACAAGGCCGGGTTGAAGGCCAATCCCTGGCCGATAGGCAAAACGTCTTCTTGGGCTATTCCAACAGTGGTCCGGTTGTCGTAATAAAGCGGGTTCTCGTAGGGAATAACCGTGTTCATGTAGTCGTTGCCGCCGGTCAACTGAACTACAACTAAAATCGGGTCTTTATTGATAGAGGTCAAGTTACTGTCTCCTGAGGGACTTCAACTCTAAGTGATGATGACTGGGAATATAGTCCTGATTTTACCAGTCAGTGGAAATATTCAAAAGGGTCTTGTAGGCACAAAAGAAGCTCTCCTATATAACGACCTATGGGGGTTAGTCTTCCAACTGAGTGGACAATTCCTCGGGAGTGGTCACCGGGAGTTGGCAGGCGTAGTTCTGGCAGACGTAGGCGGTGGGTTTGCCGTCGACCATACTGCGGCTTTCCAGCAGCGGCAGACCGTAGTGACCAGCGTCATCGGCGCCTACCAGTACTTTATTGGGATGAAACCCGCCGTAGACGGTCTGCAACAGCGCTTCGGTAGCCGAATCATTCCGGGACCCGATAATGACCACTTCCTTGGGCGACGATACATAGAAGTCCAAGGCGGCAATCCAGTGTCCGGTGCCAGCGGGGGCGCGGCCCATCAGGTCTTTAAGGGTCATTAGTGGGGTGGCAGCCTTTATCCGGTAGTCTTCGTTGTCGGTGATTACTGCCAGCTTCAGCAGAACGTCTGTGGCAACCGAGCCGCCGCAGGGCTGGGCGTTGTCCAGAACATCCCTGGGCCGTACCACCAGTTGGTCATGCTCGGCGCTGGTGTCATAAAAGCCACCCACTTCGTCCTCCCAGAACAGCTCAATCATGCAGTCGGCGAGGCTGGTTGCCTCAGTGAGCCAACGTTGGTCAAAAGTAGACTCGTAGAGGGCCAACAGGCCGTCTGCGACAAACGAGTAGTCCTCTAGATAGCCGGGCAATTTGGCCTGTCCCGCCCGGAAAGTTCGCAGAAGCTTGCCGTCGGGCCTCATGGTTTCCAGCAGGAAATTGGCGTTCTTGATGGCTGCGTCCAGGTAATCCGGACGTTCAAATGCAGCACCCGCCTCGGCAAAACTCCGGAGCATCATGCCGTTCCAAGACGCCAACACTTTGTCGTCCAGCAGCGGATGAATACGCTTCTCCCGCTCATTGAGCAGCGCCTGTTTGCCCCGCTGCACAACGTCTACCAACCGGTCCAGCTCAAGGCCGTGCTTCTCTGCGTACTCCGACGCTTTCTGGTTGATGTTGAGAATGTTGCTACCTTCAAAATTGCCCTTATCTGTAACTCCAAAGAATCCGCCGAATATACCGGCTTCATCGCCGAGCACAGCTTGTATCTCGTCCGGTGTCCAGACAAAGAACTTGCCTTCTTCGCCTTCGCTGTCGGCGTCCGTGGCCGAATAGAAACCGCCTTCCGGCCCGGTCATCTCCCGCAGAATATAGTCGAGAGTTTCCTCGGTGATGCGACGATACATGCCACGTCCGGTAGCCTGATGGGCGTGTAAGTAGAGCCGGGCCAACAGCGCGTTGTCATAGAGCATTTTCTCGAAGTGGGGAACCAGCCAATAGGCGTCAGTCGAGTAACGGGCGAACCCTCCGGCAATCTGGTCGTAAATGCCGCCCCGAGCCATTTTTTCCAGGGTCAGGTTAACCATCTCCAAGGCTCGGTCGTTGTAGCCGTGGCGGTAGTAGCGGAGCAGCACCTCAAGGTTCATTGCCTGGGGGAACTTGGGCGCGGAGCCAGTACCCCCATTCTGATAGTCAAAGTTGGTGGCCAGAGTGGTATAGGCCTCGTGCAGGGTGTCCACCGTTACTGGGGAATCACCCTTGGGCATCTGGCCGGTCCTCCCCATCTGGGAGGTAATCTGATCGATCACCCGGTCAATTTCTTCGCGGCTGTTGTGATAGGAATTCGCCACCGACTCCAGCAGTCTAGGGAAGCCGGGCATGTTGAATCGGTCCACAGGGGGAAAGTATGTGCCGCCGTAAAATGGACTGCCATCCGGGGTGAGAAACACCGTCATGGGCCAGCCGCCGCTTCCGGTCAGCATCTGCACCGCTTCCATGTACACGGCATCCAGGTCTGGTCGCTCCTCGCGGTCTACTTTGATGCTGACAAAGTGCTCATTCATCAGCTGGGCGATGGCCTCGTTCTCGAACGACTCCCGTTCCATCACGTGGCACCAGTGGCACGCAGAATATCCGATGCTCAGAAGAATTGGCTTGTCTTCGTCTTTGGCCCGTTGCAGAGCTTCGTCACCCCAGGGATACCAGTCCACGGGGTTGTTGGCGTGTTGAAGTAGATAGGGGCTGGTCTCGGCGCTAAGTCTGTTGGGCATGGTCCACCTATATGAAAACCGCGTTAACGCCACCTGACGAGGGGGCGAAAGCGGTTGAAATTCTGTGTAATCAGGTTTAGCGTATTGTCGACGAAATTCAAACCGAATACCAGAGCAGATGGAGTCCAAAAGCGAGGTGCCCAAGTACGCCGACGGCCGTCAAAGGAAAAAACCGATAAGGCCAACCTGGCAAGGCTGGCCTTATCGTTGTTCCGAATAAATTGTCCCGGACCCGATTCCTACTCGAGATCCCCCTTGGGGGTTTGCGATTCCTCGGCTAGGCGGGTCATGAACTCGTCTAGAGGCAAGGCACCTAA
>DUCU01000021.1:0-1229 GCA_012959605.1 Dehalococcoidia bacterium | reverse complement strand
CCTTCTCGGTTGCGGACGGCCACTGCTCCGGCTTCGGCTTCCCGGTCACCGGCTACCAGCATGTAGGGCACCTTTTGCATCTGGGCCGTGCGTATCTTCTGGCCCATTCGCTCGCCGCGAGTGTCCACTTCCACTCTGAACCCGGCTTCAGTTAGGGTTTTGGCGACCGACTCGCAGTACTCGATGTGCCGGTCCGCGATCGGTATCAGCACCGCTTGAACTGGGGCCAGCCATAGCGGGAACGCGCCCCCGTAATGCTCAATCAGCACACCAAGGAACCGCTCCATGGAGCCCAGAATCGCCCGGTGGACCATGTACGGTTGGCTGCGTCCGCCATCGGCATCCTGGTAGGTTAAATCAAACCGTTTGGGCAGGTTGAAGTCGAACTGCACCGTGGTGCATTGCCAAGCCCGATCCAAGGCGTCGGTGATATTGATGTCAATCTTGGGACCGTAGAACGCCCCGCCACCCTCGTCGACGGTGAAGGGCAGGTTCCGTTTCTCCAAGGCCCCTTTCAGAGATTCAGTGGCGTGTTCCCACATGTCCAACTCGCCCACGTACTTCTCGGGTCTGGTGGACAGGGCGATGGAGAAGTCCTTGAACCCAAAGGCATCAAGTAGTTCGAAGGTCAGTTCCAACACCCCGCCAACCTCGTCTTCCACCTGGTCTGGCGTGCAGAAGATATGGGCGTCGTCCTGGGTGAAACCGCGCACGCGCATCAGACCGTGCAGGACTCCGCTCCGTTCGTAGCGATAGACAGTCCCCAACTCGGCGTACCGCAGCGGCAGTTCACGGTAGCTGTGCAACGCCGTTCGGTAAATCTGGATGTGGAAGGGGCAGTTCATGGGCTTGAGGTAGTACTGCTGGTCGTCCACTTCCACGGGGGCAAACATGCCGTCCGAGTAGAAATCCAAGTGTCCGCTGGTCTCCCACAGTTGGGCCTTGCCGATGTGGGGTGAGTAAACAATGTTATAGCCCAGGCGGTAGTGCAGCGCTTTCCAATAGTCCTCAACCAGGGACCGGACGCGGCTACCCTTGGGATGCCAGACAATCAGTCCGGGGCCAATCTCGTCGTGTACCGAATATAGGTTGAGCTGTCGACCCAGAGTGCGGTGGTCTCGGCGCTCGGCCTCCTCCAATCGCTCTAGATGCTCAGCAAGTTCGTCCGAAGAGTCCCATGCTGTTCCGTAGATGCGCTGCAGCATGGGGCGTTTTTCGTCGCCCCGCCA